>CACZNC010000016.1 GCA_902782445.1 uncultured Ruminococcus sp.
CCGAAGGGACTTCACCGTTCGACTTGAATGTGTTATGCACGCCGCCAGCGTTCATCCTGAGCCAGGATCAAACTCTCTAAAAAATTGTATATCAACCGGGTTACCCCGGATTGATCCGATCTTTCAGAGTAAGATCTGTTTGCTCAAATTACTTTAGAGCTTCTTAAATTCAAAAGAATTTTCAGAGTCTTTCGTACATCGTTGTTGTTCAATTTTCAATGAGCCATCCGCTGCCCCCGCCCGCTTCCGTTTGCGTGACAGCTTGTTTATCTTATCACAACATCCCGGATTTGTCAACCCCTTTTCCAAAAGTTTTTCAAAAAAAATTTTCCGGAAACCGGACAAGACCTCAGACCCGTGCGGGATCCGAACCCAGATCAGGAACAGCAAGGCTTTCGGAGCCATCGTTTCACGTGAAACAAGAACCGCCGGGGAAGAACCTGACGTTCCGCCCCGACGGTTTATGACTGCAAATTTCCACCTGCGCACAGATCCGATTCCAAACATGTGCGCGAGGCCAAAGAAACGGTTCCGACTTCCCGAACGCGCGTCCCTTCCATCCCTGCGCAGCGGGCGGAGCGCTCCCAACAAAAAACCTTCATCCTCCGCCGCATCCCATCCCGCCGCGGACACACAAACAAGCCCCACCCCGCTCTGCTGTCCGCTGACTACTAATCTCTTCCAACTTCCTCAATCCACTCCGTCAGCCTCGGGCACTCCGCGATGAAGTGATACACCGTATTGCCCTCCACATAAGTGACATAATAGAGCCCGCCGCTCTTGCGGAATTCGGCGGAGTCGTCGTAGCGGGTGTAGGCGACGGGGGAATCCCGGTGGGAGTAGACCCCCTCCGTGTCGTAGGATTTCAGCCGGAAGGTGACCGCATGGGTGTACGCAACCTCCTCGTCCAGATACTCCCCGGGGACGTAGCTCAGTTCCCTCAGCCACGCCGGATCGAACCCGCGGTACTTCTGCTGGGACTCGAATTTCCCGCGGCGGTTGACGCTCACCCGGAAGATGTTCTCGGCGCGGGCGGTCCGCTTCATGAGCCGGTCGTAGCCCTCCTCCGCCTCCCCCGCGATCCGGTCGGAGATATTCGTCACGCTCCGGTGGGTGAACCAAAGAAGAGTCCCCGCCGCCGCCAGAATGAACAGCAGGGCGAAAACGCTGAATACGGCGAGCTTCCGGTCCCATCTCATGGCGGTACCTCCGTGGGAAGTTGTTAGTGGGTAGTGGCTAGTGGGTAGTAGAACGAGTGAGGAGTGAGGAGTTAGGAGTTAGGAATTAGGAATGAAATTCAGAATGATGAATTAAGAATTGTTTCACGTGGAACATCACGTCTTCCGCCGCACATTGTCCCCTTCCACGCGCGCCTGAATCTCTGCCGTAAGGCCGCAGGATTTATCCTGCGCATGTTTCGGCTGCACGGACAGAGACCGCGCGGGGTTGACTTCATGTTTCGGTTCGCCATGTCTGAATCGGAAGAAGCCCGCGGGGATCGGCTCTATTCTCAAGCTGACCAACCGCGCGTCCCTTCCATTCCTGCGTAGCGGGCGAAGCGCTCCCATACAAAAACCGCAAATCCCGCACCGCACCCCATCACGCCAAGAACGAAACAAACGATTTATTCCCCAAAGAAGAACTTATTCGTCTTCTCCAGCGTCTTGTTGACGGATTTCGCGGTCTTCTGGATCATCGAGGCGATGTTCTCCTGGCCGCCGGTGAGGCCGTTCTGGATGGTGGAGCGGATCGCGACATTCGAGAAGTGCACATTGTAGGACAGCTCGTCGAACACAAGATGCAGCATCCGCACCGTGTCGGGATCCCGCGCCACCTTGCCGCTCAGGGTGACGTTCACATAGGCGTCGACCACCGTGTCGTGGGAGGCTGCGGCGAGGACGTCGAGGATGTTGCAGGTCCGGGGGGTCTCCTTTTCGCCCTGGGTGATCGGGATCATCTGCATGAAGGGGTTGATGATGATGGAATAGTACCGGTCCTGATCCTCGTTGAATTTCGGAGGAGGAACCACGCCGAAATCGGCTTCCATCTCGCGGAGCACCCGGGTCCACGCCATGCACTCGCTGTAAAAGATCGCCTTGTTCTCGGTGAAGATCGGCTCCTGGATCCGGTCTCCGAGCCCCCGGTCGTATTTCGAGAACCGGCTCTGGCGGCAGTCGAAGACCTTGTTGTCGTTCCAGAGGATGTCGTAGATCTTCGCGTAGACGTCGACCAGCTTCTCGCCCTCCGTCCCGTTGATCAGCCGCCCGGTGTCGGGATCCTTGTCGATGTAGTGGATGTCGCAGCCGTTGACGAGCAGGTCCACCGCCAGCTCGCCGTAGGTGACGTAGCCGTAGCGGTCCATGTCGGTCATGAGGCCGTCGCCGTCCGTGTCCGCCTCACCGGCCGCGCACATTTCGACGAATTTGTCGAGGGTCCAGCGGTTGTCGTCCACGATGTCGTAGGGATTTTCGAGGGACAGGTCGGTGATCAGCTGCTTGTTGAAGTAGAGGGACCGGATGCCGTCGAAGCGGGTGGTGTCGAAGTCGCTGGTGGTGAAGTAGAGCTTCCCGTTGACGTCGAGGTCGTGGACGGCGTTCTGGTCCCACCACACATTGGTGAGGTCCAGCTGGTCCGAAAGGGTATTCAGATCGTGGACATTGTTCTCCATCGCGACGGCGTAGGAATTCATCAGGGTGACGGTGGCCACGTCGAAGTCGTTGGTCCCGGCCTTGACCGCGGTTTTCAGGCTCGCCACGGAGTCGGAGACGTTGTTCTCCCCCACCTTGATATTCAGAAATTCGTTCGCCCGCTGGGTCCGCTCGTAGATGGCGTCGTTCACGGGCTCGCCGGTGGTCTCCTCGGTGGTGACGAGGGTATAGGAATACCAGGACGCGGTGCAGCCGTTGAGGATGGTGAATTCATATCCGCCGTAGTCGTTCTGGGAGACGCCGGCTTTCCAGTCGTAGTCCGCCTCCACGGCGATGAGGGCGTCGGAATTCCCGGCGGAGGAGGGATCCGCCTCGCCTTCACCTCCGGGCACGCCGGCCGCGTCCGCCGCTTCCGTTTCATCCGCCCCCGAAGGAGTCTCGGCCGCCTTCTCGGAGCACCCGATCAAACAGGATGCCGTCAGGCAGAGGCAGAGAAGCAATGATAAAAGTCTTGTTTTCATATCGCGCAAACCTCCGTTTATGTATTGCCGAAAAGGGGGAGAGTCAGAAGCGGCCAGCGGCCAGGGGCTAGTGGCTAGTAGAACCGTTCTCCCGGAATCAGGAATGAGGAGCGAGGAATTGGGCTTTGTTTCACGTGAAACAATCGTGATTTCGTTCTGTTTTTCCTGAAACGATTTCTTCATTCAGGCCGAAACCCGTCCGTCGCCGCTTTTCTTTGTCATTCTGAGGAGCCTGCGACGAAGAATCTCCGCACGTGGAGGATGGTTTGTCCTTGAAGCCGGGAGATTCTTCGCTGACAGCACAACTGCGTTGGTGCGCACGACCGCGTCGGTGCGTCAGAATGACACGCTGGAGGCGGATTGGGACGTGCGGCGGCAGAAATTTCGGAAGAATGTTTCACGTGAAACACCGCCTAACTCGTTCTACTAACTACTAGCCGCTCCCAACTACCAACTAATCTCATTCCTCCTCTACTATTATAATCGCCCTCTCCTCCCCTTGTCAATAGGCTGGGCCCGAAAAAACGGAAAATTCCGCCCCATCCTCCCCGATTGGGGAAGAAAAAGAACGGAATCTTCCGGCAGGCGTGTAAGCCGGGTTCTGTACGGAGCGAGCTCCGCAGCCGCCATCTATCTGGGACGGTTGTCGCCAGCCGCCTCTGTGCCGCCTCCGCGGTTCTGCCGGGCCGGCATGATCCCCCGAAGGAGATCCCCGCGTGGAGGCGTTGCATCGGATAGGGTTTACATTTGCACACAGTTGCCTGTCGTGCCGGTGAGCTTTTACCTCGCCTTTCCATCTGTACCGTGCCCGTGGGCGTTGGTAGTCTATTTCTGTTGCACTTTCCCGGAAGTTTCCTTCGGCGGACGTTATCCGTTATCCTGCCCTGCGATGCCCGGACTTTCCTCATGTCAATACCTCGCGGCGCCATGACACGCGGCGGCCCGGCCTGCGAGGAAAAGTATAGCATAAATCGGCGGGATTGTCAAGTTGCTAGTTGGAAGAAGTTAGTGGTTAGTAGAACCGTCAGCCCCTGTTTCACGTGAAACAAATTCTTAATTCATAATTCTGAATTCTGAATTCTGAATTTCGAATCATTCCTCATTCCTAATTTCGTGAGGAGCGTCTACTAGCCACTAACCACTAGCCACTAACCACTAGCCGCTAGCCGCTAACCCCTCCTAACTCTCCTTCCCCGCCTTCCAGCTCGCCTCGGCCAGCTTGCGCAGGAAGAGGATCAGATTGTCCCGCGCGTCCCGGTCCAGACCGGCATAGGTCCTGGCCATGGCGGCGAGGGTGCCGATCAGGTCCTTCGTGAGATCGGAGATGGTCTTCGCGCCGGTGGATCCGAGAAGGCCGAACACCGTGTCGGTGAACTGGCTCCGCTTTTCGGGAGAGATCCCCTCGAGCCATTCGGCGAAGGCTTCGTCGTGGCGTCTGCCCTCGGCGGAGAGGCTGTCGAGGTGGACGAAGTTCGGGCCCTTCACCGTCCACGTGAACGGGTCGTGCTGCCAGATCCCGTCCCCGGCGGAGCTCTCCACCACCTGATAGGTCTCGTTGTGGCCGAGGAGCATCCCGACGACGGAGGACTGGGGCACGAGGGTGACGAATCTCCCCGCGCTCTCGGCCTCCCGGAATTCGGGGCTTTCCGCGATCTCCCGTAAAAATCCCGGGCCGTCGTTCGAATAGGCGGTGAGGATCCGGGACCGGATGTGCTTCGGAGCGAAGGCCGCCGCGTAGTGGGCCAGATTGCCGCCCTTCGAGTGTCCCCCCACGCGGACGGGACCGCTGTATACCGACGCCATATCCGCGAGATATTCCGCGGCGAGCTGCTGGGCGCGGACGGGCTTTGTGAAGCTGAGACAGAAGTCCTCCCGCCATCCGACGAGGGTGTCGTCCGTCCCCCGGTAGGCCACGAAGAGGGAATTGTCGGGGAGGACGAAGGTGACGGCGGCGAACTGGGTGATCTCGCTTTCCTCGAGGACGCTTTGGAATCCCGCGGCGTAGACTTCCCGGAAGCGGGGGCTTTTCAGGGCTTTGTCCACGAGCTCGTTGACGAATTTCGGGACCACCTCGCCGAAGTCCTCGCCGGAGGGGTATTTTTCCCGCACGGCCTCCCGGACGTCGGAAAGCTTGACGGGCACGCCGGTGGGATCCGCGGAGACGGCGGGGGAGAAGTCGGCGAAGCTGAGCATGCAGAAAATAAGGTTGTCGATCTCGCAGAAGGGGGCGGCGGAAAAGGAGAGATCCCCCCGCCAGTCGAGGTAGTCGAGGATGTTGTTTTTCATTTCGGGCATATCGTGCACCTTCCTCTTTTCGAAGTCCCTTCCAGAAGGGAAAAAGCGAAAGATTTCGTCTTTCTATAATAGCAACGACGGTCCCCGACCGTCGGCGGAGAAAAGCAAACCTTCGGGCAAGCCAAACCGCGCCTGAAAAATCCCTCATTTCATGAGGACGGTCTACTAACCGCTAACCACTAGCCGCCAGCCGCTTCTCCCGTCTCCGCGCTTGACATCCCCCCGGTTTTCCGGTATAATAAACGGCAGGGGGACGGGGATTCTTTCTTTGTAATTATACCGCTTTTCTGTGAAGGAATCCAGCGTTTTCCAAAACTTTTCGGGGAAATCGCCCTGGGCCGGGATGAAGTCAACCCATCTTTTCCGCCGTACTTTTCTCCTTTATCGAGGAGAAAAGTACCAAAAGAGGAACTCCTTGGAAGCAATGAGAATTCCGACGTCTGCGGACGTCGGCAAGGGCTCTGCCCCTTGACCCTGCCACCTTTTTGAAAAAAGTTGGATCAAAAACTTCATTGCGGGGTGCGGCTGGGCGATATAGTGATGCTGATGAAACTATCCGACGCGGACTTTTCCCGCCTGCTGAAAAAGGGCGTTCCGGGCGGGGTCTATTTCTTCTTCGGCGACGAGGACTATCTGAAAAACGCGCGGGCCTCCGAGCTCAAACGCGCCGTCCTCGGGTCCGACTCCTCCCTCGCGGCCTTCAACTGCTTCGAATTCTGCTTCGGGGACGGGGAATTCGACCCGGGAGCCCTCACCGACGCCCTTCTCGCGCCGCCGATGATGGGGGGCCGGAAATACGTCTCGGCGGTCTTCTCCTCGGTGGACTCGCTGAAAACCCGCGGCCGCTCCGCCGACCCGGAGACCGGGGACCCGACGGACTCTCCCTCCGGGGAAAACGCCCCCTCCTCCGATCCCGGCTCCCCCGAGGAGGACGGGAAGAAGGAAGCCCGGGGGAAAAACCGGCTTCTCGAATATCTCCGCTCCCTCGGGTCGGATTTCGGGATGGACCTCTCCGCCTCCGACGACACGGTGTTTTTGATCCGGGCGGTGGCGGGCGGATTCGACGGGGGACGTCCGAACCGGCCTTCCGCCTTCCTGCGGGACTTCGACGCGATGGGGACCTCCGTGGAATTCCCCTATCAGACCGAGGCCCGGCTGATCCGCTGGATGGAGCGCCATTTCGCGGACTACGGCCTGGTCCCGGATCCGGAAGTCTGCCCCTGGATCCTGCGCACGGCCGGGAAGAGCATGTACGCCCTCTCGGGGGAGGTGGAGAAGACCGCAGCCTACGCCGCCTTCCGCGCGGAGAAGGAGGGGGGACCCATGACGGCGGCCCTCTCCGACGCCCGGGCTTCGGTCATCTCTGCGGACGAGGACGACGCCTTCGGGCTGGCGGACTGCGTGACCCGGGGGGACATGGGGGGAGCCCTGCGCTTTCTGCGGGTGAAGATGAACCGGAAGGAGGAGCCGGTGATGATCCTCGGGCAGGTCTCGAAGGCCTTTTCGGATCTCTACGCCGCGGCCTCCTTCTCCTCCGACGGGCGGGACGCCTCCGATCTGGCTCTCTCCCTGAAAATGAACGAATGGCGGGCGAAGCTCTGTTTCCGCGCCGCCGCGAAGATCCCCCCCGCCCGGTATGCCGCGGCCCTGCGCCTCTGTCTGGACGCGGACCGTCAGCTGAAATCCGGCGTGGGCGGAGGCATGGGATCCTACAACTACGCGCCGGTGGAACGCCTGATCTGCGCCTTGGGGTCCCTGAATTCCCGGGAGGAGGATCCTTCGGCATCGAACGGCAGGTGAGGACATGGGAGAGAAGCTGAAACTGAATATCCCGGTGATCGTCGAGGGAAAGTACGACAAGGCGCGGCTCTCCGGGGTGATCGACGCGGTGATCCTGCCGACGGACGGGTTCGGGGTCTTCCGCAGCCGGGAAAAGCAGACGCTGATCCGGCGGCTCGGGCAGAAGGGCCTGATCCTGCTCTCGGACAGCGACGGGGGCGGGCGGCTGATCCGGTCCCATCTGCGGGGGATGCTCGGGGGGCTGACGGTCTACGATCTCTACATCCCGGCGATCCCGGGGAAGGAACCGCGGAAGCGCGCGCCGTCGAAAGCGGGGATCCTCGGGGTGGAGGGCGTGCCGGATCCGATCCTGCGCGGGGTTTTCGAGACCTTCCTCCGGGCCCATCCCGAATGCGGGGAGAGCGGGGAAGGCTCCGATCCCCCGGCGAAGGAACCCGTGACCCGGGCGCTCCTCTACGATCTCGGTCTGACCGGGGGTCCCGACTCCGCCCGGAAGCGCGCATCCGCCGCCGAAGCTCTCGGCCTCCCTCCCGACATGACGGCCAACGCCTTTTTGGAGGCAGCGAAAATGATTACGGATGCGGAGGCGTTGGAGAAATTAGTTGAAAGTGACTAGTGGTTAGTAGAGCGGTTGTCCGCATCGGGTTGGCGCACATTGCGGGATTTGAGTTTTTTGGATGGGAGCGCTCCGCTGGGATTCGGAAGACGCGCCGGCTTGAATCAAAAACCGGGTCCGCATCCTCGCGCGCTTTTGCCGATTCAGAAATGACGAGCGGAACATGGCGTTTTCCTCGCGCGATCTGTGTTCGGATGGCTGAAACATGCGCAGACAATGTCTGACGCACCGACGCAGTCGTGCTGGCTCCGCCGGCATTTCAGGCGCGCATTGGGCACAGGACGCGCGTTTGGGAAGCGAGAAACAAAACTGCATCCTCGCGCACATATACAGATTCATACCCGTATGCAGACAGAACCATACGAACAAAAACCGTCAGGGCCGAACCCGAAAGTTCACTCTGACGGTTATTTGTTTCACGTGAAACATTATCCTAAAACCAATTGTCTTTCTTGATCCGCGCGAGGATGGACAATCAGATCCGGAATTCCGAAAACGCGACAACGCCGAATGCGCGACTGAATCTCCGGCGGAGCCCGCAGGATTTATCCTGCGCATGTTTCAGCCTCCCGAACACAGACCGCGCGAGGCTGCCTCCATGTTCCGGCTCGTCCGATTTGCAATCTGCAAAAGCGCGCGAAGAGAGTGAAGCGGTTTTCGATACAAGCCCGCGCGTCTCCCGAATCCAGCGAAGCGCTCCCATATAAAAACCCGATAATCCCGCACCGCACGCCCCCCGCCGCGGACAATTCACGACCCAACAGCAAACTCCTAACTCCTCACTTCCCCACGCAGAACCTCTTAAAGATCTCGTCCACGATCGCGCTGTCGACGCTTCTGCCGTCGGTCTCGTCCAGGGCGGCCATCGCTTCCTCCGCCAGGGTGCAGATACAGTCGATCGGATCCCCCCGGCCTGCGGCTTCCGATGCGGCGGCCAGGGCGGAACGGGCGTGTTCCAGAGCCTGCCTCTGCCGCGCGTCCCAGATCACGGCGTCCCGGCGCAGATCCACCGACCCGGAGGCGTAGATCTCCCCGACCGCCCGGGAGAGGTCCGAAATCCCCTCCTCCTTCTCCGCTGAGACCGGGATCCTGCGCCCGTCCGCCGCCGCGTCGATTTTCGCAAGCTCTTCGGAGGTCAAAACCGTCCCCCGGTCGACCTTGTTCACCACGGCGATCTTCGGGATCTGGGGTCCGAGGGAGGACAAAAGATCCAGCAGTTCCCCGTCCTCCTCCGTAAGGGGCTCGCTTCCGTCGAAGACCGCGAGGACCAATTCCGCCTCCCGGATCTCCCGACGGGCCCGCCCGATCCCGATCTGCTCCACCGTCCCGCCGCTCTCCCTGAGCCCCGCCGTGTCCGCGAGTCTGAGGGTCACGCCGCCGAAGGAGACCGTTTCCCTGAGGATGTCCCGGGTCGTCCCCGCTTCGGCCGTCACGATGGCGGAGTCCTCCCCCGTCAGCCGGTTGAAGAGGGAACTCTTGCCCACGTTCGGCCGCCCGCAGATCACGGTGCGCACGCCGTCCGCCACCGCTTTTCCCGTGCGGTAGGTGGAGAGGAGCTTTTCGACCGCCGCGAGGGACCGGCTGAGGGTGGATCCGATCTCCCGCTCCCCCTCGTCCCCCACGTCCTCCTCCGGGTAGTCGATGGCCGCGTAGAGAGCCGTCATGGTGGAGAGCATCCCGTCGTACACGGCGCGGATCTCCCGGCTCACATTCCCCGAGAGTCCCCCCGCAGAGAGCGCGAGCCGTTCCGCAGTGTCCGCGTCGATCAGGCGTCCCACGGCTTCGGCCTCCGTCAGGCTCAGCTTGCCGTTGAGAAAGGCCCGGCGGGTGAATTCCCCGGGACCGGCGAGGGAGGCTCCGTGGGCAACGGCCGAGAGCAGGACGGCTTCCGTGGCCGCCGGACCGCCGTGACAGGTGATCTCCGCAGCGTCCTCCCCCGTGAAGGAGGCGGGAGCCCGGTAACAGACCGCGATCCCCTCGTCCACCGGCTCGTCCCGGCTGTCGAGGATGGTCCCGAAGACGGCGCGCCGGGCGGGAAGGGAGGAGAGTTCTTTCCCGGAGCGCGGAAGGAACATCGCCGAGGCCACGGCAAGCGCGGAGGGCCCCGACATACGGATCATCGCCACTCCGCCCTTCCCCCGGGGAGTGGAAACCGCCGCGATGGTTGTGGAAGTGATATTCATAGCACCTCAGATGTAGTTGTTAGTTGGGAGAGAGAAGTGGTTAGTAGAAGACGAGTGAGGAGCGGGCTGAATCAGGAATGAGGAATTGTTTCACGTGAAACAAAATCCCTGCCGCTGCACAATCCCCCCCGGCTGACGGTTCTACTAACCACTAGCCCCTCCCAACTTCTATCTAAAAAGGGGGGAGAAGCCGAAACCCCAGCCCTCCCCCGGTGAAAAACTTTATTCCGCGCCGTCCTCGTCCTTCGGGTCCTCCCCGATGGTGCCGAGGATGTCCGTCAGGGCCTTCGCCTTTTCCTCGAACGAGGGATCGGCGGCCGCGGTTTCGGCGTCTTCGGCGATTTCGGAGATCTCCTCCTTCGCTTCTTCCACCGCCGCGAGGATCTCGGCCGCGGGTTCGGACACGGTTTCGGCCGCTTCCTCCGCCTTGTCTTCGGTCTCTTCGACGGCTTCGACCGCCTCTTCGACGATCTCTTCCGCGGTCTCCGGGATCTCCGCTTTCACCGTTTCCACGGCTTCGGCGATCTCCGGTTCGGCCTTTTCCACCGCTTCCGCGACGGCTTCAACGGGCTCGGCTGCTTCTTCGACGGTCTCGACTGCGTCGGCAGCGGCTTCTTCAGCCTTGTCTTCGACAGCTTCGACTGTCTCGGCGACGGCTTCGACGGTTTCGACGGCCTCGGCGACGGCGCCCTCCGCGGCGTCCTCAGCGGTTTCGGCGGCTTCTTCCGCCTGTTCGACGAGCTCCGCGGCCTCCTCCTGACCTTCGAGATACGCCTCTCTCAGGCCGGACATGACGTGCAGGCTGTCGTCCTCCGCCTCGACCGATCCGGCGGGCGCGATTTCAACATTACCGGCGTCCGGGAGCCAGTCGGTGAGCTGTTCGATGGGCATCTTGGTCTGCTTGCGCGGACGGCGGTCCCGCTCGCGGCGTTCGGCTTCGGGAGCCTCTTCGGAGACGGAGACGGAACTGCCTCTGCGCCTTCTGGAGCCCTCGGCGTTCTGCTCTGCCTCGTCCCCGCCCCGGCGTCTGCGGCGTCCTTCCTGCACAGCAGGCTGAACGGGCTTTTCGGCGGCGGATCCGGCTTTGTCAGGCGCGCGGCCCGGGCCCTCGTAGGTGATGATGATCTTGCGGTCCCGGTCTGCGCCGACGGAGTGGGTGGACACGTTCTCGAAGCTCTGGAGCTCGGAGTGGATGATCCGTCTCTCGTAGGCGTTCATGGGCTCGAGGAAGACGTTGCGTCTGTACCGGACTGCCCGGGCCGCCATGCGTCTTGCCAGGGAGCGGAGGGTGTCCTCGCGCTTCTTGCGGTAGTTCTCGATATCCACGACGATCTTCACGTAGTCGCCGTCCTTGGACTTGGTCTTTCTCAGGGCGGAGAGGTTCACGAGGTACTGGATGGAGTCCAGGGTCTCGCCGTGGTGGCCAATCAGGATGCCGGTCTCGGTGCCGACGATGTCGATCTTCGGGTAGACGTCCGCGGTCTCGGTGACGATGAAGTCCTCGTCCTCGGGGCATTCGGCGGCCACGGCGCGGGCGTCGAGCTTCATGTTTTCGAGCAGGGTGTTCGCGAAGGCCAGGGCGTAGTCCATTTCCTCCCGGGTGATGGCTTCGCGGCGGCGATCCTCGTTCCGGGCGGGAGCCTCGGCGGGTTCGCTTCCGGCAAGGGTGATAACGGGTTCGGAAGTCCCTCTGCTCTCGCTTTCAGCCATCAGGGCGTCGAGCTTTTCGTAGTCCTCGTCGGATTCCGCGATGTCGTAGCGGGAGGCCAGTTCCTCATTGGCGGCCTTCTGGATCGAGGCGGGGCGTCTGCGGGAGCGGTTCTCCCGGGCGGGCGCGGGGTTTTCGTCCTTCTTCGCGGGAGCGACGACGACGGGGGCGGGGACGGCGGGGACGGCGGGGGTCTGGGGCTTCGCCTGCTGGCGGTTCCTGCGGCGGATGTCGTTGCTCATTCTGCCGGAAGAGGCCGGGGTCCCGGTTTCCGCGCCGAAGGTCCCTTCATGGGCTTCGCTGACGAAATCGGTAAGGCCCACGGGAGCGGAAACGGTCACGCCGGACGCGGCCACGGAGGGCTCGGAGGCGTTCGCGGTGGAGCTCTTCTTCTGGCGGCTGCGGCGGGAGGGCTTGGCCTGATTGCCGAGGGCGGAGCGATGGGTCGTTTCGGCGGGCTCGGCAGCCGCGGTCTCGGGGACGGCGGGGGCAGGCTCGGCCGCGGGGGTCACAGCGGCGGGAGCAACGGGAGCAGCGGGAGCTTGAACGGCTTCCTCGGTCACGGGCTTCTTCGCCTGCTGGGCGGGCTGATTCTGCTGACGGCGTCTCTGGTTCTGCTGATTCTGATTCTGGTTCTGGGGTTTGGTTTCGTTCTGCTGGGGCTTTGCCTCGGCCTTCGGGGGATTCTGGTTCTGCTTCGGCTGCTGGTTCTGCTGGGGCTGATTCTGGGGTTTCGGCTGGCCCTGCTGACCCTGCTGGTTCTGGGGCTTCGGCTGGTTCTGCCCCTGCTTCGGCTGCTGATTCTGCTGCTTCGGCTGGTTCTGCTGTTTGGGCTGATTCTGCTGGTTCTGCTGTTTTCTGCCCTGGGGATTCTCCTGGGGCTTCTGTTCCTTCGGTTCCTTCTGTTCCTTCGGGGCCTGGCCGTCGCGGTCGGTCATGTTCTTCATGTTCTTGATATCCGCGACGAGGGAGCCGAGTTCGGACTGCACCGTCATGACCTTCGAGACGGTGACTTTGATTTTCGCGGGTTTCGCGCCGATGCCGAGGAATCCCTTCTTCGGCATTTCGACGATCTCGTAGTTGACCTCGTGGCGGGCGTCCTCGTATTCGCGCTTGGCGACGCTGACGGCCTCTTCCACGGTCTTCGCTGTGATTAAGTAGGTTTCAGCCATAGTTTATCCCTTTTCTATCTCTTCTTATATTCGTCCCGTCCGTCGTCCTTCAGCGGAGCGGGAGCGGTATTTGCGGTGTTTTTCGGGGAGTCGGCCTTTTTCTCCTCCGCCTTTTCCCCCGGACCGAGCTGTTCGGGATGGCGGGCGAGATACTCCTCGTCGTCGATGTGGTGCAGGCTTCTGACGGGCTTGCGGTTGGGATCCCGTTCCTTTTCCTCCCGCTTCTTCTGCTTGTTCGACAGGCCCGCGACGCGTTCGGCCTCCTTATAGTCCGCTTCGGTGTAGGTCGGCAGGGGGAAGATCTTCGAAATGACGATCTTTTCGACCGTCTGCAGGATGTTGCGGAAGATCCAGTACATGCCGATGGCGGCGGCCATCTGGAATTCGATGTACACCGAGAACAGGGGCATGGTCCACTCCATGATCTTCATGGACATGCTGTTCTGCTGTTCGGCGACGGTGGGATCCTGATAGGTGAATTTCTTCATGATCTTCTGGGTGACGATCATGACGACGAAGGTGAGCACCGGGATCAGCATGAGCCAGTTGAAGGGCTTGAAGGAGATCTCGGGGATCTTCGAGAGGTCGAAGGGGCCCGCCTTGAAGTCCGGGAGCACGAGGCTTCCGTTGATGAAGTCGGCGAACTTGGCTTCGAACTCGGAGAGGTTGTCCCTCAGCACCGAGACCATGCCGATCTGCTCGTTGCGGATATCGAGCTCGAGCCCCATCGGGCCGGTCATATACTCCTTGAGCGAGGCGATCTGGGCGGTGGAGAGGTTGGAGATATAGCGCAGGGGCTTGGTGACGACGTTGTAGAGGCAGATGATGATGGGGAACTGGATGAGCAGGGTGCCGCAGCCGGAGGCCGGGTTGAAGTGCTCCTCCTGGTACATGTCCATGATCTCGTTCTGCATCTTCTGCTTCGTCGCCTGATCCTCCCGTCCGGCGTACTTCTTGCGGATCGCGGCGGTGCGGGGGGCGAGGGATGCCTGCTTGATCTGGTTTTTCTGCTGTTTGATCGCCAGCGGGATGAGCAGGATCTCGAACACGAACGTGAAAAGGAAGATCGCGAGGAGATAGTTGTGGGTGACCGCGTAGGCGAATCGGAGCAGGTATCCCATGGGGATGTACAGGATATCGAAAATACTTTCCATTTAAGGCTCCGTGGGAGTTTGGGATTTCGTCCGGCGAAGTCTGGCCCGGATCTTTGAAAAGACCTCCTTCCGCTTCGGCACGGGATCATGCCCGCCCTTCGAGAAGGGGTTGCAGCGGATCACGCGCCGGAGGGCGAGAAGCGTTCCGCAGAGGATCCCCCACTCCGTGACGGCTTCGACGGCGTAGGCGGAGCAGGTGGGGACGTAGCGGCAGCTTCCCTGTCCCTTGAGGGGGGAGAGGAATTTCCGGTAGAGCCGCACGGGGAGGAGCCAGAGGGAGCAGAGCCCGCGGTGGCAGAAGCCCGCAAAGCGGCGGATCGGGCGAAAGACTTTCCCGAGAACGGTTTTCACAGATGCGAAGGACGTCATGCCGGTGCCTCTTCCCTCCGGGCGGGATCGGTTTCCGCGCTCCGGCTCAGGGATGGGACGGCGTCAGGCTGCCCCTCCGGTGCGGGTTTTCCCTCCGGTTCGGGGGACTTCCGGGTCCCGGCCGTCAGGTTCACGGCTTCGAGACAGCGCAGAAGGTCGCTTTTGACGTCCTGCATTTTGCATACGGTGCATTCGGGTTTCGGAACGACGACGATCAGGTAGCCCTTTTTCAGTCCGGCGGAATGGTCTATCTGCCTGAGAGCTTCCCGGATCACCCGTTTTGCCCGGTTTCTCTGCACCGCGCCTCCGACTTTTTTCGAGGCTGAAATGCCGACCCGATTGACGGTCAGCTTCATGGGGTGTTTTTTCCGCAGTTCTCCCGCCGCCCGGTCTTTGAGCGCGTAGACCGTGACGGTCCGGGAAGATTTCCGTGCCCCCCTGCGGTAAGCGAGCCGGAAAAGACGGTTGTCCTTGAGGGAAGAGTTCATAAGGCTTCGCCTTTCGAAATCCTCATGACGGGCTCGCCCGTCGGCGGAGGAAGTTTATCCCTTCACGAAGGGAAAAAGGTATGAAAGGCTACGCCTTTCGGATTTAATGTCCCTACGCGGGACAGGCGGCAGGGGAACCATCTCAGGCCGAAGGTTCCCCTGCGGGGTCCTTGGCCGTGTGGCATAACCTGACAGCTCGTCCCGGAATCCGAATCTGACTGTGCATCACACGGTCCTCGCGCGGTCTCTGCTCATGCAGTTGAAACATGGAGCGTTTCAATCGCGCATTGGGCACATAACGCGCCGGCGGGAAGCTGAAAAATAAACAGCATCCTCGCGCACGGCCAGAGATTCAAACCCGCGTGCAGACCGAACGATACGATCGAAAATCTGCTCGGGCGGAACATGGAGCTGGGGTGCGCTTTGCGAATGTTTCACGTGAAACAATCGGCAGGAAAACCGCACTTTGTCCCCTTTCAATGCGCGACTGAATCACCGGCGGAGCCCGCAGGATTTATCCTGCGCATGTTTCGGCCGCACGTTGGCGATCAAGCCGGGTTGGTTCCATGTTCAGGCTCTTTCACCCTGCAATCGGCAGAAGCGCGCGGGGATCGGTCCGCGGTCCGGCTTCACTTTGCGCGTCCGACGCCGACTCCTTTTCCAACCAAAACCCCGCATAAATCCAAGGCCAAACGAAATCCCGATCCGGACAATCCCGCGCTGCACGAAATTCTGCCCAAATCCTCATCTTTTCCCTTTGAAAAGTATAACCTCCGGGATCTTTATCGAACGCGGAGGCTATTCATACTTCTCTCATTAGTGGGTGAGTCTGGCACGACCCTTCGCGCGTCTTCTCTTCAGGACCTTTCTGCCGTCCGCGGTCGCCATTCTCTTTCTGAAGCCGTGCTCTTTGCTTCTCTGTCTTTTTTTAGGCTGGTATGTTCTGAGCATGATGGGCACCTCCTTATCTTGAAACAGTTTCTTTCACGCCGAAGCAACGCTTGTTTGCCCGCGCAGATAGACAATCATAATTATATATCACCGAACCCTCGCTTGTCAAGGGTTTTTTCAAAAATCCTCGGGCTCGGGAGGCGTTTTTTTGCTTCTTTTTTCTCCGAAGACGATGAATTTGCCCACGAGGAAGTTCATCACGGCGATGGAAGCGGCCACGACGACCTTCACAGCCGCCGACGGGAACTTCAAAAGATCCACGCCGAGCCACATGAGCCCGGTCTCCACCCCCAGGGAGAACAGCCGTCCGGCCGCGAAGAGAAGCCCCTCCCGGACCAGCCGCAGGCCCCTTGATCCCGACCGGAAAACGAAGGCCCGGTTCGCGAGGAACGCGAAGGTCACGGAAATCACCCAGGCCGCCGTATTCGCCGCGAGGTAGTGGATCCGCCCCTCGAGGGAGAAATAGACCAGCCAGTTCACGAGGGTGGTGGTCCCGCCCCAGAAGATGTAGCTGACCACGTGCCAGAGCCGGTTGAGCAGTTCCACGAATTTCCGGGGAATCTTCGCCTTCGGCCTCCGGGCGAGGATCCAGGCGATGAAGCCCGCCACGACCTCCGGCAGCGCGCCGAGCATGGCTCCGAAGGTGTTCGCGATGAGATCGTCGGTCTCGAAGGTCCCGAGGCGGCAGAGCAGCTGGACCGCTTCGATGAGAAGACTGGCGGCGAGCCCGGCCCCGGTGACGAGCAGAAGGGTCTTCGCGCTCCCCCCGAAGATCCGGCCGACCCTGCGGATGGCTCCCCGGTCGGGTTCCCCCGCGGCCTTTTCCGGGTCCCGGACCTCTTTCAGCCCTTCGATGCCCCCCACGTCCAGCGCGCGGTCGCGGAAGGCCATGCCGGATCCCTCCTCGGAGCGCGGCGCGAGCATCCCCGAGAGGAACATCCCGCCGGGCAGAAAGAGGAGCACGTTCATCCAGGCCGCCCGGAGGGTCTCGAAGTCGTGCCGCTCGGCGAATTTCCGGAGGAACGCGAAGGCCTCGGCCTTGATCCGCACCGTATCGCTCTCCGTGCGGAACAGCGTCATGGACAGCGCGAAAAGGACCCAGACCCCGAAGAGGGCGGCGTAGAACTTCCGGGTCTTCGCCGTCCGGGGATGCAGAAAAGCCTCCGCCCCTCTCAGGAGCAGAGCGATCGCGGCCGACAGAAGCGTCACGAGCCACGGCATTCTATATAGGAAGTGAAATAGAAGTCGAATCGGATTGGACATGTTTAGTCGTTAGTAGGTAGTGGGTAGTTGTCGGCGAGGAGCGAGGAGTTGCTAGCGGCTAGTGGTTAGTAGCTAGTAGAACGAGAATTAGGAATTGTTTCACGTGAAACAGGCGGGCCTTTTCCGTCAAATCGGCCGCCGCACGTCCCATTCCGCCTCCAGCTTGTCTTTCTGAGCGTATGTGAAGAATCTCCCAACTTCAAGGCCAACCCATTCTCCACGTGCGGAGATTCTTCGTCGCAGGCTCCTCAGAATGACAAAGAGAAGCGAAACGACGGGGGTCAGCCGCCCTGCATGAAGAATCGTTTCAGGAAAAACAGAACGAAATCCCGATTGTTTCACGTGAAACAAGGAATCATTCCTCATTCCTAATTTCACGAAAGCGTTCTACCAGCCACTAACCACTCCTCACTCCTAACTCTAATTATACACCATTTCCTCCGATCCGGCAATACGGCGTTTGGCTGAACTTTCGGGAGATATATGAACGAAATGTCAATTGTTCATGAATAGTTTGACATTCGCTTGCGGAATACGGTCGTATTGTGGTAGAATAGGAGTTGGGGTATGCCCTTGCGGGTAGATCCCCTTCATCACACCGTAAAGCGAGAATCTTGCACCATGAATCAAACCGGACATGACGGCGAGCTCGAAATCGATCTTCTGGCGTTGCTGCGGCTCTTCTGGCAGAAGATCTGGATCGTCCTGATCGCGGCCGCCGCCTGCGGACTGATCGCGTTTGCCGCCGCCCGCTTCTTCATCCCGCCGACCTACGTTTCCAGCGCGCAGATCTACGTCAACAACGCGAAGGAACGCACCAGCGACTCCGTCTCCACCGCCGAGATCAACGCCGCGAAGTATCTGCTCGAAGTCTATCTCGTCATCCTCCGCGCCCCCTCCACCCTCGACGAGGTGATCGAAAAGGCCGACCTGCCCTACACGACCCGGGAGCTTTCCTCCATGATCAAGGCGGAGGCGGTCTCGAACACGGAGGTCTTTCAGGTCTCCGTCACCTCCCGGGACCCGGAGGACGCCCGGGTGATCATCGAAACCATCCTCGAAGTCCTGCCGGACCGGATCGCCGAGATCGTCGAAGGGTCCTCCGCCCGGATCGTCAGCGGCGCGCGGCGTCCTGCCCGCTCGGGTCCGAACGTCAGCCGGTACACGATGATCGGCCTGCTCGTCGGCCTCGTCGGCAGCCTGGGCGTTCTGACCGTCCTCTTTCTGCTGGACACCACCGTCCACTCGAGCGAATACCTCTCCGAGACCTACGACATTCCGATCCTCGCCGTCGTCCCCGACATGCGCGCGAAGAGCCGGAAGGGGTACGATCGGAATTACTACTCCTATCAGAAGGCGGAATGATCCGGTATGAAGCTGAATTTCAAGAAAAAACAGAACCTCCGCCTCGACCGGGCCGGCACCATCGGCAAGGACATGAATTTCGCGGCGATGGAGGCCTACAAGCGCCTGCGCACCAACCTCATGTTCAGCTTTTCCGGCGACGAGGCCTGCCACGTGGTGGGCGTCACCAGTTCCCTCCGGGGCGAAGGCAAGTCCACGACGTCGATGAACCTCGCCTACACCATCGCGGAGACCGGAAAGCGGGTCCTCATCATCGACGCCGACATGCGCCTCCCCCAGGTCCACGAGATCCTCGGGATCAAGCAGTCCCCCGGCCTCTCCAACGTCCTCGTGGGCGAGAGCAACGGCGCGAACATCATTCAGGCCTCCGGCATCCATACCGGGCTCCACGTCATCACCGCGGGGGACATCTCCCCGAATCCGACGGAGCTTCTGGCCTCCCGCCGCCTCGCGAATATGATCGAAGCCCTGAAACCCCGGTACGACTACATCGTCGTCGATCTGCCCCCGGTGGACGCCGTGGCAGACGCGCTGATCGTCTCGGCTCTTACCAGCGGCATGGTGATCGTCGTGCGGCAGAACTACGTGGAAAAGTCCGTCCTCGCCAACACCGTGCGCCAGCTCCGCTACCACAAGGCGAACATCCTCGGTTTCGTCGAAAACTACGCGGACGAGGAAAAGACCTACTACAAGAAATACTACAAAAAAGACGGGTATTACCGCTGACCCGGAAGATCCCGAAAAGTCAAGCCTCCGGACATCGCCCGAAGATCCCGCGGAAGACCGGGGGTTCAAGGGAAAACGGAGGCGTTCGTTTTTTGAGGAGCGGAGATTTGAAGGATCCGTTCCCGCGGAATGATATGCTGTACGGGATTTGAGGCTGTATGAGACGGAAAAGGAGTCGGCGGCGGGACGCGCGTTCGGAAAGCCGAAACTGCTCTTTCACCCTCGCGCACATATTCAGGTTCAGACAGACATGCAGCCCGAATTGAGCGATCAAAAATCCATCCGGGCGAAACCTGAAATTTTGCGGGCGAATGTTCCACGTGAAACAATTCTTAATTCATCATTCTGAATTCTGAATTTCATTCCTAATTCCTCATTCCTCATTCACTCCTCACTCCTAACTCCTAACTCATCACTCCCCAAAGGATTCCTTTTCATGAAAAAGAAAAAATTCAAGCTCTGGAAGCTCATCCTCATCCTGATCCCGGTGCTGATTCTCGGGGGGGCGGCTGCTGTCCTGCTTCCGCTCCACATCAATTACACGAAGACCTCCTACGAGCGCGTCAAGCCGGTGGAAGCCCCGGAGGAATTCACCTCCTTCGAGATCCCGGAATACCCCGAACTGGAGTTCGAGCCGCCGGAGAATCCCGTCCCGGATCCCGGCGAATTCCTCCCACCCGACGAGGCCCAGGGCGTCCCCGGCTCCCCCGATCCGAATATGCCCGCGGCGGACGGCAAGGCGGAGACCTCCCCGGAGACGGAGCCCGAAACGGAGCCCGCCGCGGAGACTGCCCCCGGATCCGAAACCGAGGCGAAACCCGCCGAAACCGAAGCAGAAGCAAAGCCGGAGACCGAAGCCGCGCCGGAGACCGAGGCGAAATCCCCCGAGACCGAAGCGAAGGCCACGTCTCCCGCCCCGGATCCCGGGAACTCCGCCGATCCAGCGTCCGCCGGGACATCCGCCGGGACTGCGACCGGCAACACCACCGGAACGGACGGCGGAAGCAGCGCGGGGACCGCATCGAATCCCCCCGCCTCCTATCAGACGGGACAGGTCCTGCCGAAGGAGGAAAACACGGCTCCGGCGGTGGTCTACAACACGAACGCGTCCTTCTCCGATCCCGGGGCGGTCAGCGTCTACGGCTACACCCCGATCTATCAGGTCACCCAGAGGGACAAGAACGTCCGCAACATCCTGATCCTCGGCACGGACTCCCGGGACGTCACCATGTACCGGGGGAACTCCGACGTGATGATCCTTTTGTCCTACAACAAATCCGCCGGGACCATCAAGCTCGTGACCTTCATGCGGGACGCCCTCGTCCCCATCGCCGGGCACGACTGGAACCGCCTCAACTCGGCCTACGCCTACGACGGGATCGGCCTGACGGTGAACACCCTGAACCAGCTCTTCGGCCTCGACATTCAGGAATTCGTCTGCGTGGACTTCAACGGCACGAAGAATTTCATCGACTACATCGGCGGGGTGGACATCAGCCTGACGGCGGAGGAGGCAGAATACTATTCCTCCGCCTCGAAGACCTACGCGGCGGGCGTGAACCATCTGAACGGCGCGGAAGCCCTCCGCCACATGCGCAACCGCACCCTGGGCTACGACTTCGGCCGGACCTCCCGCCAGCGCGACACCCTCTCCGCGGTGATCCGCACGATCTTCCGGGAAAAATCCGTCGCCGAGATCTACGACATCCTCAACTACTCCTTCGGGATGGTGAAGACGAACATCTCCTCGACCTCGATGGCCGCCCTCGCCCTGTCCGTCGCATCCTCGGGCCTGAACATTTCCGGACAGCAGATCCCGTACAGCGACGCCTACCAGAACGCCTGGTACAACGGCCTCGAGATCCTGTCCTTCGACATCGGCGCCGCGGCGTGGAGACTCGGACAGTTTTTGTATAACTGAAGTCCGGAGCGAGGAAGGAGTTGCCAGCGGAAAGTGGCTGGTGGTCAGCAGGACAGTCAGCCGGGGATGATTGTGCGGCGAGAGGATTTTGTTTCACGTGAAACAATTCTTAATTCATCATTCTGAATTCTGAATTTCATTCCTCATTCCTCATTTTGTCCACTCCTAACTCCTCACTCCTAACTCCCAATATTAAATTTTTCCCTCCCGCTTTTTCAAACGATTTATCTTCATAATCTTTTCATTTTCATCCTCTGCAAATCCCGTTGACATTCCCTCTCCGTCTGTGATATAATAGATCAAAGTCCGGCAGGGAGGAAAACGCTCTCTCCGCCGATCCGCTTCGCCGACATACGGTCTTTTCCGGGGGGTGCCATGCTCTTTCTCTTTCTCTCATCGTTCGCGGGCCCGCCCGATCCGGGAGGCGAAGCCCGGGATTTCCGTCTTCCCGAGGACCTCGCGCCCTCCCCCGACGGCGGAAAGACCCTCGGCGAACCGGAGATCCTCGCCCTGGCCGAACAGGCCAAAAACGGGGACGAGGACGCCTTCGCCCAGATCGTGTCCCAGTTCGAGCGCTTCGTCTACAACGTCGCCTGCCGGATCCTCGTCTCCAGCGGGCAGACCCAGGATCTCGCGGAGGACGTGGCTCAGGAGACCTTCCTCAAGGCCTGGCGCAGCCTCCCGAAATTCCGCGGGGACTGCACCTTCTCCACGTGGCTGTTCCGCATCGCCGCCAACTGCGCGAAGGACGCCGTCCGATCCGCCGCCCGCCACCCGGTCTCGTCCCTCTCCTTCGCCGGGGAGGAAGAGGAGGACGGACAGGCGGAATGGGACATCCCCGTCACCTCCGGCGATACCGTCCCCGAGGACGCCGCGGAGCGCAGGGAACTGATCCTCGCCGTGCGGAGGGCCGTCGAATCCCTCCCCGAGGACCAGCGGCAGGTCGTCGTCATGCGCGATCTCTACGGCCTGCCCTATCAGGAAATCAGCGATACCCTGGGGGTCGAACTGGGCACCGTCAAGTCCCGCCTCAGCCGCGGCCGCAATAATTTGAAAACAATTCTTGAAAACGGGAACTTTTTCTGAGTCTCCGGCGTCTAATATAAGGATGCCGGAGATTTTGCATTTTCATCCCTTCACGAAGGGAAATAAGGAATGAAACGCTCCGCGTTTCGGATTTAATGTCCCTACGCCGCGTCGACGCAGTCACGCAGACGGGCAGCCGGGAGGGACCATCTCAGGCCGACGAGTGTTGCTTCGCAAACTCTGCCCCTCCCGAGGGTCCAATTTGCGGAGCAAATAGTTGGCCGTATGGCATAACCTTACCGCTCGTCCCGGAATCAAAATTCAATCTTGCATCCCACGTCCCCGCGCGGTCTCTGTTCGTGCAGCCGAAACATGCGCAGACAATGTCTGACGCACCGACGCAGTCGTGCTGGCCTCCGGCGGAGATTCAGGCGCGCATTGGGCACAGGACGCGCATCGCTGAATCGAAACCTGTTTCCGCATCCTCGCGCACATGCTCAGATTCAGACAGACATGCAGCCCGAACCGCGCGAACGAAAACCGTCCGGGCGAAACATGAAGTTTTGTCTGCGATTGTTCCACGTGAAACAATTCTGAATTCATCATTCTGAATTCTGAATTTCATTCCTCATTCTACTAACCACTAGCCGCTAACTACTATCTTCTTCCCTCGCAATCATCAACTCTCGAAAGGCTCTGCCATGAACGATAACGAACACCTGCCCGATCTTCTGTCGGACGACGATCTCGCGCGGCTGGTCTCGCTGGTCCGGTCCGCCTATCCCGCTCCGCCGGACGGATTCGGCGAGGCCGTGATGAAGAAGATCCGGGACGAAAACCGGGCCCTGACCCAGCCCCAGCCGGACGCGAAGATCCTCCCCGCGGCGGATTCCCGGAAAACGAAGAGATTCTTCGGCCCCATCCTCCGGTTCGGAGCCGCGGCAGCCTGCATCCTCTTCGTCGGAGCCGTCGCCGTGCGGATCCTTCCGACCTTCACCCGCGACCTCGCCGCCGACAAAGCCGCCCCCGCCGAAGCATCCGCCTCCGAAGCCGCCTTCGACATGGAGGCCGACGAAGCGGTCCCCGAATCTTTTGCGGACGCCATGATCCCCGCGGAAGCCGCCGAAAATGCTGCCGGAAATATAGAATTCACGGCTAAGCCGACCGAAACCCTGGCTGATAGCCCGGCTGCCCCCGAAATGCCCGCCCCCGATCCGGGATACGACGGCAAACTCTCCGCACAGGACGCGCCCGAAGCCGTATTCGAAGCCGCCGCGGTCCCCGAAGCAGAGGCCGCGGAAGAATCCGAAACGCTCTACGGGTCATGGGAATACGCGGCGGAGGACGGAGCGTTCCCCGAAGAATCCCTCATGGCCGCGGGGCTTTCGGGATTCGGCGAAGAGGACGGCATGAGCCTCAGACTCTTCAACCTGAACGGACTCGAAGAAGAGGCGGGAGAGGCGAAGCGCATGACCTCCTCCGCGGAGAACAGCGGCGCAAGTCTGGCCCCGGACAATGCCCCCTTCTACTACTACGTGCGGACGGAGTGCGCCCATTCTTCCGCCTTCCGCAACTCCTACCACGACATCCCGGACGTCCTGATCGCGAAGGCCGGAGCGGACGAATTCGGCGCCTGGGCGTCGGAAGTCCAGAGGGAAGACCTCTGCGGCGTGAACATCCTGAGCTTCGCCCTGCGCTTCGGGCTGACGGCGGAGGAAATCCTCTCCACCGGCGACGTGTGGTACTACCTCGACCTGCCCGAAGATCTCGCCCTGACGGAGGAGAACGCCGCGGCCGTCGAAGCCTACTACCGGAACGGCGGAGACCCCGGCAAGATGGCTGAGCGGTATCTTGTCTACGAATGGAAGACCGCCGTGATCCGCGAAATCGGCCTGGACTCCTATCTCGCCTGGCGCGGCCCCGAAACCGCCCTCCGCAGCTGGACCCTCGAAGAGGCCGCGGAACACTTCAACCTGTCCGACAGCACGATGGAAAAGCTCTACCTCTCCGCCAAAGACGCGGTGATGAAGATCCTCCCCGACGCGGAAGTGCCGGAGAGAGGCGATGTAAAGGAGTGAGAAGTGGTTAGCGGTTAGTGGCTAGCAGAACGAAATGAGGAATTAAGAGTAATTCAGAATTCAGAATTATGAATGATGAATTGTTTCACGTGAAACAAAACGCCGTCAGAGAAGAACTTTCGGGTTCGACCCTGACGGTTTTTGATTTTGTGAGACGATGCTAAAATCTGCGTGTCCTTCACGAAAACGGAATGTTTCACGTGAAACAGTGCGGGAAAACGACCGGGGAAAGCCCCCTTTTCCATGCGCGCCTGAATCTCCGCCGCAAGGCCGCAGGATTTATCCTGCGCACGGGTTCGACTGCACGCCGGAGACCGCGCGGGGTTGGCCTCATGTTCCGGCTCGTTCAATCTGCAATCTGCAAGAGCGCGCGGGGACGCAGTTCATTCATCAGCCAAAAGAACGCGCGTCCCATCCATTCCAGCGGAAGCGCTCCCATCTAAAAACCCAAACACCTCCGCCGAACTCCACCCCGCCGCGGACCTCCAAACGGATAAACCCGAAAAACTCAAGCCTCCGTCAGAAACTCCGCCTTTTCGTGATTTCTCACGCAGCCTTCGGTGATGACGACCTTCTTCACGTCCTTCCGGGAGGGGAGCTCGAACATGATATCCGTCATCGTCTCCTCGAGGATCGACCGCAGGCCCCGGGCTCCCGTGTTCCGCTCGATGGCGAGGGCCGCCACCGCCTTCATCGCCTCCGGGGTGAAGGTCAACTCCGCCCCGTCCATCCGGAAGAGCTCGGCGTACTGCTTCGCCAGGGAATTCCTCGGCTCGGTCAGGATCCGCACCAGCGCGTCCTCGTCCAGGTTTTCGAGGCCTACGATCACCGGCAGACGCCCCACCAGTTCCGGGATCAGGCCGTACTTCACGATATCGTGGGCGGTCACGTCCTTGAAGATCCCGTCCGCCCGCTTCTCTTCCTTCTTCCGGATGTCGGAGCGGAAGCCGATGGACGCCCGGCCCTTCCGCGCTTCGATGATCTGATCCAGATTGTCGAAGGCGCCGCCGCAGATAAAGAGGATGTTCTCCGTGTTGATCTGGATGAACTCCTGATTCGGGTGCTTCCGGCCTCCCTGGGGGGGTACGTTGGCCACCGTGCCCTCGAGGATCTTCAACAGAGCCTGCTGCACGCCCTCGCCCGAGACGTCCCGGGTGATGGAACGGTTCTCGGACCGGCGGGAGATCTTGTCGATCTCGTCGATATAGATGATCCCCCGCTCGGCCAGCTCGATGTCGTAGTCCGCCGCCTGGATCAGCCGCAGAAGGATGTTCTCCACGTCCTCGCCCACGTACCCGGCTTCCGTCAGGGTCGTGGCGTCCGCGATGGCGAAGGGGACTTCGAGGGTCTTCGCCAGCGTCTGGGCCAGGAAGGTCTTGCCGACGCCGGTGGGACCGATCAGAAGGACGTTGCTCTTCTGGATCTCCACGGCCTCCGGCGCGTTGTCGGCGTTTTCGGCGGGATCCGCTTTTCTGACCCGCTTCTTCCGCTTGTCGGCGTTCTCGCGGTTGACCAGCCGCTTGTAGTGGTTGTAGACGGCCACGGACAGCGCGATCTTCGCCTTGTCCTGCCCGATCACGTACTCGTCGAGGGTCGCTTTGAGCTCGGCGGGAGTGGGGAGGGGACGGCCGGAGAGCGGTTCGGCGGGCGCGGCGTTCAGGTGCTCGGAGATGATGTCGTTGCAGGCGTCGATGCACTTGTCGCAGATATACGCCCCCGTGGGGGAGGGGATCAGGAAATCGACCTGGGATTCGCTCCGGCCGCAGAAGGAGCAGCTGCGCTCGACCCGGAGCTTGCCCCCGTTTCGGTTCGTCGGCATATCCTTACCCCCGATTGGCAATCACGCGGTCCACGAGGCCGTATGCCAGCGCTTCCTCGGCGGTCATGAAATTGTCGCGCTCGGTGTCGGCGGCGATGACCTCCACGGGCTTCCCGGTGTTCGCGGCAAGGATCTTGTTGAGCCGGTCCTTGATCTTCAGGATGTGCTCGGCCTGGATCTGAATGTCGGTGGCCTGCCCCTGGGAACCGCCGGAGGGCTGGTGGATCATGATCTCGGAATTGGGGAGAGCGAGCCGTTTCCCCTTCGCGCCGGAGGAGAGCAGGAATGCCCCCATCGACGCGGCCATCCCCACGCAGATCGTGGAGACGTCGCACTTGATGAAGTTCATGGTGTCGTAAATGGCGAGCCCCGCCGTGACGGATCCGCCGGGGGAGTTGATATAGAGGGAAATGTCGGCGTCGGGGTCTTCGGATTCGAGGTAGAGCAGCTGGGCCACGACAAGGGACGCCGTGACGTCGTTGACCTCGTCCGCCAGAAAGATGATCCGCTCGTTGAGGAGCCGGGAATAGATATCGTAAGACCGTTCGCCATGATTGGTCTGCTGAACGACCATCGGGACAAGTGCCATATTAGATCCTCCTTTTTGGGGATGGGGTTCTGAACAGTGTATCGGGACCGCGGGGAAAATCATGCGGCCGCGGAAAGAGTTTCCCGGGAATGCCGCTTCAAAAACAGCCGCCCCCCGGATATTCCCCGGAAAGCGGCGTTCTTCCCGCGCAGAACGAGTTAGGAGTGGCTTGGTTAGTAGCTAGCGGCTAGTGGCTAGTAGCTAGTAGACCGCCCTCGTGAAATTAGGAATGAGGAATGAAATTCAGAATTCAGAATTATGAATTAAGAATTGTTTCACGTGAAACATTTGCCCGCCGAAACTCCATGTTTCGCCCGGACGGTTTTCGATCGCGCGGTTCGGGCTGCATGTCGATCTGAATCTGAGTATGTGCGCGAGGACAAAGAAACAGTTTTTGCTTCCCGTCCGCGCGTCCTGTGCCCAATGCGCGCCTGAATCTCCGCCGGAGGCCAGCACGACTGCGTCGGTGCGTCAGACTTTGTCTGCGCACCACTCCAACTGCACGAACAAAGACCGCGCGAGGACCGTGGGATGCAAGATCGAATTTCGAATACGGAACGAGCGGTAAGTTTATGCCATACGGCCAAGGACCCGCAGGGGGGACTTCGGCCTGAGATGTTCCCCCTGCCGCCCGTCTGCGTGACTGCGTCGACGCGGCGTAGGGACATAAATCCGAAACGCGTAGCGTTTCATTCCTTATTTACCTTCGATGAAGGTATGCTTTTCTCCGCCGACGGTCAAGAATGACCGTCGTTGCTGATTTCGTAAAGCGGAGCTTTGCTTACTCGGCGTCAGCCGGAGCTTCGGCGGCGGGAGCCTCTTCCGTCTCCGTTACGGAAGCCTTCTCCCGGACGAGCTCGATCGCGGCCTTGACCTTCAGGTCGGCTTCGATCGCTTCGCGTTCCACGGCTTCCTTCACCTTGTCGGCTTCCATGCCGAACTGCTCGGCGAGACGGCCGTATTCCGCTTCGATCTCCTCGTCCGTCACGGAGAGATTCTCCTTCTCCGCGATCCGCTCCAGAGCGAGACGGGTCTTTACCTGCTTCTCCGCGCTCGGACGCATCTGCTTTCTCAGCGCGTCCAGATCGAGGCCGGTGTACTGGAAATAGGTCTTGAGGTCGAGGCCGTTCATGCGGAGGCGGTTGTCGTAGTCGCGGACCTGATTCTCGGTCTCGTTCTCGAACATGCACTCGGGAATGTCCGCTTCCAGCTTCGCAATCAGGGCGTCGATCAGTTCTTCGTCCACCTTGCCGTCCGCCTGCTTCCTGTGGTCCTCTTCCAGGTGCTTCCGGATGTCCGCCTTGTACTCGTCAAGGGTGTCGAATTCCGAGACGTCCCGGGCGAATTCGTCGTCCACCACCGGCAGCTCGTTGAACTTGATGCCGTTCAGCTTCACCTTGAAGACGGCGGCCTTGCCCTTCAGATTCTCCGCCTGGTAGTCCTCCGGGAAGGTCACGTTCACGTCGAATTCCTCGCCGACGGAGTGGCCGGCGACCTGATCCTCGAAGCCCGGGATGAACTGGCCCGAGCCGAGCTTCAGCTGGTGGTTCTCCGCCTTGCCGCCCTCGAAGGGTTCGCCGTCCACGAAGCCCTCGAAGTCGATGTTCACGAGGTCCTCGGTCTGGGCCGGGCGGTCCGTGATCTCCAGCATGCGGGAGTTGCGCATCCGCACCCGCTCGATCTCGGCCTCCACTTCCGCGTCCTCCACCTTCACGGCGGGACGGGTCACGGGGATGCCGACGTAATCGGAGATCTCGACCTGGGGCTTCACGAAATAGGTCGCGGCCAGCTCGACGCCGTTTTCGTCAATGGTGACGACTTCGAATTCCGGACGGCTCACCATGGTCTCGGTGATCTCGCCGGAGACGGAATCCCACGCGTCGGGGATGCAGTCGTTCACCGCGTCCTCGAAGAAGATCTCCTTGCCGTACATCTTCTCGATGATGGCGCGGGGAGCGTGGCCCTTGCGGAAGCCGGGGATGGTGATGCTTTTGACCTGGCGGCGGTAAACCTTGTCCACGGCCTTGTCGAAGGTCGGGCGGTCGACGGTGAAGGTGATCTTGCGCTGGTTCGCGCCGATGGTCTCCTGGGATTTCAGGCTCATTTCTGATAGTCTCCTGTAACAATTATTCAGATACCGATTTCATGAACGCCCCCATGTAAGTTTTTGGGGTGTCGGGACAGCGTCCTGACCCGAAGTCCGCAGACTTCGGAACACCCTTGACTTCCAGGGAGTTCCTCTTTTGGTACTCGTGTTCAACTTGTTGAACCGGCTCCTCGATAAAGGAGAAAAGTACGACGTGAACCCCTGCAAGCACCAAATCCAGAACGAAACCACGAAATCAGTATGACTTGCATAGCTCTTAATATTTTACATGGAAAAGGCCGGAATGTCAATAGTTTTGAAGGAATTTCCGTCAAAACAAAACGGATTTTCCGGCCCCCCTTGCTCTCCGGAAGCGTTTGTGGTAGAATAAAGGGGAAAAAACCCGGAAGGGGAGGCGAATCTTTTGGTTTCCGTCACCTATACTGCCGCTGCTTACGGCGCGGACGGCTTCGAGGTCACCGTCGAATGCACCGCGAAACGGGGGATGCCCAATTTCTCCATCGTCGGACTGCCGGACGCCGCCATCCGCGAAAGCGAAAAGCGCATCTTCACCGGCTCCGAACAGTGCGGCCTCACCATTCCCTCCGCCGATATCATGATCAACCTCGCCCCCGCCGACAAAAAGAAAGAGGGCACCGCGATGGAGCTCGCCATCCTCGCGGCAATATATAAAGCCTGCGGCTATATCTCCGCCGAAACCGAGGACATGTCCTTCATCGGGGAGATCTCCTTCTCCGGGGATATCCGGCCCGTCCGCGGCGTCCTCGGCATGACCATCGCCGCCATCCAGAGCGGGAGGACCGAGATCTTCGTCCCCTTCGACAACCTCCGGGAAGCCTCCGTCGCCTGCCGGGAGGGCGTCAACATCTACGGCGTCGTCTCCATTTCCGCCCTCGTCGACCACCTCAGCGGGATAGAACCCCTCAAACCCGCCTCCTGCAACCCCTACGACCGCATCGAGGCATACGTCTCCCCCGACGACCTCTCCCAGATGAAGGGCCAGTACCGGGCAAAAAGAGCCATGATCACCGCCGCCGCCGGAGGACACAACATCCTCCTGATCGGCCCGCCCGGATCCGGCAAATCCATGCTCGCCAAACGCCTGCCCACCATCCTCCCCCGCATGAGCTACGAGGAGGCCCTCGAAACCACCAAGATCTGGTCCTGCGCCGGGATGCTGAACGAGGAGATCCCCTTCGTGCTGTCCCGCCCCTTCCGCTCCCCCCACCACTCCCTTTCCACCGCGGCCCTCGTCGGCGGAGGCAAGGTCCCCCAGCCCGGGGAGATCTCCCTCTCCCACAACGGCGTCCTCTTCCTCGACGAGTTCCCCGAATTCCGCAAGGACGCCCTGGAAGCCCTCCGCCAGCCCATCGAGGACAAGCAGGTCACCATCACCCGGGCGGCGGGACGCGTCACCTTCCCCTCCTCCTTCATGATGGTCTGCGCCATGAACCCCTGCAAATGCGGGTACTACGGCAGCCGGACCGGGAAGTGCACCTGCAAGCCCGCCGACATCCGCGCCTACCTCGCCCGGATCAGCGGCCCCATGCTGGACCGGATCGACATCCAGGTGGAAATGCCGGACCTCAATTTCGCCGAACTCTCCGACGAGACCCCCGCGGAATCCTCCGCCTCGGTCCGGGAAAAGGTGCAGGCCGCGCGAGAGGTCTCCAAATCCCGGTTCCGCCAGGCGGGACGCGAGGACTGGGCCAGCCGCTCCAACGCCCTGATGGAGACGGAGGAGCTCAGACGCTTCTGCTCCCTCGACGAGGAATGCCGCCGGGTGATGGAGGGGGTCTTCACGAAAACCACCCTCTCCGCCCGGGCCTACGACCGGATCCTGCGCGTCGCCCGGACCCTCGCCGACCTCGAAGCCGCGGAGCGCGACGACGGTGACAAAGAGATCGAAGGCGTCGTCGGCGGCCCCCTGAAAAAACGCCACCTCATGGAAGCCGCGCAGATGAGAGCCTTGGACAGGAAATACTGGTAATAGGAGTGGCTAGTCGAAAGTGGCTAGTGGCTAGTAGAACCGTCCGAATTAGGAATGAATTCAGAATGAAGAATTAAGAATTGTTTCACGTGAAACAAAGAACCGTCAGAGTGAACTTCAAGGTCCAACCCTGACGGTTTTTTTATTTTTGAAACGATGCGGCTCTCTGCGTAACCTTCACGAAAAACCAAATGTTTCACGTGAAACAATGCGGAAAAACGTGAAGAGAAGCCCCCTTTTCCATGCGCGCCTGAATCTCCGCCGCAAGGCCAGCACGACTGCGTCGGTGCGTAGGACATTGTCCTGCGCATGTTTCAGCTGCACCAACACAGACCGCGCGGGGTTGGCCTCATGTTCCGGCTCGTCCGTCTGAATCTGTCAAAGTCCGCGGGGATCGCTCCGTGTTTCAGCTTCAAGACCGCGCGACCTTTCCATCGTTGCGCAGCGGGCGGAGCGCTCCCATCAAAAAATCAAAATTCCAGCACCGCACTCCACCCCGCCGCAGGAAATCCCGCAGGAGAAAAACCATGAATCCAAAATCTCAGTGCGGCTGATACCCGCTCATGCGGAAGTCGATCCCGGCGGGGACAGGATGGGCTTTCAGAACCTCGTCGACCGGGATCTCCCCGGGATCCTTTCCCGTCTCCTTCGCCATGATCGCCCGGTAGAGCTCGATCCACACCGCCGACGTGGAAACCTCGCCCTCCCGCATGTCCGCGACCTCCGGGACCTTGACGAGGATCTCTTCGGCTTTCTCGAGCTGTTCGTCCCCGCCCTGGCGCACGAGGATCTGGATGTACAGAAGCGCGATCCGGCCGTTTTCGAGGTACGCGGGCCGCTTCTCCACCGCCGCCCGGATGATCTCCTCCGCCTCCGCCGGGTCTCCGTGGGCCTTGATGAAGTCCGCCGCCGCGATGACGAGACGCACGTACTCCCCGCCGTCCTCTTCCATCCGGGCGACCGCCTCCTTCATGAGCCCGACGCCCTCCGCTCCGTGTCCCCGGGCCGCTTTCAGCCGGGCAAGAGCCGCGAGGGCAAGGGGGGTCTTCCGGTCGGCGAGGGATTTTTTCAGGGCCGCCTCCGCCGCGTCCACCGAGCCCGCCTCGTAGTAGAAGCAGCCGAGCTCGAGCCATTCGTACCAGCCCTTATGGGGAGCGTTTTCGAGCTTTTCGAGGAAGGCCCCGCCCATGGCCCCGCCGAAATAGTCGATGGGGTATCCCTCGGTGAGGACCGGGGATTTCGCGGGCAGGCTCCCGGTTTCGCAGAGGGCGAGGAAGTCGGCCTCCGGCGAATCCTCCCGGATGCTTGCGGCGGGGAAGGAGGCGTTTTCGCTCAGCGGGTGTCCGAGGGCCTTTTCGGTGAGGGCTCCCCAGCCGCTGCCGCAGGAATCGAGGATCTCCTCCGCGCCGTCCGCCGGATCGAAGTACGCGTCCGCGTCGTTCACGAGATCGAAGCGGCCCCCGAGGGTCAGGATGTTCTCGGTATAGGCGGAGGCCTGCCGGATCTCGGACTTGCAGAGCAGATCCGGGTCCCCGGAGAGCGCGGCGTAGCCCTCGGTCCATTCGAAGGAGGTCTTCCCGGCCATGGGGCGGTGTTCCATCTGGGAGTGGAGCAGGCCGGCCTGGGTCTCGGCGTAGTACCGGTCGTCGTGGGAGAGCCAGCGGTTCCAGGTCCGGCCTCCCTGGGATTCGGTGCCCCAGACGAAGAGCTTCCGCCCGATGAGGTTCGGGGTGGAGAACTGCACGAATCCCCGCCCGTCGCTCTCCACGGCGGCCTCGAATTTCTGCCGGTCTTCGGGGATCTGGAAGAAATAGTCGTAGGCGTACCCGTGGCGCGCGGGGAAATAGCCGTAGTCCGGGACGGGGGTGCGGTGGGCTTCGGGCATCCCGTCCTTCCCGGATCCGTAGGTGTAGTAATGGGTGGCCGGGACGACGATGCGGGTGGTTTCGTGCTGTTCGACGGCCATATTGGACCACCAGTAGACGTAGGTGGAGCCTTCGTGGGGATTCTCGACGGTGACGCGGACCAGAAGGACGTCCCGGCAGAGGGTGGCCCGGACGATGAAGACAAGGCCGCGCTTGCGTTCGTACTCCCACATCTTGAGGGTCTCACCCCCGGCGCGGTTGGCGTAGTGGGCCGCGAAGAGGGGGGATGCGGTGTGGGCGTGGTGTCCGATAATGCCGCAGTTCCACTCGACGCCGCCGGAGAACCAGGCGTTCCGCAGGGCGAGGTTGGCGGGCTGGAAGACGTCGTTGCGGAAGAGCAGTTCCCGCCCTTCGGTCTTCGAATAGAGCCCCCAGAGCCGTCCGCCGAGATCCACCGCGAATTCGGCCCGGAGGAATTCGTTTTCCAGCACGGCCATGCGGAGGGACGAGGGTTTCAGGTCCCGGTCGTACCCGTCCAGCATGGTGTAGGGGAGCATGGTGTGGACGTGCCCCTGACCGACCCACGCGCCCTCCTCCGCGGGCATCCCGGGATCGACCCGCGCGTGCGGCGGATTGGAACGGGGCAGTCCCCGGACGTCCGGGATGGCGTTCGGCGTGCCGAGATCGGCGCATTTCATGGGAACATTCTCGTATCGAAGCATCGTTGAAGTCCTCCTTCGTGAATCGTGCATCGGGAAACGGTTTTCGTGGCCGGGGTTCGTTCGGGGTGGAATTTGCGTTTTTTGGATGGGAGCGCTTCGCTGGGATGGAAGGGACGCGCGGCCGTTCAGCTGAAAAATGGAGCGATCCCCGCGGGCTTTGACAGATTCAGACAGACGAGCCGGAATATGGAGACAACCCGGCTTGATCGCCGAAGTGCGGCCAAACCCGTGCACGGAACAAGTTCCGTGGGCTCCGCCAGTGTTTCAGGCGCGCATTGGAAAGGGGACGGAGTGCGGTTTTCCGCTCAATGTTTCACGTGAAACAATCGTGATTTCGGACGGCTGACCTCCGTCGTTTCGCTTCTCTTTGTCATTCTGAGGAGCCTGCGACGAAGAATCTCCGCACATGGAGGATGGGTTGGCCTTAACGTTGGGAGATTCTTCGCTGACAGCACAACTGCGTTGGTGCGCACGACCGCGTTGGTGCGCATGACTGTGTCGGTGCGTCAGAATGACAACGTGAGGGCGGAATGGGACGTGCGTCGGCCGAAATTCCGGAAAAATGTTTCACGTGAAACATACGGCAGAAAGCCCGGACATTGTCCCCTTTATATGCGCGACTGAATCGCCGCCGCAAGGCCGCCGCATTGGCATGTCGTTAAGCTGTTTTTTTCGTGCATCCGGCCAATGCTAAAGACCGCGCGGGGTTGACGCCATGTTCAGCCCGTCAGAGACGCAATCGGCAGAAGTGCGCGGGGATTGGCTCAAACTCCGGCTGCAAGTCCGCGCGTCCGTCGCCGACTCCTTACCCATATAATATAAACTCAAATCCCGCAAATCACGCCCCTCGATGCGGACAAACACCCATTCCCTCCTCCCTCGTCTTCATTCTTTCAAAAACACAAACTCCTCGTCCTCCGGGGCGGGGGAATCCTTTTCCATTTCCATCCGGGGGGTGTGGGCGAGGTTGAGCAGGAAGCGGCTGAGCTCTCCGGCGGAGTCGGGCTTGGCGATCCCGCGGATGCAGGCGCGCATGGCGTCGAGGCGGACGTCGGACATGAGGAGCTGGTAGATGCACTCCTCGATGGGGACCGTGGCGGTGACGGCCATCGCGCATCCGTTGTTGAGCAGGAATTCGGTGTTGCGCTCCTCCTGCCCGGGGATGGGATTGACGATGATCATGGGCAGGGTCTTCGCCAGACTTTCGCTGGTGGTGAGGCCGCCGGGCTTTGTGATGATGCAGTCCGCCGCGTCCATCAGAAGGCTCACGTAGTCGACGAATCCGGTGACGAGCAGCTTTCGGCCTTTCGGGGGATTCGCGGCCAGCCTGTCGAGGGCGGATTTCGCCTCCTCGTTGCGGCCGGCGACGGCGATCAGCTGAAACTCCCGCTCCACGTCGAGCCCGAGGATCCGCGCGGCCAGGTCCTCCATATTGCCGTAGCCCATCGACCCGCCCATGAGCAGGAAGGTGGTGAGCCCCGGGTCCAGCCCCAGCTTTTTCCGCGCTTCGATCTTGTCCCCCGTCTCCCGGAATTTCGGGTTGATCGGGATGCCGAAGGGGAGGATCTGGGAATCGCGGAATCCCTTCGCCCTGGCCTGGGGGAGGAGGAGCTTGTCCGGCACGACGACATAATCGTTGGCGGTGTTGTCCTCCCAGAAGGGGTGGAAGGTGAAGTCCGTGAGGATGCCGACGGTGCGGTTCCCGATGAGGTTCCGCTTTTTCATCGCGTTCAGGAGCATCCCGGCGAAGGGGTGGGTGAAGACGACGGCGTCGTAATCCCCGGAGCGGATATAGTCCACGAGCTCCTTCGAGAGGGCGGCGGAGGCGAGGCGCATACTGTCGAAGCGTTCGCTGACGACCTTGCGCTTTTCCGCCAGCCTGTACCCGATGCGGTAGGCTCCCTGGGCCTTTTCGGTGACCAGGAGATAGCCGTCGGCGATGAATTTCGCGAGCTCCGGAGAGATATACGCAAAGGTATCGAGGATCTCCGCCTCCGCGCCGCATTCTTCAAGATCTGCCCGGATCGCCTTCGCGGTGGAGTTGTGCCCCTCCCCCGCCGTGACGGAAAGAATGAGAAAGTTCATAAGACAGTATTCTCCTGACGTGATGCGATAAAATAGTGAGAAGCTGGGAGTGGCCAGCGGTTAGCGGCTAGTGGCTAGTGGTTAGTGGCTAGTAGACCGAATATGGAATTAGGAATTGGGCGGATGTTTCACGTGAAACAATCGTGATTTCGGACGGCTGACCCTCATCGTTCGCTTCTCATTGTCATTCTGAGGAGCCTGCGACGAAGAATCTCCGCACGTGGAGGATGGGTTGGCCTTGAAACGCTCAGAATGACACCGTGAGGACGGAACGGAGCGTGCATCAGCCGCAATTCCGGAAAAATGTTTCACATGAAACACCCGTCAACCGCTTCATAACCGATCCCCGGCTGACGGTCTGCCAGCCGCCAGCCACTAACGACCAGCCACTCCTAATTCTCCCGGAAACCGAAACTCCTCCACCAGCCGCAAAAATTCTTTCAGGCTTTCTGCCCGGTTCAGCTTGTCCCGGAGGGCGGCGGAGCCTCTCATGCCCCGGATGAAATAGGCCGCGCGGCTTCTCGATTCCCGGATCCCGCGGATCTCGCCCTTCTCCCGGGCGGATTCCTCCACGAGGCGGATCACCGTCTCCCGGATCTCGGCGGGGGTCGGCGGGGCGGCGTTCTCCGGGTCCTTCAGGCGGCGGAAGAGCCAGGGATCCCCGAGGGCCGCCCTTCCCACGGCCACGTCGCCGCATCCCATGCCGAGGTAGACCCGGGCGGATTCGGGGGAGCAGACATCCCCGTTCCCCGTGAAGAGGATCCGGCGTCCGCACTCCTCCTCCCGCAGGGCCGACAGGGTGATCCGCGCGGCCTCGGGATCGGCGGAGGGCATGTACATCTGGGCCCGGGTGCGGCAGTGGAGGGTGATCCGGTCCACCCCGGCGCGGGCGAGGATCTTCGAAAATTCCGGCGCGGTCAGGCTGTCCCACCCCATGCGGATCTTGACGGAGAGCGGGACCCCGTATTTCAGGCAGACCTCCTTCACGGCGGCGGCGATCCTCTCCGCCCGGTCCGGATCCAGCATCAGGGCGGACCCCTCGCCGTTGGAGACGATCTTGCGGACGGGGCATCCCATATTGATGTCGATCCCGGCGGGCGGCGCGGCGTAGGAGCATCCGGGATAATTCCCCGAGAGGAGCAGATCCGCGGCCCTCGCCATCACCCCGGGATCCCGCCCGAAGATCTGCAATACGACTGGGGGCTCCCCCTCGCCGATCTTCGAGAGCTCCGCCGTCTCCCGGTCCGAGCGGGTCAGAGCCTCCGCCGAGATCATCTCGCTGACGGCATAAACCGCGCCGAGCTCCCCGCAGATCCGCCGGAACGCGCTGTCCGTATACCCCGCCATAGGGGCAAGAGAAGCGGGAAGGGAGGAGGTGTTAGTCATGCAATAACCTCATGGGGAAGTTGTTAGAGGAGAGTGGCTAGTGGCTAGTAGAACGTGAAACGAGTGAGGAGTGGACGAGAATTAGGAATTAGGAATGAATTCAGAATTCAGAATGATGAATTAAGAATTAGGAATTGGCGGATGTTTCACGTGGAACAATCGTGATTTCGTTCTGTTTTTCCTGAAACGATTCTTCATTCAGGCCGGAAACCCGTCCGTCGCCGCTTCTCTTTGTCATTCTGAGGAGCCTGCGACGAAGAATCTCCGCACGTGGAGGATGGGTTGGCCTTGAATCTGGGAGGTTCTTCGCTGACAGCACGACCGCGTCGGTGCGTCAGAATGACAAAGTGAGGGCGGAATGGGACGTGCAGCAGCCGAAATCCCGGAAAAAAGTTTCACGTGAAACAATTCTTAATTCTGAATTCTGAATTCTGAATTGTCCTCCACTCCTCACTCTACCAGCCACTCCCAACTAGCCGCTGACTACTCCACTTTCTCTTCTCTCGGCTTATGGAACACCCGCATCGCGGCTTTGGCGGCCAGGTGGGGGAGGAAGGCGAAGACCGAGGTGGAGAGGAATTCCGGCAGGGCGATCTTCGCAAGAGCAGGGCCGAGAGAAAAATCCCGGACCGTCAGTTTCAGGGTCACGAGGGTGAAGGCCATCCGCAGAAGACATCCCGCGGCGGTGAACAGAAGCCGCACGGCGAAGGAATCCCGGAAGAACTCCTTTGTCAGCAGTCCCGCGAAGATCCCGGCGGGCAGATAGAGCAGGGGGAGCAGGGAGACGGCCGCCCCTCCGAGGGATTCGATGACGAAGGCCGCGATCACGCCGAAGACCGCGCCGAAGCGTTCCCCCTCGGTCATGCCCACGGCGATCACCAGGGGGAGCATGAGATCCGGGACCACGCCGAAGGGCCGGAACCGCGCGAAGATCGTGGTCTGGAGCAGCGCGAAGAAAACGAGGAGTCCCGCCGCGGCCAGAACGCGCAGAAGGACCTCGGTATCGACGCCGGGGATGCGGAACCGCCCGCCGGGTCTTTTGCCGCGGTGCAGGTCGATCTTCCGTTCGGTGATCCCGGTGTCGGAATTGAGCAGATCGGCGTCGGATTTTTTTCCGGATCCGAGAAACATGGGCGGACTCCTTTGGAGTAGTTGTTAGTAGAAAGGGGCTAGTAGTTAGTAGAGGACGAGTTAGGAGTGAGAAATGAGGAATGAAATTCAGAATTCAGAATTAGGAATTAAGAATTGTTTCACGTGAAACAAACGTGATTTCGGAAGGCTGCCCCCATCGTTTTGCTTCTCGTTGTCATTCTGAGGAGCTTGCGACGAAGAATCTCCGCACGTGGAGGATGGGTTGGCCTTGAAGCCCGGAGATTCTTCGCTTACAGCACAACTGCGTTGGTGCGTCAGAATGACAATGTGAGGGCGGAATGGGACGTGCATCGGCCGATTTTACGGAAAAGGCCTGCATGTTTCACTTGAAACAGACTGTCCGCCGCTGCACAGTGAAGCCCGGCTAACGGTTCTACTAACCACTAGCTACTAGCCGCCAGCCGCCGCTCCCTCTCATTCCACTTTCGTGTCGAAATCCGTGAGGATCATGACGCGGGAGAGCTCGGAGAAGTCGGCGGCGCAGCGGACCGTCACGGACATGCCTCTCGTGTAGGGGTTGACCTCCATGCTCTCGATGAATCCGATGACGAGGCCCCGGGGGTAGACGCTTCCGTAGCCGCTGGAGAGGACCCGGTCGCCCACCTTCGCTTCGGTGTCGGCCTTGAGGTAGTTCATCCGGAGCAGGCCGTCCCCGGACAGGCCGAATTCGCCTTCGCAGACGCCGACCTCGTTGGTCCGCTCCACGTAGGCCCCGATGATCGTGCCGGATTCCACGACCGTCGTGACGCGGGACCACCCGGTTCCGACCTCGGTGATCCTCCCGACGACCCCTTCCGAGGTGACGACGGGCATGTTGACCTCGACCCCCGCGCCGGAACCCGCGTCCAGCGTCAGGACCCGGGAATAGTTCCCGCTTTCCCGCCCGGTGACGGAGGAGGCCATCATCTTGAAGTCCTGCCGCACCCGCTTCATTTCGAGGAATCCGGCCATCCAGGCGTACATCTCCTCCCGCTCGGTGGAGTCGTAGATCTGGGAGCGGAGTTCCTCCACCTCTTCCCGGAGCACGGCGTTTTCCTCCACGAGCTCGTCGAAGCGGTAGAAATACGCGGCAAAACCGTCCATCGCTTCCGCCGTATAATTGAACAGCTTCTGCATGGGCGTGAGGACTCCCGTCACAGCGTCCCGGAACGCAAAGGTCACGCCCATCCGGTAAAAGACGGTCGGCACGATGCAGCACAGCAGCGCGATCACGGTGATGATATAAAAGAATTTCGATTTGAAAAACTGTTTCATGAGGGATGATCTGCTTCTTTCATGGGCGGAAATCTATGTCGGAAGGGAGTCCGCGGCGGGGCGGGGGGATGTGCGGGACGGGATGGGGAACTGTGCGGGACGGGCGTTTTTTGGATGGGAGCGCTTCGCCCGCTTCGCATGGATTCGGGAGACGCGCCGTCGTTCAGCCGGGAAATGGGGCGATCTTCGCGGGTCGGATCAGATTCAATCCGGACGAGCCGGAACATGGAGCCAACCCGGCTTGATCGCCGACGTGCGGCCGAACCCATGCGCGGGACAGGCCCGCGGCCTCGCGGCGGAGATTCAGGCGCGCATTGGAAGGGGGACAATGTCAGGGCTCTTCTCCCGATTGTTTCACGTGAAACAAGGAAAAACGGTTCTCCTGGCCACTAGCCGCTTCCAACTACCAACTCCTCACTTAGTCCTGTACTCCATCGCATACCTGAGGTCCCCGCCGTTCTCGATGAACCGGCCGATGCCGATGGCCACCGAATCAATGGGGGACTTGGCGACGATCGTGCGGATGCCCGTGACCCGGGAGATCAAGAGATCCATGCCCGCCAGGAGCGCGCCGCCGCCGGAGAGCATGATGCCCGTGTCGTAGATGTCGGAGGCCAGTTCGGGCGGGGTGTTTTCGAGGGTGTTGCGGATGATCTCGACGATCTGCTGGACCTCGTTCTGCATCGCCTCCCGCACCTCCGCGGAGTGGATCGTCACCACCGCCGGGAGCCCGGAGAGCAGATTGCGGCCCCGCACTTCCATCGCGCCCCGGTCAGCGGCGGGATGGGCCGAGCCGATCTTCTTCTTGAGCAGCTCCGCCGTCGTCTCGCCGATCAGGACATTGTACTTGCGCTTGATGAAGGACACGATGGCCTCGTCCAGTTCCGCGCCGGCAGTCCGCACCGAACGGGCCAGCACGATCCGCCCGAGGGAGAGGACCGCGACTTCGGTGGTGCCCCCTCCGATGTCGATGATCATGGACCCGCGGACGTCCTCCACCCTGAGCCCCGCTCCGATGGCGGCCGCGAGAGGCTCGTCGATCAGCCCGACGGATCCGGCTCCTGCCGCGAGGGACACGTCCTCCACCGCGCGCCGCTCCACGCCGGTCACGCCGTTGGGGATGCAGACTATGACCCGGGGATGGCTGAAAATGGTGGTCCCGGAGGCTTTCTTGAAATAGTAGTTGAGCATGGCGGCGGTCCCGTCGAACTCCGCGATCACGCCGTCCTTGAGGGGATGCATGGCCACGATGGAGCCGGGGGTCTTGCCGAGCATGAGCTTCGCCTCGTTCCCGACGGCAACCACATTTTTCGTTTTCGCCTCCACGGCGACGACCGAGGGCTCCCGGAGGATGATCCCCCTGCCCTTCGCGTAAACAAGGGTATTGGCAGTACCGAGGTCGATTCCGATTGTCTTCATATTTTTACCTTTCTTCAAAGGAAACAAACGTATGGATCCCGCTTCACGGGAAATAGGAATGAAACGCTGCGCGTTTCAGATTTTATGTCCCTGCGCCGCGTCGACGCAGTCACGCAGACGGGCAGCCGGGAGGGAACATCTCATGGCCGACGAGTGTTGCTTCGCAAACTCTGCCCCTCCCGAGGGTCCAATTTGCGGAGCAAATAGTTGGCCGTATGGCATAAACTTACCGCTCGTCCCGTCAGTTGAAATCTGACAGTGCGTCCCACGGTCCTCGCGCGGTCTGTGTTCGTGCAGCCGAAACATGCGCAGACAATGTCTGACGCACCGACGCAGTCGTGCTGGCCTTACGGCGGAGATTCAGGCGCGCATTACACGGGACGCGCGGACGGGAAGTAGAAAATAAAACTTCATTTTCGCGCACGGTTTGAGATTCAGACAGACATGCAGACAGAGCCGCGCGATCGAAAAGCATTCGGGTGAAACATGGGGTTTGGGCAAAGCGGCCGGCTGTTTTGATCGAAAAAGTCAGCCGTGAAGGAGGAAAACCGTGATTTTCCCCTTTCACCGATCACTTTTTCAGGGATCAGCGGGAATTTCGTCCGTTTCACGTGAAACAATTCTGAATTCATCATTCTGAATTCTGAATTCACTCGTCCCATTCCTTATTCCTCATTCCTCTCCATCTTCCCGATCTCCACGCTGACCCGGCAGATCGGGAGGCCGACGACGTTGAAGTAGTCGCCGCGGATGGATTCGACGAAGATGCAGGCGCCGCTCTGATAGCCGTAGGAGCCCGCCTTGTCGAGGGGATCGCCGGATTCCACGTAGCGGCGGATCTCGCCGTCGCCGAGGGGCCGGAAGAAGACCTCCGTTTCCTCGGAGAAGACGGATCTTCTGCCGGAGGCGGGATGGACGAGGGCCACGCCGGTGAAGACCCTGTGGGACCGGCCCGAGAGCTCCTTCAGCATCCGGACCGCGTCGGCGGCGTCCTTCGGTTTGCCGAGGATCTCCCCCAGCCCGTCGGGACCCCCTCCCGGGAGCCAGACGATCGTATCGGCGGTGAGGATGAGGGAATCCCGCACCTCTTCGGAGTCCCCGAAGGCCCGGAGCGCGGCGCGGCTTTTCATTTCGGCCAGATCCCGGACGGTCTTCGCGGGATCGGAGGGGATGGGGACCACCGCGGATTCGTCGGCCAGAGAAGCCGGAGGGACCATCACGCGGAATCCGATCCCCGCAAGGGCAAGGATCTCCCGTCTGCGAGGAGAAGCAGAGGCTAGAATCAAGTTCATCATAGTCGTTCTTTTTGAGTTGTCAGCGGTTAGTGGTTAGAGGTTAGTAGAAGGCTATGGCAGTCCGTGGAAAAGTCGGGATTTCCGGCTTCCAGCCACTAACAACTGGAAACTAATCCCTGACAATGCTGCGTCCAATGAGGAGGGACAGCACGATGAAGATCACCATCGAAACGGTGATGCGGACGGTGATGCCGAAAGTCAGGTGCAAAAGGTTGAGGTTCAAAATCAGCGGGGCTTCGGTGCCGAATTCGAGGCCGTAGGACAGCCATTTCAGCCAGGAGATCCCCACCGTCATGTCCGCAACGAGGGATCCGATCACCACGCCGACGAGGATCAGAAAGAGATTGAGCCAGATTTTTGTTTTCATGTCATACTAATCTCAGCTAAACAGCTAACTATATGGGTTTCGATCGCAATATGTAGAAGGCGAACGACGGGGTGGGAATATCATTTTCCCAAACATGACTTCATCCATCCCACCCCCGAGAATCCCCTTTGGGAATTCTCGCTTACGTCAGCCGTAACATTGAGCTCACGAACGATAACTCTGATAAGGTTGGATAGCTATATTGGTGTGCGGGCACAGACTGAACGAAATGGAGTCAGCCATGTCCTGCCCCAATTGAAGTTTCTTGCCAGGCTTCTTTTCAAAGAAGCCGCGTCTCCCCTATACCCCCGTATGTCCGAATCCGCCTGCCCCGCGTTCCGTTTCGTCCAGTTCCGCCGCCGTCTCGAAGACCGCCCGGGCGACGGGGAAGAACCCCATCTGGGCGATCCGTTCCCCGGGGGCGATCACCTGGGGCTCGGAGGAAAGATTCACGAGGGCCGCCTTGATTTCGCCCCGGTAATCCGAATCCACCACGCCGACGCCGTTGGAGAGCGCGAGTCCCCGTTTCGACGCCAGCCCGCTCCGGGCGAAGATCAGGGCCGCGTATTCCGCCGAGCCGAAATCCAGAGCGATCCCCGTCGGCACGAGGACCCTCTCCCCCGGCAGGACCGTCAGAGGCCCGTCCAGCGCCGCCGTCAGATCGCAGCAGGCAGAGCCCGGGGTCTGGTAAGCCGGGATCGCCGCGTTTTCGCGCAATATTTTGATTCGGACGTTGATTTCCATGTGATGTCTCCTGCATGGCGCGAAGGCCGCCGGTCTTTGTTTCACGTGAAACGATCCGGCAGTCCCGCCCCGTTCTATCCGATCCGCACGCACGGCCCGGAGGGCTTTTCTCCCTTTTCGTACCTGCGGACGGTCTCCCCCATCTCCTCCGCCGATTCGACGGTCCAGAGGAAGGCGAGGGATTCGGCGCCGGCGAGATCTTCCGGACGGTCTGCCATCCAGACGGGCTCCGCGTTGAAGATCACGTTCGAGCAGTCCGAAGCCCCGAGGACCGGGAAGATCTCCCCCTTCCGGTCGGTCAGCGTCCCGCGGCACCCGATGTGGGAAAACCGGGAATCGAAGACCTTCGCGGGATCCCGGCCCCCCTTTCCGCGGCAGAGGGGATTTCCGTCCCTCAGCACGCACCGGGCGGTCGTCATGACGGGGATCCTCCCGTAGGCGATGCAGGACACGGGGAACGCCTTTCCAAGAGCCCGGATCCCGCCGCAGGGGAGCTCGGGGGACAGGCCGATCACCGAAAAGCCGGATTCCCGGTAGACCTCCGCCGCCGCCGCGTTCGTCACGTTCCCCCGGAAGCTCAGGTCCACTGTCCAGTCTCCGTCCTCCCGATCCTCCGGGCGGAATCCTCCGATCCCGTGGGCCAGGATCCGGCGGCAGCCCGCGTCTCTGAGCGTCCCCCGCATCCGGTCCCAGCCGTCCCCCGGGAGAGGAAAGGCCGGCATCACGGCGCAGAGCTCGGTGTTTCCGACCCCGCGGGCGAGTCCCGCGAATTTCTCATATCGGTACGCCGGGATATATACCCGGGCGAATTTTTCAAATAAACGGAGGATCTTTTCGGGCCCCGCCATTTCCGCGTCCGCGAGGACCCTTTCGGCAGTCCCGTCCGCCATCTCCAGCGTCCGGAGCGGGGGAGCGGGATCCTCCCGTTTCTCCCTCCGCGCCGGGGAGACGTAGGGGACGAAGGGCTGTTCCGGGCGGGGCGCGGGATCTTCCGGTCTTTCCGGTTCCGCCGTCCCGAGCTTCGCCCGCAGGTCCTCCGCCGCGTCCCTTCTCATCCGGTTCAATGCCGACGCGGGCATCCAGAGCCCCGGATCGACGGAGAACGCGATGTCCTCCTCCCGGAGCGCGAACCCCGTCCCGCCGAGCTTGACGAGATTCCGGGCCGCTTGCTTTCCGTCCGTGGATCCACCCTCCGCCGGAGACGGGACATCCCCGACCGACCGGGAGCGGAGTTCTTCCCGTCCCCCCGCCGCCGGCAGGATCAGCTCGAAGACCGCGGGGACCCCCGCCTTCATCGTGAAGACCGCTTTCAGGGGGATATCCGCTCCGTCCCCGCCGCCGGAGATCCGTTTTTCCAGTTCCTTCGCCGTCCTCCCGGGAGTGTAGGGACCTGCGAGGGATCCGGTCCTTCCCGCCTCCCGGGCTTCTTTTGCGGCGCCGAGCCCGTCGGTTCTGTCCCCGGCCATTCCCCGGTAACGCCCCGTGTAAAATCCGTCGGTGAACCCGCGGGTGAAGAGCTCCGCCAGTTCTTTGATCTCCCCGGGCTCCGCGTTCCTGTGCTCGTCCAGCAGGCGGCGGTAGATCCGCGTCACGCCCCAGACATAGGCCGCGCTTTTGAGCCGCCCTTCGATCTTGAGGGAGCAGATCCCCGTGCCCGTCACGTCCGTGAGGCGTCCGGCGAGGCAGAGATCCGCGAGGGACAGGGGGGTGGAGGAGGGATTTTTGTTCTTCTGGGATCTGTCCGCTCCGTCCCCGCTGTCGACCCGGTAAGGCAGACGGCAGGGCTGGGCGCATTCCCCCCGGTTCCCGCTCCGGCCTCCGCAGAAATAGGACAGCAGGCACTGGCCCGAATAGGACATGCAGTGGGCGCCGTGGAGAAAGATCTCGTATTCGAAGGGTTCGCCGGAATCCGTCAGGATCCCCGACCCCGCGAGCCCCATGATCTCCTCCCGGCTGAACTCCCGGGGCAGGACCAGCCGCCGGAACCCGAGTTCCGCAAGTCTCCGGCAGTCTCTCACCGACCCGAGGGAAGTCTGGGTGCTGGCGTGAAAGACGGCGTGGGGGAAGCGCTTCCGAATTTCCGCCGCCAGCCCGAGATCGGCGATGATGACGGCGTCGGCCCTCGCATCTTCGTCCCCGCCGAGGATGCGCCCGCAGAGCCTCAGCGCGTCGTCCATCTCCCGGTCCCGGACACGGGTGTTCACCGTGATGTGGGCCTTCGCTCCGGCGGCGTGGCAGAGACGGATGGCGTCGGTCAGGGCGTCGTCGGTAAAATTCTTCGCCCGCATCCGGTTGGAGAAGGCCGATCCGCCGAAGTACACCGCGTCCGCTCCCGCAGCCAGAGCCGCCCGGAGAGCCTCGTCCGACCCGGCGGGGGAAAGGAGTTCGGGGGAAGAATTGTTCATGTTTATCTCCATACGGAACGGATTTAGCAGTTAGTAGTCAGTAGTTAGTTGGGAGCGGAACGAGTGAGGAGTTAGGAGTGGAAATTCAGAATTAAGAATTAAGAATTATGAATTTGTTTCACGTGAAACAACGGAGAACGGTTCTGCCAGCCACCAGCCGCTGACAACTCCTATCTGATTTTCCCCAGCGCTTCTCTCAGCCGCTCCATCAGCGGTTCCGGGATGCCCGAGCCGGAGGCCGGTTTTCCCGCACGGGAGGCAAGCCGCGCTTCGAGCCTCGCGTAGTCTTCGACGAGGGACGCGATCCGCTTCTCCGCCTGCCTGAGTTTTTTCCCGGCCTCCTCCGCCCTGCGCTCCGCAGCATCCGCCCGGGATTCCGCTTCCACGGCGCAGAGGATCACGGCGTCCGTTTTCCCGTCCCGGGTGGCCATCCGGGGATTCGCCTTTCCCAGCTGATCCACGGCGTCGTTCAGCCGTTTTTCGATCAGGCGCACCGATTCCGGATCCTCGTCCGTGAGGACCGCGAGAAACCGCCCGGCGATCCGGACCGAAACGCGCGTCTTTCCGCGGCTCCCGTCTTCTTTCGTCAAAACCGGCTGGCCCCCTTCCTCAGAACGATCCAGTTTATATTATAATACATTTCTCCGGGGAATGAAAGGGGGATTTGTGAATTTCTCCCGGGAATTTCGGGGACCGGGGGTTGACAGGAAAAGTCCGCCGTGGTATACTGGACCCGGAAAATAAAAAAGGAGCGGGGAACGGGTCGACCTTTCCGCGGCCCCCATCCCCCGGCACAGGGAAAACATGAAGAGATAACCGGAGCGCGAAATCAGAGCACGGCCGGCCGGAAAAAAATCCGACCAGACGCCGTTCCTGTTTCTGCGCCCGCGGGAGAACTCTCTGAGGTTTTCCCTTTTTTGCGTGCAAAAAACAATGACAAGTGAGGAGTGAGGAGTGGCTGGCGGTTAGTGGTTAGTGGCTAGTAGAACCGTTCTCCGTACTTGATTCGGAAGCGGGTGTTTCACGTGAAACAATCGTGATTCCGGACGGCTGACCCTCGCCGTTTCGCTTCTCGTTGTCATTCTGAGGAGCCTGCGACGAAGAATCTCCGCACATGAAGGATGGGTTGGCCTTAAAGTTGGGAGATTCTTCACTTCGTTCAGAATGACAAAGTGAGGACGGAATGAAACAGTCAGCGTCCGATCTGACGGAAAAGCTCGTGAAGACTCAGAAGAATCAAATCCCCGCCTGTTTCACGTGAAACACCGTCCAATTCTTAATTCATAATTCTGAATTCTGAATTCACTCCTCACTCCTAACTCCTCACTCCTAACTCATCTCATTCCCACGGGGGTGCTTTCATGCTGTATTGCCAAAACCTTACGATAACCCACAAATCCGACGGGCGCGCGCTGATCCGGGACTTCACCTTTTCGCCCCGGGCGGGAGAGCATCTCGCGGTGATCGGCGAGGAGGGGAACGGGAAGTCGACCCTGATCCGGGCCTTCCACGATCCCGCGCTGATCTCCGCCTATGCCGCGGTCTCCGGGACGATCTCGAAAGGCGGCTCCTTGACGGGATATCTGCCCCAGGAACCGGATCCGAAGCTCGCCGGGATGCCGGTTTACGAATATCTGGAAAACGCCCTCTCCGGGGTCCGGCTCGAGGTCGGGGAACTGTCGCGGCTCTCCCGGGACATGGGGATCCCCTTCGATTCCCTGTACGCCGACCGGCCCCTCGGATCCTTCTCCGGCGGGGAGCAGGTGAAACTGAGGCTGCTTAGAATGCTCGCGGACATGCCGGATCTGATCCTTCTGGACGAGCCGTCGAACGACCTCGACCTGCCCGCCCTGGTGTGGCTCGAGGAATGGATCGCGGCGCGGCGGGAGACGGTGATCTTCATCTCCCACGACGAGACCCTGCTGGAAAACTGCGCGGATTCGATTTTGCACCTCGAACAGGTCATGCGCAAGACGGAACCCCGCTGGACCCTCAGCCGGAACGGATACCGGGAGTACGTCGAGAGGCGGGAGGATCTCATCGGTCGTGCCGCCGCGCAGGCGAAGAACGACCGGGCGGCTTTCGAGAAGAAGATGGAGCGTTACCGCCATATCTACGAGCGGGTCCATCACGAGCAGAATTCGATTACGAGGCAGAATCCCTCCGGCGGCAGACTGCTGAAAAAGAAGATGCACACCGTCAAGGCGATGGAAAAGCGGTTCGAGCGGGAGCGGGAAAATCTCACGAAGAAGATCGACGCGGAGGAGGCCGTGATGATCGACTTCCCCCCGACCTCCATCCCCGCGGGCAAGACGGTCCTCGATCTCGACCTGCCCGAGCTCCGCGCCCCGGACGGAACGCTCTTACAGACGGACATCCGCCTCCACGTCGCGGGCGGGGACCATCTCGTCATCACCGGTCCGAACGGCTGCGGCAAGACGACCCTCATGAAAAAGATCGCCGAAGCCCTTGGAGACCGCCGGGACATCCAAACCGCCTGCATGCCCCAGAACTACGACGAGCTCCTTCCCCGGGACGCCGATCCGGTGGACTACGTCCGGTCCCGGCTGAACGGAGGGCGGGGGGATTTCAGCGAACCGGCGGCTGTGCGGATCCGCACCCTGCTCGGAAGCGTCAAATTCACCCCGGCGGAGATGGCCCGGCCCCTCGGGGAACTGTCCGGCGGCCAGCGGGCGAAGCTCTTCTTCATCGGCATGATCCTCGGCGGCGCGGACGTGCTTCTCCTCGACGAGCCCACCCGCAACCTCTCCCCCATGACGAACCCGGTGATCCGGAAGATCCTCTCAGCCTTCGGCGGCACGATCATCGCCGTCTCCCACGACCGGAAGTTCATCGAAGAAGTCGGAGAAGAAGAACTGGCGCTTGGAAGTCGTTAGTGGATAGGGGCTAGTGGTTAGTAGAAAATGAAATTCAGAATGAAGAATTAATACTGATTTCACTCTAAACCATGTCAAAAGTTTTTGATCAACCTTTTTTCAAAAAGGTTGCGGGGTCAAGGGGCAGAGCCCTTGCCGACGTCCGCAGGAGTTCCTCTTTTGGTTCTTTTCTCCTCGATAAAGGAGAAAAGAACAGCGATATCTCTGGATGACATCATTTAGAACGGAAATAGTATAAGAATTGTTTCACGTGGAACAACGGAGAACGGTTCTTCTAGCCACTAGCCGCTTTCAACTACGAACTCCTGATTCCTAAATCCTCACGCTAAACTGAAAAATGACCGCATCCTTTCGGAAGTACGGTCATTTTTACGCAAAGGGTGGGATTCGAACCCACGGTCGGTTATTAGCCGAACACACGATTTCCAGTCGTGCGCCTTAGACCAGCTCAGCCACCTTTGCGTGTGCTGTGTCTACGGAGACACTGTTCACTTTTTCGCCGTTCCGGGGTATTCCCCGAACCGCTTTGTCATTATATCACACGCCCGGGGATTTGTCAAGGGATTTTTCCGAGTTTTTTTGCCGCGGAGCCGGGAAAAGGAGGAAAGAAAATTCAGAATGCAGAATGAAGAACGCAGAATTGTTTCACGTGAAACAAGGAATCATTCCCAATTCCTCCTTCACTCCTAACTCCTCACTCCTGCCTCGTCCTCTACTAGCTACTAGCTTCTATCCACTGGCAACTAATACGTCGGCGAGTCTATCCTCCACCCGTCCTCCGTCTCCACGAGCCAGATCTCCACGTCCACGGAGGGCTCGCCGTTCACGAAGGAGGAGAGGCGGACTTCCACGCCGGTGCTGTTCTCGCGCAGTACCGTGAGGGTGGAGGTGTCGTAGGTCCGGCCGAGGGGGATCGAGTCCCGGCCCACGTCCACCCGCTTGGTGAGGAAGCCGTCCTGTTCGAGGTACATCGCGTAAAGGGCGGTGGTGCGGTGCTCCGTCTCCGTCCCCTCGTCGAAGACGTCGGAGATCCCGGTAAACGCCCGGTCGAAGAGGGTCTCGGCGTAGGTCTCGGTGAAGACTTCCAGAGTCGCCCTCCGGATGTCGTCCACCGTTTCGTAGCCGCAGGCCGGATCCACGGGGGTGTAGCTGATCGCCGCGATGTCCGTGTCGAAGGTCTCGTAGAACGCGCGGACGGCATTTTCGTCCCGGTTCGTCGGAAGCCCGTCCCCGAAGTAGATCTCGTTGATCTCCGCCGCCCGGGGAAGCAGATCGTCCAGCACCGGCTTTAGTTCCTCCGCCGTGTGTTTCGGCCCGGAGCAGCCGGTGAGAAGGAGGAGAAGGACGAGGAGGACGAGGAAGAAGATTCGTTTTTTCATAGTTTTGAGTTTGGGTCAGAATGAAAATTGTTCGTTTCGGTATGGGGTGCGGCGCGGGATTTTCGGTTTTTTTAGTTCGGGATGACGTGCATCGCGGGATTATCGGGTTTTTATTTGGGAGCGCTTCGCTGGGATTCAAGGGACGCGCGGGCTTGTATCGAAAACCGCTTCACTCTCTTCGCGCGCTTTTGCAGATTGCGGACATGACGAGCCGGAATATGGAGACAACCAGGCTTGATCGCCGAAGTACGGTTGAACCCGTGCGCAGAACAAGTTCTGCGGCCTCCGGCAGAAATTCAGGCGCGCATTGGAAGAGGGACAACGTGCAGTCGGTTGGGATGATGTTTCACGTGAAACAATCGTGATTTCGTTCTGTTTTTCCTGAAACGATTCTTCATTCAGGGTGATTATCCCTCGTCGTTTCGCTTCTCGCTGTCATTCTGAGGAGCCTGCGACGAAGAATCTTTGCGCTTCATTCTATAGCTGCAGTCATAGTCGGAGGATTCCCGGCGAGGATCGGACAGACCGGCCCTCTGATCTGTATTGTCTGACACTCGGAGGGGTTTGTCATGAGAACAATTTACCGACTAGAACTACGGCTTGATCTTTCCAGTGCGAAGATTCTTCGCTGACAGCACAACTGCGTTGGTGCGTCAGAATGACAACGTAGAGGCGGAACGGGATGTGCAGCGGCCGATTTTTCGGAGAAATGTTTCACGTGAAACAATGAGCCGGAAACTGCACATTGTCCCCCTTATATGCGCGCCTGAATCACCGCCGGAGGCCGCAGGATTTATCCTGCGCATGGGTTAGGCTGCACGTCGGCGATCAAGCCGGGTCAGCGCCATGTTCCGGCTCGTCCGGTTTGAACCGGAAGGGACCCGCGGGGGATCGGCCCATGATCCGGCTGAAAGTACGCGCGTCCTGCGCCTGCTCCTTTTCCCGATCATCAAACCGTCATTCCCCCGCCGGAACGAACCCCCGCCGCGGAATCCTTCATTCACTCCTCCGTTTCCCCGTCCTCTCCCTCGATATCGCCGGCAAACTCTTCCCCGCCGCCTTCGGGATCGTCGGGAACGGGATCTTCGGGAATATAATCGTCGGAAACAGGCTCTTCGGGATTCTCCGTTTCTTCCGCGCTGTCCGCCAGGGCGAAATTGACGATCTTCGCGCCCTCGCCCAGCCGCATCATGATCACGCCGGCGGTGTTCCGTCCGCGCATGGGGATGCCCTTCGCCGGGGTGCGGATGATGGTGCCCTCGTTCGTGATCATGAGCAGGTCTTCGGATTCGCGGACCGTCGCCAGGGCGCAGAGATCCCCGGTCTTCTCGCTCAGACGGTGGATGATGTTGCCCTGGATGCCGCGGCCCTTCGCCTCGAACTCCCCGGTCAGCATCCGCTTGCCGAATCCGCCCTCGGTGACGGTGACGATCCGGTTTTCCGCCTCCCATTCCGGGTCGTTTTCCAGAACGCAGGCGCCGGCCACCTCGTCCCCTTCCCGGAGGGAGATCGCCTTGACGCCCCGGCCCGTCCGCCCGATCACCGTGACGAGTTTTTCATGGAACCGCGCCGCGAGCCCCTTCTTCGTCGCCACGAGGATGTCGCTCTCCCCGTGGGTCAGGGCCACGTAGATGAGGGAATCCCCCTCGTCCAGACTCAAGGCGATCTTGCCGCCCTTGCGCTGGATGCGGAAATCGGAAAGCCTCGTGCGCTTGACGACGCCCCGGCGGGTGACCATCGCGAGGTAGTTCCGCTCTTCGCTCTCGTTTTCGGGGACCGCTTCCAGATCCGGCACCGAGAGCATCGCCGTGATCTTCTCGTCCCGGCCGACCTCGATGAGGTTCACGATGTGGGAGCCCTTCGCGGTCCTTCCGGCCTCCGGAACCCGGTACGCCTTGATCGCGTAGACCCGGCCCTCGGTGGTGAACAGCATGAGCCAGGAGTGGGAATCCGCCACGGCGACCCGCTCGATGTAGTCCTCTTCCTTCGTCGCCATGCCGATGACGCCCCGCCCGCCGCGCTTCTGGGCCGCGTAGACGTCGGAGGGCTGCCGCTTGATATAGCCCTCGTGGGTGAGGGTGATGACCGCGCTGTGCCGCTCGATCAGGTCCTCGAGGACGATCTCGTTCTCCGCCTCCTCGATGGTGGTCCGGCGGGGATCCGCGTATTTTTCCTTGATCTCGGTGAGCTCCTGCCGCACGATGTCCTTGATCTTCTCCTCGTCCCCGAGGATGGCCCGGAACTCGCCGATGGCCCTGTACAGTTCCGCCAGACGGGACTCCACCTTCTGCCTTTCGAGACCGGAGAGACGCCCGAGGGTCATCTGCACGATGGCCTGGGTCTGCTCGTCCGACAAAGAGAACCGTTCCTTCAGCCGTTCCCGCGCCGCCGGGGTGTCCGGGGAGGAGCGGATGATGGAGATCACCTCGTCGATGTTGTCGATGGCGATCTTGTAGCCCTCGTTGATGTGGGCCTCGTGGAGTGCCTTTTCCAGATCGAACTTGACCCGGTTGATGATCACCTGCTCCTGATGGTTGATGTACACCCGCAGGGCCTGGCGGAGATTCAGAATCTTCGGCTCGTTGTTCACCAGCGCCAGCATGATGACGGAGCAGGTGGATTCGAGCTCGGTGTACTTATAGAACTGATTCAGGATGATCTGCCCGTTCGCGGATTTTTTGTACTCCACGACGATGCGCATCCCCTTCTGGTCGCTCTCGTCCCGGATCTCGGTGACGCCCTCGATGCGCTTTTCGTTGACGTGGGCGGCCATGTTCTTGAGAAGCTCGGATTTCTGGACCATGTAGGGGATCTCGGTGATGATGATCCGGCATTCCTCCTCCTCGACCTCCGCCTTCGCCCGCACTGTGATCCGTCCGCGCCCGGTGGAGTAGGCCTCGTAGATCCCGGCCGTCCCGTGGATCCCGGCACCCGTCGGGAAATCGGGTCCCTTGATGAACTGCATGAGCTCCCGCGCCCCGGCGTCCGGATGGTCCATCAGATAGATCGTGCCGTCGATCACCTCGCCGAGGTTGTGGGGCGGGATGTTCGTCGCCATGCCGACCGCGATGCCCACCGCGCCGTTGACGAGCAGATTCGGGAACCGGCTCGGCAGGACCGTGGGCTCCCGGCGGGTGTTGTCAAAGTTCATGTCCCACGGCACGGTCTCCTTGTCGATGTCGCGCAGCATTTCGTTGGCGATCCGGGAGAGACGCGCTTCGGTGTACCGGTAGGCCGCGGGGGTGTCGCCGTCGATGTTGCCGAAATTGCCGTGTCCGTCCACGAGGGGCGCGCGGTAGGAAAAGTCCTGGGCCATGCGGACCATCGTATAGTAGACGGAGGTGTCTCCGTGGGGATGGTAGCGGCCGAGCACGTTGCCGACGGTGGTCGCGGACTTGCGGAAGGGCTTGTCGTAGGTGAGGTTGTCCTCCCACATCGCGTAGAGCACGCGCCTCTGACCGGGCTTCATGCCGTCCCGGGCATCCGGCAGCGCGCGGGAGACGATGACCGACATGGAGTATTCGATGAAGGACTTCCTGATCGACTGCTCCATGTTCACCGGCACGATCTTCTGATCCGGGAATTCAATGTTCTGTTCTTCTCTGGGATGCTTCGCCATGATCTTAGTTTAATCTCCTTCTGCTTAACGAGACGAAAGCCTCCGCCTTTCAAAACCAGCCATGACGGGCATTCCGGTGACTGCGTCGACCGATCCGTCGGCGGAGGAGGGTTTGTCCATCCCTTCACGAAGGGAAATAAGGTATGAAACGCTACGCGTTTCGGATTTAATGTCCCTGCGCGGGACGGGCGCCGGGAGGGACCATCTCAGGCCGAAGGCCCCTCCCGAGGGTCCCTTGGCCGTATGGCATAACTGTACAGCTCGTTCCGGAATCGAAATTCGACTGTATATCCCACGGTCCTCGCGCGGTCTTTGTTCGTACAGCTTAACCCGTGCACGGAACAAGTTCCGTGGGCTTCGCCGGCGTTTCAGGCGCGCATTGGGCACAGGGACGCGCGATTTTGAAGCTGAAACTGTTTCTCAGTCCTCGCGCACGGTTTTAGATTCAGAGGGACGTGCAGCCCGAACCGCGCGAACAAAAATCTGTTTGGGTGGAACATGGAGTTTTGGCGGCGAATGTTTCACGTGAAACATCAGTCAATTCCTAACTCCTAACTCGTCCTCTGCTAGCCGCTAGCCGCTTCCAACTAGCAACTAATTTCCCGCCACGTATTCTCCCGCAATGCTCATCGCGTATTCGACGGCTTCTTCGAAGATCGGTGCTTCGCGGACGGCGCTTGCGTAGAGATACGCGCCGAGGAAGGTGTCGCCCGCGCCTTTGAGACGGACCACCGGGCGTTTCACGGTCTCCATGAAGAAGGTCTGCCCGTCGTCCTTGACGAGGCATCCGTCCCCGGCGAGGGTCGTGATCACCGTCGGGACCCCGAGGCTTTCGATTGCCCGGAAGAGGGATCCTTTGTCCGTGCCGCAGCCGCAGAGGGCCGCCAGTTCCTCCCGGTTCGGCTTGATGAGGTCGGGCTTCACGGGGGCGTTCACAGCGATCTTTAAGGCCTCCCCGTCGCAGTCGAGGGCGACCGACGCGCCTTTTTCCTTGATTTTCGCGACAAGCTCCGCGGGATAGGACTTCGGCACGTCGGAGGGGCAGCTTCCGGCGATCACGACCCAGTCCCCCGGTCCGATCTGCGCCAGGACCCCCGTTTCGATCTCCGGGAGCTTGTCCCCCACGGGCGTTCCCGGCGCGTTGATTTCGGTGGTGCCGCCGTCCTCCGCGATCAGGGACACGTTGACCCGGGTGGAGCCTTCGATTTCGACAAAATGATAGGTCCAGATCCCCTCGTCCTCGAGGATCTTCCGGAAGGTCTCCCCGGTCGCGCCCCCCACGGGAGCCACGGGCCGGAGCTTGAAGGGGAACCGGTCCCCGTCCCGCTTCGCGCAGTTCAAAATCGCCCGGGTCACATTGATCCCCTTCCCCCCCGCCGAAACGGTATGGGAAGCAGCCCGGTTCAGCGACCCCGGAACGAGGGAGGAAACCCGGTATTCGACGTCCAGAGCCGGGGAAAGGGTTAAGGTTACGATCAGCATAAGAACCTCCGTGTAGAGTTGGAAATACGAAACCGGGATTTCGTTTCGGCCTGGGATTTTCGTTTTTCGGATGGGAACGCTTCGCTGGGATTCGGGTGACGCGCGACCTTAAAGCCGAAACAGAGAGCAATCCCCGCGCGCTTGAACCGATTGCGGATTTGACAAGTCGAACATGGCGTCAACCCCGCGCGGTCTGTGTTCGGACAGCTGAAACATGCGCAGGATAAATCCTGCGGCCTTGCGGCGGTGATTCTGTCGCGCATATAAAGGGGACAATGTACAGTCTTTCTTGCCGATTGTTTCACGTGAAACATTAGAACGCCCAAACTCCATGTTTAGGCTAAACAGATTTTCGATCGCGCCGTTCTGCCTGCACGTCTGTCTGAATCTGAGCATATGCGCGAGGAAGAAGAAACTATTTCAGCTTCCCGTCCGCGCGTCCTGTGCCCAATGCGCGCCTGAATCTCCGCCGGAGGCCGCAGACTTGTCTGCGCATGTTTCAACTGCACGAACAGAGACCGCGCGAGGACGTGGGATGCAGAATCGAATTTCGATTCCGGGACGAGCTGTAAGTTTATGCCATACGGCCAAGGGACCCTCGGGAGGGGCCTTCGGCCTGAGATGGTCCCTCCCGGCGCCCGTCCCGCGCAGGGACATAAATTCTGAAAGGCGTAGCCTTTCATTCCTTAAATACCTTCCGTGAAGGTATGAACATCCTCCTCCGCCGACGGACAGGAATGTCCGTCGTTGCTGATTCAGAAAGGCGGAGTCTTTCGTCCCGGGTTTGGGTGGCGGGTCACCCTATCGTGTCCAGATTCACCGCATACTTCGCGTTCTGCTCGATGAACTCTCGCCTGGGTTCGACCTTGTCGCCCATGAGGGTGGAGAAGATCTCGTCGCAGAGGCGGGCGTCCTCGATGTCGACCCGCAGGATCGTCCGCTGCTCCGGGTCCATCGTGGTCTCCCAGAGCTGGGAGGCGTCCATTTCGCCGAGACCTTTGTACCGCTCGATATCCACGTTCCCGCCGAGCTCCTCCACGATCCGGTCCCTCTCCTCGTCGGAATAGGCGTGCCGCTCAGTCTTCGAGCCCTTGCGGATCCGGTAGAGCGGGGGCTTGGCGAGGAAGATGTGCCCCTCCTCGATCAGCGGGCGCATGTGGCGGAAGAAGAAGGTCAGAAGCAGGACCTGGATGTGGCTCCCGTCCACGTCGGCATCCGCCATGATGATGATCTTGCCGTAGCGCAGCTTCTGCATGTCGAACTCGTCGCCGATGCCGCAGCCGAGGGCCTGGATGATCGGGATCAGGGACTGGTTGCCGTAGACCTTGTCGATCCGCGTCTTCTCCACGTTCAGCACCTTGCCGCGCAGGGGCAGGATGGCCTGGAACCGGGACTTTCTCGCCGACTTCGCGCTGCCTCCCGCGGAATCTCCCTCCACAAGGAAGAGCTCCGTGAGGTCCATCCGCTTTTCCTGACAGTCCGCCAGCTTGCCGGGCAGGGAGGATCCCGTGGAGAGCACGCCTTTCCGGGAGGCCTCGCGGGCTTTTCTCGCGGCTTCGCGGGCTCTCTGGGCCACCACCGACTTTTCCACGATGGTCTTCGCGATGGCGGGATTCTCCTCGAAGAATTCGGACAGCTTTTCCGTCACGATGTTGTCCACGATGGAGCGGACCTCGGAATTCCCGAGCTTGGCCTTGGTCTGGCTTTCGAACTGGGCGTCCGGGAGCTTCACCGACACCACGGCGCAGAGTCCCTCTCTTGCGTCCTCGCCGGAGAGCTTCTCCGTGTCCTTCAGGGAGCCGATCCGGTGGGCGTAGTCGTTCAGGACCCGGGTGATGGCCGTCTTGAAGCCCGTCTCGTGGGTGCCGCCGTCGATGGTGGACATGTTGTTCGCGAAAGTCACGATGGTCTCGGTGTAGCTGTCGTTGTACTGCATCGCCACCTCGGCCGTGATATCCCCCTTCTCCGCCTTCATGTAGATGACCTCGGGGTGGATCACGTCCACATGCTTCGCCCGGTTCAAATGCTCCACGAACTGCCGGATCCCGCCGTCGTATTTCAGATCGTACTCCACGGCGCGGCCCCGGCGGATGGTCTCGTCCCGGTCGTCCTCGAAGCGGACCTCCTCCACGGGATTTTCGGTCTCGTCCTCCGGCTCTTCCTCGGGCGTTTCAGTCTCCGCCTCCGCGCTTTCGGATCCGGATTTTTCCTCTTCCGCCGCTTCCTCCCCGGGAGTCGCGTGGGCCGCCGCTTCCAGGAGCCGCCGGATGTCCGGGTCGTCCGCCGAGACCGAGAAGGGCTTCGACAATACGTCGTCCTCCTCCTCCGTCAGCTTCCGCTCGTCCCGGAGGATGATGCGGATCCCGGCGTTCAGGAAGGCCTGCTCTCTCAGACGGGTGAGGAGGATGTCCGTGTCGAATTCCACCGTGTCCGTGAAGATCTCCGCGTCCGGCTTGAAGCGCACGTAGAGCCCGTGCTTGCCGTTCGAGGAGCCCTCGTGGGTGAATTCCCGGGCGATCTGGCCCTTTTCGAAGCGCATGGTGTACCGCTCGCCCTCGTAGCAGTTGTCGACCTCCATCCATTCGGAGAGCGCGTTCACAACGGAGGCGCCTACGCCGTGGAGACCGCCGGAGATCTTGTACCCGCTCCCGCCGAACTTGCCGCCCGCGTGGAGCACGGAAAAGACCACCTCGAGGGTCGGCCTGCCCACCTTGTGATGGATCTGGGAGGGGACGCCGTAGCCGTTGTCCTCCACGGAGACGGACCCGTCGGGATGCAGGACCACTTCGATCCGGTCGCAGCGACCCGCCATGGCTTCGTCGATGGAGTTGTCCACGATCTCATAGACGAGGTGGTGGAGCCCTCTTTGGGAGGTCGTCCCGATGTACATGCCCGGACGCTTGCGGACCGCTTCCAGCCCTTCCAGCACCTGGATCTGATTTTCGTCGTAGTTGGTTTCGCTCAGGTTTTTTTCGATGTTGTTGTCCATGATACTCCAAATTAAAGCTGCACGAAATTTAGAAGTGAGAAGTTGAAAGCGGCTGGCGGCTGGCAGAACCGTCAAAATTAGGAGTTAGTAGTCGAAAGCGGCTAGCAGCTAGAAGAACCGTTCTCCGTTGTTTCACGTAAAACATTCGTGATTTCGGTCTGTTTTTCCTGAAACGATTCTTCATTCAGGCCGAAACCCGTCCGTCGCCGCTTTTCTTTGTCATTCTGAGGAGCCTGCGACGAAGAATCTCCGCACGCGGAGGATGGGTTGGCCTTGAAGCTGGGAGATTCTTCGCTGACAGCACAACTGCGTTGGTGCGTCAGAATGACAAGCTGGAGGCGGAACGGGACGTGCATCGGCCGATATTTCGGAGGAAAGTTTCACGTGAAACAATTCTTCATTCATCATTCTGAATTCTGAATTTCACTCCTAACTCGTTGTCTACTAGCCACTAACCACTTTCCGCTAACGACTAATTCTCCCTACGACCGCCGCGGTGGAGATATGCGTGAAGATCACCCCGTCGTCGGTGAGGATGAAGGTCCGGGGAAGGTCGTCCCCCGCGCTGGATGTGACGCCGCGCTTTTCCGCGGACTTGAGAAAATCCCGGTTCACGCGGGAATCCGTGTGGCCGTCCATGTCGAAGCATCCGAGGATCGAGGAAGCCCGGACAAGACGCCCCGCGCCGATGTGCAAGTACATTGGTTAAGTCCTTTGTTTGGCGATAATCGTCAGTAAGCGGCTAGTAGGCCAGTGGCTAGCAGTCAGTAGAACGGGGAAGTGAATCGTGATGATGAGGGCGGAATCGCTGTTTCACGTGAAACAATCCGCTTCCGAATCGAGCCCGGAGAACGGCGTTCCTCACTCCTCACTCCTAACTCCTCACTCGTCTCTACTAACCTCTAGCCTCTTCCAACTAGCAACTAAATCAGTTATTCATTCTAATGGGCATGACGAAGAACATAAACATGTCCTCGCGGTATTCTCTTTCCGACTGGGGGACGGGGGATTCAGGGCTATTGCCCAGGCGCTCGCCATAGACTTCGGGGTCGGGCTTCGCGTCGAGGAAGGTGGTCCCCTCCGCCGGTTCGATGACCGCGCCCATGCCGGGGGTGTTCAGCCGGATCCGCAGGCGGTCGCAGTCCGAGGGGCAGGCTTTCAGGGCTTCGAGGAGGTAGCGGCAGTTGAAGCCGATGGAGAGGTCCGCGCCGTCGATGGCAGCCGGGATCCGCTCGAACACCGACCCGCCGGCGGACACGGAGGACATGGAGACTTCCTTCCCCTTGAAATCCAGCTTCACGTAGGACCGCCCGTTCCCGCCGAGCTTGTCTTCGGTGACGATGGACGCGCGTTCCACCGCCCCGAGCAGTTCCGCCCTTGAGACGAAGGCCTGAGTCATGTAGGTGGAGGGGAGGAGCCGTTCGTAGGCCATGTATTCCGCGTCGAGCATCCGGGTGAAGTAGTAGGTCCCGTCCACCCGGAAGACGATGTTCTTGCGGCCGATGATGAGTTCCGCGTCGTCCTCGGTGTCCCGGAGCATCTTCTGCAGTTCCCCGAGGAATCTGCCCGGGATGATCATTTCGCTCCGGTCGCCGTTTTCGGAGGAGGTGACTTCGCACTTCGCGGCGGAAAGGCGGTTCCCGTCGCATCCCACTGCCGTGAGCCAGCCCTCCCGGATGCGGAAGAGCCCGCCGTTGAAGGACACCCGCTGGTCGTTCTGGGCCACGGAGAAGACGGTCTCGGAGATCAGGGCCTTCAGTTTGCGCTGGGGGACGAGGCATCTGCTCTCACCGACGAAGCGGGGCATGGAGGGGAAATCCTCGCCGGGAGCAGCGGTGATGGAGAATTCCGAGAAGCCGCCCCGGACGGAGACCTTGCCCCGGTCGCCGATCTCGAGGGTGATCTCGCCGGAGGGGAGGGAGCGGACGATCTGCAGGATCTTGACGGTGTTGATGACGTAGAGGCCCTCCTCCTCGATTTTGCAGGGGACGAGGGTGCGGAGCCCTTTTTCGAGGTCGAAGGCGGAGATGCGGCAGAGATCCCCGTCGATGCCTTCGCCGTCGTGTTCGCCGAGCTCGCCGAAGCGGGGATTCGGGGGACACTCGAAGAGGATGCCGTCGACGGACGCCATCGTGTTTTTGGTCTGCGCGACGGACACCGCGGGCGTGATCGCCGCCAGCAGGTCTTCGCGGTTGAAGGTGACTTTCATGTATGTTCTCCTTGGTTATGGTTCGTTGTCATGGGAGATTGAGAATGTATCTGAATTTCTCTCCCGGGGTTTTGGGGTGTGCGGGATTTGCGGTTTATATGATGGGAGCGCTTCGGTCCGGTTCGGGATGACGTGCGGTGCGGAATTATCGTTTTTTTATATGGGAGCGCTTCGCTGGGATGGAAGGGGTCGCGCGGACTTGAAGCCATAAAATGGAGCGATCCTCGCGGGATTCTTCAAATTCAAGCCGGACGAGCCTGATAGGGGAGGCAACCCCGCGCGGTCTCTGTTTTTGAAGCTGAAACATGCTCGGAGCAAGCTCCTCGGCCTTGCGGCGGTGATTCAGTCGCGCATGGAAGAGGGACAATGTATAGGCGGTCGGGATGATGTTTCACGTGAAACAATCGTGATTTCGTTCTGTTTTTCCTGAAACGATTCTTTATTTTGGACGGCTGTCCCCCATCGTTCCGCTTCTCGTTGTCATTCTGAGGAGCCTGCGACGAAGAATCTCCGCACGTGAAGGATGGGTTGGCCTTGAAGCTGGGAGATTCTTCGCTGACAGCACAACTGCGTTGGAATGGGACGTGCAGCGTCCGATCTGACGGGAACGGCCCGCATGTTTCACGTGAAACATCCAGTCTTTCTCTTCACGTTGTCCCCTTTCCATGCGCGCCTGAATCTCTGCCGTAGGCCGCCGCATTGGCATATCGTTGTGCTATTCTTTTCGTGCATCCAGCCAATGCTGCAGACCGCGCGAGGTCAGCTTCATGTTCCGGCTCGTTCGGTCTGAATCGGAAACGACGCGCGGGGATTGCTCTGCGGCCCGGCTGAAAGTACGCGCGTCCTGCGCCCAATCCTTTTCCGACTCATAAACCGAAAAATCCAAGTCGAATCGAAATCCCGCCCCGGACCTGACCCTCTGCTCCTCATTTTCTCCCTTCCGCGCGCAAGAGAATAGAAGAGAACAGATAAGATTAGATAAGAACAGCAGCAGGAGCAGTAGGCCCTGTGGGTCTTTGGGAAAACTCCGGGGGCTTTGCCGCCTGGCAGTTGACGGCAATTTCCGGTTCTCTCTGATAATTTTTCCTACATCAATTATAGCCGGACAGTCCGGCGTTCATGCGCGATTGTCTCCCGCCTGCCGGTTTTTTCCAGTTCCTGTGCCTTCCGGGGTGGGGAAATCCCTCCGGCTTTTTGGGAAAACCGCGGGGATCGGAGGCGTTTTCCTCTCCCGGACCGACCCTTTCGGCGTCGAAATTCCGGTTTTCCGGGGCCCCGGGAGCGTCCGTTTTTCCACTCCCCGCCTGCGGAAACCTCCGGGCTGTGGAAAGAGGCGGTTCCCTTTTGCCGGGATTTTTCCGTGGACACCCTGCCCTTCCGGGTTTCTCCCCCCGGGACGTCGGACGCGCGGTCCTGCGGAGCTCCGATCAGTCCGGATCCGGTTTTCGGATTTCCCGCCGGGTTTTCCGGGGGTTTTCCACAGGATTCGGGGCGGTTTTTCCGGGGGCGGGGAGGAAATCCGGGTTTTCGGCGTGCCGAGGGAGCCGTTTTCCGTTGGTTTTGCGTCAAGCGGGGGTGGAAAGCTCTGGTTTTCCACAGAAGTTTTCCCCTGATTGTGGAAAAGTCCGAGGTGTTTTTTGCCCCGTTTTTCCGTCCGGATTTCGGCTTTGGGCACCGGTGTGGAAAAATATGGGGAAGTCAGCCGGTTTCCGCGGGGGAATGAGGTGACGGTTTTATGTTATGGTTGTAATGGCTGATTCGGGATATTGTCTCGGTGCGGGATTATCGGGTTTTTGTATGGGATCGCTTCGCTGGAATGGAAGGGACGCGCGTTACTGTATCGAAAACCTGTTTTTTCTCCTCGCGCGCTTTGACAGATTCTGACATGACGAGCCTGAGAATGGAGCCAACCTCGCGCGGTCTTCGCACGTGCAGCCGAAACATGCGCAGACAAGTCTGCGGCCTTGCGGCGGTGATTCAGGCGCGCATTCGGCGTTGGACGCGTGTTCGTGCGGCGGGATCTGTTTGTTCATCCTCGCGCGGATCAAGAAAGACAATGGTTTTCTTGGCTTTGTTTCACGTGAAACAATCGCGGTTTCGGACGGCTGACCCTCATCGTTCCGCTTCTCGTTGTCATTCTGAGGAGCCTGCGACGAAGAATCTCCGCACGTGTAGGATGGGTTGGCCTTGAAGTTGGGAGATTCTTCGCTGACAGCACAACTGCGTTGGTGCGCACGACTGCGTCGGTGCGTCAGAATGACAAAGTGAGGACGAAACGGGACGTGCGGCGGCCTGTCTGACGGAGAAAAGCAGGATCGTTTCACAGAAACACCGGCAGAAAAAGGAATTGTTTCACGTGAAACATCACCCCAACCGCCCAGACTCTGTCCCCTTTCCATGCGCGCCTGAATCACCGCCGTGAGGCCACGGGACTTGTCCCGTGCATGTTTCAGTTGCACGAACACAGACCGCGCGGGGAGAACGCCATGTTCCGCCCGTCATGTCTGAATCGGCGGAAGTGCGCGGGGACCGCATCCTGTTCCGGCTTCCCGTCCGCGCGTCCTGTGCCCACTCCTTTTCCCTCAAATAAAACCGCCATCTTTCCGCCGCGCTCAACCCCGATGCGGAACCACCTCCGCGCTCGGCCCATACAGAGAATACAAACCTTTATCCTCTCCGTATCTCCTTGGATATCTGCGCGACCCTCGCCTCAAACACGGCGTCTGACGCGAGCTCCGCCTCCACCTTCGCGATGTTCGAATGCACCGTGGAGTGGTCCCGGTAGAAAAATACGCCGATCTGGGGATAGGACGCGCCGGTGACGGTCCGCACCAGGTACATCGACACGTTCCGGGCGGTCTGGATGTTCTTCTTTCTGTCCTTGCCGAGAATGTCGTCCGGGGTGACGGAGTAGTGGGCCGCCACCTTCGCGATGATCCGCGCCACCGTGTCCGTCAGCGGCTCCGTGGATCGGATGTACTCCGGGACGGTCTTCAAAACCATCTCCATCGTGACCGGGTCCCCGGAGATCATGTGCTTCATGGCGAGCTTCTTCACGACGCCCTCCAGCTGGCGAATGTTCTCCTGCAGGTTCGTGGCGAGGAAGTCGATGACGTCCGTCGGGACTTCCACGTGGTTCTGGCTGATCTTCTCTTTGAGGATCGCCATGCGGAGCTCGTAGTCCGGCGGCTGGATGTCGACAAGCAGTCCGGCTTCGAAGCGGCTGCGGATCCGGCTTTCGAGGGAGGTGAGCTCCTTCGGGGGCCTGTCCGAGGTGATGACGATCTGCTTCCTGTCCTCGTAGAGGGCGTCGAAGGTGTGGAAGAATTCGGTCTGGGTGCTCTCCTTCCCGGCGATGAACTGGATATCGTCGATGAGGAGCATGTCGGCCTTGCGGTATTTGTCGCGGAAGGCCTGGTTCCGGTCCCGCCGGATCGCCTCGATCATCTGGTTCATGAACTCCTCGCCCTTGACGTAGACGATCTTTAACCCGGGATCCCGCTTCATGGCCCGGTTGGCGATGGCGTACATCAGGTGGGTCTTGCCGAGGCCCGAGGGACCCCAGATAAAGAGGGGATTGATGGACATGCCCACGTTGTCGGCGACGCTGAGGGCCGCCGCGTGAGCCATCTGATTGGACCGGCCCACGATGAAGGTCTCGAAGGTGTAGTCGCGGCCGGGACCGTTGAGCAGCCGGTTCTGGAGATCGGGGGAGGAGGGGGGCACGGTCCGGGAGGGGGTGGGGATGCCGCCGCTGAACCCGGCGTTCTCCCGGCTTGCCGTCTGCCGTCCGTCGTCGGAGGGCGCGGGATTTTCTCTCCCTCCGTCAACTCCGGCGGGATTTTTGTAAACGGGTCTCGAGGCGGATCCGGGGACGGAGGGCCTGCTTGCGCCGGAAGAGGTCGGGGCTCCCGTGTGCCCCACGATGCGGTAGACCGAGGGGGCGCCGATGTTCACGTAATCCGGCTCCCGTTCGGCGTCCTCGTCGGGCCAGCCCGTTCCGTTCCCCTCCGCGGTGGACCGTATGGCGTCGATATCCCCCACGCCGGTCTGCCAGCCCTCGTCCCCGTCGTCCTCGCCGTCGTCGTCACGCTCGTCATACTGACGGGAAAGCGGGTCGGGGAGCTGTCCGGGAATCCGCAGGCTGTCGCGGTTCCGGGGGAGGGTGAAGGGGACGGAGGGATCCGGGTCCGCCGCGGGATCCGCGTTCTGTCCGCCGGTACGGGGTTTTGGAAGCACGGCCCCGTCGGCGGTGAGGATGGTGCGGAGGGCGGGGTCGACCGTGACGGCGATCTCCGGCCGGTAGCCGAGGACTTCTTCGAGGGAGTCCGCGATGAGGTCGGAATAGCGCTCCGATACGATGCCGCACTTCATTTTGGTCTCGCAGGCGAACACGGCCCGTTCCGCGTCCAAAAGCTCCAGCCGCAGCCTGCCGAACCAGAGCTGATAGGACTGCTTCGTCCCGGTATACCGTTCCCGCATGACCTCGTCGAGGGCCGCCCGGATCTCGTCCAGCCCGTCGGAGGCCTGTTTTTCTCTATTCATGAACCGTTCTCCGGTGGTTTTTTACATTATAATTATATACCGGTCAATTATACCACAAAACGGTCTGAATGTCAAGAGGATAAAAGAATTTGAACGGGGAAGGAAGGAAGAAAATTAGATAAATTATTAGCGGGATATTAGTGAAATTCACATGATAGGAGTGGCTAGTGGTTAGTAGAACCGTCAGCATGAAATGAGGAATGAGGAGTGAAATTCAGAATTCAGAATTAAGAATTGTTTCACGTGAAACATCATGTCTTCCCCCGCACATTGTCCCCTTTCCATGCGCGCCTGAATCTCTGCCGGAGGCCGCAGGATTTATCCTGCGCATGTTTCGGCTGCACTTCGGCGATCAAGCCGGGTTGGCTCCATGTTCCGGCTCGTCAAATCCGCAATCGGTATAAGCGCGCGAAGAGCGTGAAGCGGTTTTTGATACAGAACCGCGCGTCCTATCCATTCCAGCGAAGCGCTCCCATATAAAAAACTATAATCCCGCACCCCACCCCATCCCGCCGCGGACAACAAAAAAATCCCTCCCCACAGAAGATCCCCGTGAGGAGGAACGGTTATCGGCGATCAGCAGTCCCGGAAAGATTTACGGCAGATTCTTATAACTCTCGATGGCCTTGTCGAGCTTCTTGACCAGGAGCTTTTCGTTTTTCGCCCACCAGCTGGCGAAGGCGCCTTCGTTGGAGGAACCGAACACGGCGTTGGTGTACACGGATCCGGTGCCGAGGGCCTTGTCCGCCATCATGATGAACGGGCTGTTGATGTGGTTGTAGATGATGTCGACCATCTGGCTGTCGATGTTCGCGTCGGCGTACTTGATCTTCAGGGCGGTCTCGTACCAGGCGGGGACGACCCGGCGGTAGGACTCCGCGCAGAGGGCTTCGACGGAGGCGGTGGAGGCGGAGATCCGCTCGGGGTTGGCGGCCACGGGGATCCCCACTCCGCATCCGTTGGCGGTGGCGGCTCCGCAGAGGTAGTCGAGCCCTTCTTCGAGCTTCGGGTAGGGCAGGATGCCGTATTCGAAGGACACGTCGCGGAGCGTCATGGCGGTGTCGAACATGCCGGGGTAGAAGAGGGAGGTGCCGGCCCGGAAGGTGTCCGCCTTGGAGCCCAGCATGGAGATATTGTCGGTGTAGAGGAGCTTGTAGAGGGTCTCGCCCCAGCGGATGCCGTTCTCGTTGTAGATGTCGAGGATCGGGAAGCCTTCCTCGTCCCGGAGAACGTAGGTCAGGCCGGTGGACATGGACATGTAGTTCGGGATGCCCCACTGCTCGAAGCGGAAGCCCATGATGTCCGCGTCGTCCGCCGATCCGTTGCCGTTGACGTCGGTGTAGACCCCGCGGCAGTAGTCGGCGAATTTGTCGTAGGTCCAGGTCCCGTCGAGGACCGCGTCGTAGAGCTGGTTCGGGTCGCCGAAGTAGTCAATGAACAGGGGCTTGTTGTAGTACATGGCGGAGGCGCCGAAGAAGACGGTCAGGCAGATATCGCCGTTGAGGAAATACCGCTTGGTGTTGTCAAACTGGCTCTCGGCCATCATGTCCCGGTACCACCAGGGCTGTTCCAGATTCACGTTGTCGAGGGTGAGCCAGTCGTAGTAGTAGCCCTGGATGGACTGGGAGAAGAGCTGGGAGGACTCCTCCATGATGAGGTCGTAGTCATCGGTCCCGGCCTGCAGGAACTGGGAGACCTCGCCGGGGAATCCGCCCCAGTCGGCCGATCCGGCGATGAAATTGAACTTGACGTTCAGCCGGTCCTCCACGGTGATGTTCCGGTTGTAGACGGCGTCGAGGACCACGTCGCCGTTGAGCTCGCCGAGGGCGTCGTACTTCTGGCAGTTTTCGAGGCCGAAGGTGAGGATGTTGAGGGTCGTTCCGGCGAAATCCAGGTCGGGGGAGAGGGTGTCGGGGTAGTTGGCCCGGGTGATCTCGGTCTCCTCGGGCTCGTCGGCCGTCGGATTATCGGAGGAATTCGTCCCCGCGGGATTTGCGGGATCGTTCTGCGTGCCCGTCTCGCTGCATCCGGCGAGGGAGAAGCAGGAAGCGGTCAGCAGAAGCGCGAGGAATGCGGTGATGAGGCGTTTCATGAAAAAGTCCTTTCGTTATATTCGGAGAGTGCCGTATAGGAATATTATAGCGGAAAAATCGGCTGAATGTGTGGATTTTTTGTAACAATGAGCGGGAGGAGGGAGGATCTGCGGCGGGATGACGTGCGGGGCTTTCGTTTTATTTGATGGGAGCGCTTCGGTCCGGTTCGGGATGACGTGCGGTGCAGGATTATCGGTTTTTATATGGGAGCGCTTCGCTGGGATGGAAGGGGACGCGCGTTTCTGTATCGAAAAACGGTTCACTGTCTTCGCGCGCTTTTGAAGATTGCGGACGGAACGAGCCGGAACATGGAGCCAACCCGGCTTGATCGCCGAAGTACGGTTGAACCCGTGCGCAGAACAAGTTCTGCGGCCTCCGGCAGAGATTCAGGCGCGCATGTAAAGGGGACAATGTGCGGAGGAAGACGTGATGTTTCACGTGAAACAATCGTGATTTCGTTCTGTTTCTCCCGAAACGATTCTTCATTCCGTGCGGCTGACCCCGTCGTTTCGCTTCTCTTTGTCATTCTGAGGAGCCTGCGACGAAGAATCTCCGCACGTGGAGGATGGGTTGGCCCTGAAGCTGGGAGATTCTTCACTGATAGCACGACTGCGTCGGTGCGCACGACTGCGTTGGTGCGTCAGAATGACAAGCTGGGGGCGGGATGGGACGTGCAGCGGCAGATTTGACGGAAAAAGCCTGCGGAAATTCCGACGCACGAAAACCATTCTGTTTCACGTGAAACAAAAAACCCCGCCCGGGCGGACGAAAAATCCACCCCGGACGGTCGAAGTTTCACGTGAAACAATTCTTAATTCATCATTCTGAATTCTGAATTTTTAACTCATTCCTCCCTCCTCATTCCTAATTCCCAACGGTTCTACTAACCACTAGCCGCTAACCACTTTTATCTCCTGGCTACTCTTACGATTCCGCAAGTAATATCGTCCTTCCTGCCTCTCTGCGCGGCCTCTCCGACTACCGCGGCGGCGGCGGATCTTTCGTCTCCGCGCAGGATCCCTTCGTCGGAGGAGAGGAGGTCCAATAGCCACGGATCCTCGTCGTAGGATCGCGCGGCTCCGTCCGACACCATGACGACCGTATCGCCTGCCCGCACGTCGAAACGGATCATTTCGGCGTCCAGCGCGCGCAGTATCCCGACAGGGACGGTTTTCGACTGCAGGCGGAATATACTGCCGTCCCGGAGGACGAAGGACGGAGCCGCGCCGCTCTTCACGAACCGCGCTTCTCCCGTGTAAAGGTCGATCTCCGCGACGTCCACAGTGGCCGAGCACTCCCTCCCCGTCGCCCGGAGGACCCGGTTCAGGATCCTGAGGGCTGTTTCCGTCCCGGCCCCGGCGGTGATGAGGCGTTCCAGCAGGGAGACTGCCATCCCGGCGGAGAGCGCGGCCTCCCTTCCGCTGCCCATGCCGTCGGAGAGGATCATGTACTGTTTTCCCCCGGCCTCGAAATCCGTGATGACGTCCCCCGAGATCTCCCCGGGCTCTTCGTCCGTGAGGGTGACGCGGGGCTTTTCCCCGGAGGCTTCCGTTTCTGTTTCTCCCGTTTTTTCCGGATCCGGTTCACCGGAGTCTGCACCGCAGCCGCGTGATTCGCACCAGTACTTATGTACGCTCGATGCCGCGCATGAAAAGGAGCCGGTTTTGCAGGAGAAGACGGAGACGGAGCGCATCCGCATCCAGACGGTGGGGCCGTCGATTTCGAATTCGGGGGCGGATAAGGGCTGGCGGACGGAGCTCTCGAACAGTCGCCGGATGTCGTCCGCGCCCATCCGGGTGGAGAGCAGATCCACCCCGCCCACGAGGATCCTTCTCTCCCGGGACCCCCAGACCCGCACGGACTCCGCGCCGAATCCGCTCTGGGACAGGAGGCGCCGCAGCTTCTTTTCCGCGTCTGGATCCTCCCGGAAGGCGTCCCTGCCGGACCGGGCGGCGGAGGAGAGCAGTTCCCCGGCCAGTTCCCAGTCCGAGGCGGCGGAGGAGAGGGGGTCTTCCCGTCCGGGGGAGACGAGCTTTTCCCCGGCCTCCCGGTTCACGTCGTCGAGGATCCCGCCCATCTCGGGGCAGCGGGAGGCGAGGGAGGGGGGGATCAGGGCGGAGGACACGGATCCCCGGCGGGCGAGGGAGTCCGTCATGGCGCGGATGAGGGGCTCGGTCCGGGAGAGGCGTTTCCGGCGGCATTCCTCCCGTCCGGAACAGCGGGAACAGCGGTTCTCGAAACACCGTTCCACCGCGGCCCTCAGTTCCGCCGGCGCGGGCTTCGAGAGGCGGGAAGCCAGTCCCCGGAGCAGGGCCGAGACGGAGAGCAGCCCTTCCGAGAGGGAATCCACCCGGTTTTCGGTGCGTCCCGCCCGGATCTCGGTCCCGTAGGCGTCCCCCGTCCGTCCGAAGCGGGCCGTCCCCGCCGGATTTTCGGAGAGGCCGAAGAGATCCCGGGGGGTTTTCAAAAGATCCCCGCGGAACAGGGGCACGAGGACCGCGCAGGTCACCGCCGCCGGGGGGAGGACCCGCGTGAACCCGTCCACCCCGCCCGTGAAGATCCCCCAGGCCACGGAGACCACCCCCGCCCCCACAACAGGGAAGACGGAGGGCAGCCGCAGCGCGTCGAGAAGGGCGTAAGCGGCCGCGGAAAGGGGGTACATAGGCGCAAGCACGGGAACGGTGACGACCCCGCAGCAGAGACCCGCCAGCGCGCCCCTGTGCCATCCGTGGTCCCGGGCCAGCAGGAGGGAGGCGGAGAGGGTGAAGAACGCCCCGACGTCGAAGAGCGTCTTCCGCCTCAGTACCGCCCCCTCCCCCGTGAGAGCCTCGATCGTCCCCGACGCCCTCAGAGGCAGGGCGAAGAGGGAGGAGGAGATCTCCGTCAGAGCCATGGCCGTCACCGCCAGCACGGCGAGGACCCCGAACTCCCGGAAGAAGGAGACGCGCATATTCCGCTCCGACGCCGCATAGAACAGATATGTAAAGAGGGGCGTCACCAGAACGGAGAAAACAGCACCGAACAGGTCCACGGTTTCATACCCGCCCGCCACGACCGACCATGCTCCGGCGAACAGTGCTGCGCAGGCGGAAAGCGCCATGCGGATCCGAATATGCTCCCGGAGCACGGTCCCGACGTTCATCTTCCCCGACCCGGGGACATCTCCTCCCTGGGTCACGGCGAGTGGGGAGCGGGAGGGATCGGTCGCGGCGGGGGCGGAATACCGGGACTGCCTGCCCTCGTCCGCCTCATCCAGCAGAAGGGAGATAAACCGCCGGAGTTTCGGCAGAAGTGTGGAGAAGAGCGGTCCGCCGTCCTCCGGTTTCCCGCGGGATCTCGGGCGGGACGAGGATTCGGCGAGCCAGCGGGACAGGACGAGCCGGAGCACGAAGAGGGAGGCGAACGCGAGGGCGTAGACCCCCCCGACCGCCGGGATGCGCGCGGATCCGACGAGGGACCCGAGGGTGACGGACACCGCGGAGAGGACGCCCCCCGCCGACGCCGCCAGCGCGATGCCGAAGGGATAGGTCCCGGGGAAGGCGCGGGTCCCTGCGAAGAGGAGGGCGGCGAAGAAGCAGAGGAGGGCGAGGGCGATCCGCTTCCCCCGGACGGCGTTTTTCGCCGAAGCGCGGAGGGGGATCTTCGCGGCGCCGCCCCTGCCTTCACCGGCCCGATCCGCTTTCCCCGCGGCGTTTTTCGTTTTGATGCGTTCCTGCATGACGGATTTGGAAGACCTCCGATTCAGACGTTGAGGGACGGAGAGTCCGCTTTGATCCGTTTTCCCGGCTGATGCGCACTCGCCGGGGGAGGGATCTCCGTCCGTGCCCCGATTATACAGGTCCGCCCCGGCGAAACCGGTCGCACCGCGCGGGGGGAAGGAGGTCGGAAAACCGCCGAAAGGAACGGGGAACCCCGACGCGCCCCGGACCGTCCCATTTCCGGGAAGAATCGGAACGATGCGTGCGGGGGAATGGAAGAGGGAATAGGAGTTGGGAGCGGGTAGTGGTTAGTGGCTAGTAGACGAGTGAGGAGTGATTATGTTTCACGTGAAACAATCGTGGTTTCGTTCTGCTTTTCCTGAAACGATTCTTCATTCAGGCCGGAAACCCGTCCGTCGCCGCTTTACTGTGTCATTCTGAGGAGCCTGCGACGAAGAATCTCCGCACGTGGAGGCCTTGAAGCTGGGAGATTCTTCGCTCCGCTCAGAATGACAACGTGGAGGCGGAATGGAACGTGCATCTGCCGAAATTTCAGATGCATGTTTCACGTGAAACATTATCCCGATCACCCGCACTCTGTCCCTTTTCAATGCGCGCCTGAATCACTGCATGTTTCAGCCATCCGAACACAGACCGCGCGAGGTTGACGCCATGTTTCGCTCGTCATTCCTGAATCTGTCAAAGCACGCGAAGATGCGGAACCGGTTTTCGATGCAAGCCCGCGCGCCCGACGCCGACTCCTTTTCCCTCAAATCACCCCGAAAATCCCCCGCAAAACTCCCCCCGGCTCCCCACTCCTCACTATTCCCCCTCCCCCCAAAAAAATCTCCGGCCATACCCTCAACGGAGTACGGCCGGACGGTCGGATCTTCTTTTTTATTTTTTCTTTTTCTTCTTGATCCCCACCGCGACGAGGACGGCGGAGAGGGCGGCTCCCACGCCTCCGATCAGCGCGCCGCGGACGAGCTTGGCCTTCTTTTCGGCTTTCTTCCGCCGCTCGGCCAGACTCTGGGAATAGAGCCAGTCCATATTGTCCCGGTCCTCGTAAACCCGGTCCCAGATCCCGTGGCCCTCGCCGTCGAATTCGGTGTAGTCGATCAGTTCGCCCCCCGCTTTCTTGATGGCCGCGAACATCTGCCGCGAGCCGGAAACGGGGACCGCGCCGTCCTCGGAACCGTGGAAGACCCGGATCGGGATGCGCTTGAGGAGCTCCGCGTAGGAGGGATCGCCCCCGCCGCAGATCGGGATCCCGGCGGCAAACCGCGCCCCGTGACGGGAGAGCAGATCCCAGGTCCCGAACCCGCCCATCGACAGGCCCGTGACGTAGATCCGGTCGTCGTCCACGTTGTAGAAATCCCGCACCTCGTCGATCAGCATGCAGAGCGTCTCGAGTCCGGGGCTCTCGGGGGTCTCCTCGATCGAATAGTTCCCCTTTTCCCAGGGCCAGAGGACCCACTGGCTGTCTTCGGGGCACTGGGGCGCCAGGACGATGGAGTCGTAGACCGGGGAGGACGGATCGTTGAAGAGATACTGGGCGTGGATCAGCTGCCGTTCGTTCTCCGTGCCGCGTTCGCCCGCCCCGTGGAGAAAGACGAGCAGGGGATAGCGCTCCCCGCAGTCGTAGTTCTTCGGGACATAGATGCGGTACGGAAGCGTGAAGCCGTTGTTCTCGAACGACCGCTTCGCAAAGACTTCGCCGACTTTATAAGGCTCGGCGCGCTTGACTTTCACGGAAGCCATGACGGAATTCCTCCGATTTTAGTTGTTAGTTGGAAGTGGCTAGTGGCTAGTAGAGCGAAGAGGGAAGAGGGAATTCAGAATTCAGAATGAAGAATTGTTTCACGTGAAACATCCGCCGCCAAAACTCTATGTTTCGCCCGGACAGATTTTCGATCCCGCGGTTCAGCCTGCACGCGGATCTGAATCTGAATATGTGCGCGAGGACGGAGAAACAGTTTCAGCTTTCCATCCGCGCGTCCCATGTAATGCGCGCCTGAATCTCCGCCGTAAGGCCGCAGGACTTGTCCTGCGCATGTTTCGGCTGCACGAGCAGAGACCGCGCGAGGACGTGGGATGCACAGTCGATTTTCGATTCAGGGACGAGCTGTAAGTTTATGCCATACGGCCAAGGGACCCGCACAGGGGGCCTTCGGCCTGAGATGGTCCCCCGTGCCGCCGTCCCGCGCAGGGACATAAATATACCGGTCGACGCAGTCACCGGGACCGTCGTTGCTGATTTCGAAAGGCGGAGTCTTTCGTTCGCTCAGAACGTGACTTCTCTTCCCAGATCGCTGGAATCATAAATTCCCTGCATGAGTTTGGAGGTGAGGATGTTCCGGTCGATGTGGCTCGGGAGCTTTTCGCCGGTCTGCACGCAGCGGACGAAGGCGTTGATCTCGTTCTGGAACATGGGGGTGGATTCGTATTCGGGCTTGTAGCTGTAGAGCTTGCCGTCCTTCGTCGTGTAGACGGTGAAGTCTCCGCCGTATTTCAGCCGGATGCCGCCCTTGGTGCCGAGGAAGTCGATGTACTGCTCCGCGACGCCGATGTTCTGGGCCCACGCGCCGTTGAGGGTGATGGTGGGACCGGTGGTGCGGACGAAGGCGGTGACGGAGTCGTCCACGTCGTAGGTGCCGTTCAGATCCTTCGTGTTCTCGGCCCACATGCTCTCGTAGACGTAGTTCGGCATGTCGACGCCCAGCTTGCAGAAGGCCTTGCCGGAGACGGTCTTCGGTTCCGGGTCGCCCGTGCAGTACATGACGATGTCGAGGTAGTGGACGCCCCAGTCGATGAGCGCGCCGCCGCCCGCGATCTCCTTCGTGGTGAAGGCTCCGCCGAGGCCGGGGATGGACCGGTGGGCGCGGAAGGAGACGTAGACGTGGTAGACTTCGCCGAGCTCGCCCGCGTCGATGAGCTTCTTGATCTCGTTGACGGCGGTGTTGAAGCGGTTGACGACGCCGATGTTCAGGGTCAGTCCGGTCTCGTGCTGGGCGGCCTGCATGGTGAGGGCTTCGGCGTAGGTGCGGGCCGCGGGCTTTTCGCAGAGGACGTGCTTTCCCGCATGGAGGGCGTCGATGGCGATGATGGGGTGCATCTTGTTCGGCGTGCAGACGGAGACCGCGGTGATCTCGGGATCCGCGAGGACGTCGTGGTAGTCCGTGACGGCGATGCCGCAGCCGTATTTTTCGACCGCCGCCTGGGCCCGCTCGGGGATGATGTCGCAGAAGTACTTGATCTCCGCGTCCGGGCAGTCCATATAGCAGGGGATGTGGGCGGAATTGGCGATGGTGCCGCAGCCGATGACTCCGACTTTGATCATGATGATTCTCCTTTGTGTGGATGAGATGATGTTTCACGTGAAACGGTCCGGCCTGCCCGAGAGATCGGGGAGCCGCACCGCCGCCGGAAAACGGAAGGATCCGGCTTCTATCCCGTATTATACCACAGCGAAAGAAAAATTACAACAGAAAATCCCCTCTTTGCCGCGGGAAAAACGGCAAAATTCACGGAGCCGCCCGTCCGGGGACTTGACGGGGAGCCGCGGATGTGATAAGATAAAACCGGAAGGGAAAGGAGGCGATCCCATGCCGTACTGCGAACGGTGCATGACCGTGTTCTCCGGAGACGTCTGCCCGGAGTGCGGAAAGAAGAACCGGATCCGGGAACTGAAACCGGACGATCCCTGCCTGCTGGGGGAATTCGACAGCATCTGGAGCGAAGTCCTCACCGACGTGCTGACCCAGAACGGGATCCCGTTCATGAAGAAGGGCAGGCTCGGCGCCGGACTGGCCTGGACCGTCGGCCCTGTGCTCGAAAAGGAAAAGATCTACGTCCCCGCGTCCGCCCTGGGAGAAGCGAAGGATCTGGCGGAAGGGATTTTTGAGAAAGCGGAAGAGAGTGAGGAATGAGGAATTGGGAGGCCGTCGGCCGGGAGGTTCCGTACAGCGGCGGGCAGATTGTTTCACGTGAAACAAACGCAAATTCTGCATTCTTAATTCTTAATTCTGAATTCCCTCGCGTTCTCCCTTCTCCCTTGACTTCCCGGCCGAAATTCCCTCTTGACATCCCGGCCCTGTGTGTGGTATAATAGCTCACGCGGGCCATTAGCTCAGTTGGTCAGAGCTCCCGGCTCATAACCGGTTGGTCCTGGGTTCAAGTCCCCGATGGCCCACCAGAAAAACAGACTCCCGAAAGAGTCTGTTTTTGATTTTCCGCAGGTTTTGCGGGCGGGCCGGGTTTGAATTCAGAATTCAGAATGATGAATTAAGAATTGTTTCACGTGAAACATTTTTCCGAAATTCCAGCCGCCGCACGTCCCGTTTCGCTTCCAGCTTGTCATTCTGACGCACCGACACAGTCGTGCGCACCAACGCAGTTGTGCTGTCAGCGAAGAATCTCCCAACATCAAGGCCAACCCATCCTCCGCGTGCGGAGATTCTTCGTCGCAGGCTCCTCAGAATGACAAAGAGAAGCGAAACGATGGGGGTCAGCCGTCCGAAATCACGATTGTTTCACGTGAAACAACGGAGAACGGTTCTACTAACCACTAGCCACTGACCGCTAGCTACTCCTCACTCCTCACTCCTCATTCCTCATTCCTCATTTCCCCGAAGTAGTCCAGCAAAAACCAGTCCAGCCTTCCGGCGCCGGAGCCGTTGGGCTGCCAGGGGGTGAACCAGGGGTCGACGGAGGAATAGCGCTCCGAGACGATGTACTCCGGGGTGATGTTGTACCGGAGGATCCCCCGGAGGTACGCTTCGGCCTTTTCGGTCTCCCCCCGCTTCTTCCACGCCTCGATCCAGCAGATCTCCGACACCCCCGTGTAGTAGACGTTCCCGTAGAGACCGGGGGAGCCGCAGTCGTCGTTCGTCATCCGGCTCGAGAGGCCGTGGACGTCGTCAAGCATCCCGATCTCCCGGTAGAAGGTCTCCATCTGCCCGAAGATCTCAGAACAGGGATCCATGAACCTGAGCTTGACGAGATAAGGCGCGCCGTCGGTGGAAAAGCAGTGGTTGTAGCTCTCCTCGAAGGGGGTGCCGAGGATGTGGGGCATGTTGTAGGACCGCTCCCCCCGGTGCTCTTTGGCGAACCCGTCGAGAACGGACTGCACGACCAACCGGTAGTCCTCGTAAATCTCCCGCACCCGCCCGGCCTCGGGATCCCCGAATTTCTCGAAGGCCTCCGCCATCCAGCCGATCCCGTATACGTTCACCGCGTCCGTATAGGTCCAGTGCTGACCGATCTCGCCCCAGTCGCTGGCCTTCCCGGAGGTGAAGAGGCCCTTCACTTCGCCCGGCGCGGCCTTCGCGGGATCCCGCCGGTTTTCGATGTACCCGAGGGCGAGAAGCATCGGCTCCCGGAATTCCTCGAACAGTCCGCGGTCCCCGACGGTCAGGAGGTGGTACCCCATCCCCCAGAGAGCCGAGCCGTTGGCGTTGTCCCACTTCACGTAGGGATCGGCGAAAAGTCCCCGCTCCGGGTCGTCCTCCCCCGTCTTCTGCCAGCAGCGGATCCACATCCGGTAGGCGTCCGTCACGTACTCCGAAAGCCCGACCCGGTCGAGGAGGGTGAGATAGTGGGCCGCCTCCCAGATCCAGATAAACCGCCCCACGTCCCCCTGCCGGGAGTAGACCGCCCCGGGATCCGCGCATTTCTCGTACCGCTGGAGCATCTGCATACACACCGAAATATTGTGCCGGAAGAGATCTTCGAGCCCCGGCGCCCGCGGCAGGACTTTCACCTTCGCCTGGATCCCCTGCCAGTACGCGAGGCAGATCCGGTATGCTTCCTCATAATCCGGGATCTCATGCTCGTCGGCGAGGGGATCCGACCGCCGAATCACGAAGGTCAGGGACGCCGTTTCCCCCGGTCCCAGCCGGTAATCGAAGCGGAAATAGTCGTGGGCCCGGAAGCGGTTCTTCTGCTCCTCCCGGGACACCCAGCGGACCTTCCCGCCCTCCCGGTCCAGCAGGCAGACCCACCCGTACCCGCTCTCGGACGTACAGACCTGAGAAACGCCGTCGACGGGCGGGATGGGGGAGTCCGAAACGGGCGCGAACCTGTTTTTCCAGGAGAGATACCACTGCCCCACGTTCGGATTGTAGGGCTCGTACCCCGTGTCGTGGAGCCCCGTGAGATAGTGGTCCAGGGCGTTGTACCGCGGAAGGATCCCGGCAGTCCCCGAGACCGCCCAGGCGTTCGGATTCCGGATCTCGAGGCGGCAGTACGTCAGCGGCTCGTGTTTTGCTTCCGGCTTCCCGTCCCGGTCCGGGTCTACCGAGAAGGCGGACATGCGGAGGGAGCACCCGTTCTCCCCGTCCTCGTTGTTCAGCGCGTACATCGGGATCCCGCCCGAGGGCTTGTCCCATTCGGTCTTTTCCATATCGCAGTCCCCGGGCTCGGAGCCGAAGATCAGATGGACGCCGAATCCGGGTTGGTTGTAGTGCCGTCCCTGATCCCCCAGGTCCAGATCGGTGATCTTCATGTCCGGGTAAATCGAGACCAGCCGCCGCGCCCCCGAAGGATGCAGATACGCGCGGGAAGTCTTCGGACTCTGCCAGAGAGGGATTTGTTTCATCGGATAATCCTCCGTTCGGTGGGATAGGTGGATGGGCTTAGTATAGCATAAGGAGAGAGAAAATTCAAGGAGGAGTTGGGAGCGGTCAGCGGCTAGCGGCTAGTAGAACGAATGGAAAATCACCGCATAGGGACGTGGGTGCGGGATTTTTGTTTTTTTATATGGGAGCGCTTCGCTGGGATGGAAGGGACGCGCGGTTCTAAAGCTGAAACAGGGAGCGATCTTCGCGGGCTGTTTCAGATTGCAGACTGAACGAGCCGGAACATGGAGACAACCTCGCTTGATCGCCGGTCGTGTAGTCGAAACATGCGCAGAACAAGTTCTGCGGGCTCCGCCGGTGATTCAGGCGCGCATTCGGCGTTGGACGCGGTTTCGGGATTCCGAATTTGATAGTCTGTCCTCGCGCGGGTCAAGAAAAACAAGGGGTTTTGGGGTAATGTTTCACGTGAAACAATTCCTTTTTCTGCCAGTATTTCATGGGAAACAATCCTGTTTCTCCGTCAGACAGGCCGCCGCACGTCCCATTTCGTCCTTACGGTGTCATTCTGAGCGAAGCGAAGAATCTCCCAGCTTCAAGGCCAACCCATCCTCCACGTGCGGAGATTCTTCGTCGCAGGCTCCTCAGAATGACAAAGAGAAGCGAAACGACGGGGGCCAGCCGTCCGAAATTCAGATTGTTTCACGTGAAACATTTTTCCGAAAGTTCGGCTGCCGCACGTCCCGTTCCGCCCTTACTATGTCATTCTGAGCGAAGCGAAGAATCTCCCAGCTTCAAGGCCAACCCATCCTCCACGTACGGAGATTCTTCGTCGCAGGCTCCTCAGAATGACAAAGAGAAGCGAAACGACGGGGGCCAGCCGTCCGAAATCAAGATTGTTTCACGTGAAACATCGCGTCTTTCTCCGCACTTTGTCCCACTTCCAATGCGCGCCTGAATCTCCGCCGTAAGGCCGCAGGATTTATCCTGCGCATGTTTCAGCTTCACGAACACAGACCGCGCGAGGTTGTCTCCATGTTCCGACTCGTCATCCCTGAATCTGCAACAACCCGCGAAAATCGCCTCATTCCCAGGCTGAACGACTGCGCGTCTCCCGAATCCAGCGGAGCGCTCCCATTCAAAAACCAAAAATCCCGCACACCCCTCCCTCCGATGCGGACAAACCACTAACCACTCCCACTTTCCCGAAATCCGATTTCTAATGTTTCTTTAATCCAAACCCCCTTGCCCTTCATTTTCGGGGGTGCTATAATGAGCCCAGAAATTCACGAAGGGAACGCGAAACTATGGAACACATCGAAATGATCGAAAAACTGCGCGAAAAGGCCGGGATCACCCGGGAAGAGGCGGCGGACGCCCTGACGCGCGCGAACTGGGATATGCTCGAGGCGCTGGTCATTCTGGAACGGGAGGGGAAAGTCAAGCCCCTGACCTCCAGCGTCGTCACCGCGAGCCCGCAGGCATACAGCTCCTACGGACAGAACGGCGCGAACGGGACCTACAGCTCCTACGGCACCTACGACCCGAACACCCCCGGCTCCAGTTACGGGACGAGGGGTCCCTCTGGTCCGTCTGCCGGAGACCGCCTGAAAGCCCTCTTCCGCAACGCCGTGATCTATTCGCTGATCGTCCGCCGGAACGGGAAGGTCGTCATCAGCCTTCCGGTCTTCCTCTTCGCGGTGATCCTGCTGGCGGCGTTCAGGCTGTCGGCGGTGGCCCTGCTGCTCGGGCTGTTCCTCGGGTGCAAGTACAGCGTGGAAAAACGGGACGAAGGAGACGGAGCCAGCGATGAGCCGCATTCTGATTATTGAAGACGAGGAAAAGATCTCCCGGTTCGTGGAGCTCGAACTCTCCCACGAGGGCTATGAGACCGGAAAGGCCGCCGACGGACGGAGCGGACTGGACGAAGCTCTCCGGGGGGACTACGACCTCGTGATCCTCGACATCATGCTCCCGGAGCTCTCGGGGATCGAAGTCCTCCGCCGGCTGAGGAAGGAATCGGACGTCCCGGTCATCCTCCTCACCGCCCGGGACAGCGTCACCGACAAGGTCACGGGACTGGACATGGGCGCGAACGACTATATCACCAAGCCCTTCGCCATCGAGGAGCTTCTCGCCCGCATCCGGGTCATCCTCCGCACGGCGGAAAGGGATCCGAAAAACGCGTCCGCGGGAGACGGAAAGGAAGACGCCAACCCGGCGGTCCTCTCCACCCCCGCGGGGATCGAGCTCAACACCGACTCCCACGCCGTCACCTACCGAGGCCAGCCGGTGGAGCTCACCAACCGGGAGTTCATCCTGTTGCGGATCCTGATGGAGAACCGGGGCGTCGCCATGTCCCGGGAACGCCTGCTGAGCGAAGCCTGGGGCTACGACTACTACGGCGAGACGAACATCATCGACGTCTACGTCCGCTACATCCGCCAGAAGACCGCCGACGAAGTCATCAAGACGATACGCGGCGTAGGATACATGATTGATTAAGTAGCTAGTGGGTAGTGGTTAGCGGCTAGTAGACCGTCCTCACGAAATTCAGAATTCAGAATGATGAATTAAGAATTGTTTCACGTGAAACATTCCGCCGCTCCGCCGAAACTCCATGTTCCGCCCGGACAGTTTTTCGATCGCGCCGTTCGGTTTGCACGTCTGTCTGAATCTTTAACCGTGCGCGAGGATGCGGAAACAATTTCAGCTTCCCGTCCGCGCGTCCTGTGTAATGCGCGCCTGAAATGCCGCCGGAGGCCGCAGACTTGTCTGCGCATGTTTCAGCTGCACGAGCAGAGACCGCGCGAGGACGTGGGATGCAAGATCGAATTTCGATTCCGGTACGAGCTGTAAGTTTATGCCATACGGCCAAGGGACCCGCACAGGGGGCCTTCGGCCTGAGATGGTCCCCCGTGCCG
>CACZNC010000017.1 GCA_902782445.1 uncultured Ruminococcus sp.
ACGTATCGTCGAAACCTTGGCACACCAATATAGCTATCCAACCGTATCAGAGTTATCGTTCGTGAGCTCAATGTTACGGCTGACGTAAGCGAGAATTCCCAAAGGGGATTCTCGGGGGTGGGATGGTTGAAGTCATGTTTGGGAAAATGATATTCCCACCCCGTCGTTCGCACTCTACGGAGAGCGATCAAAACCCATATAGTTAGCTTTTTAGAGCGAGAATAGTATTATACGTGCCCGGGAAAGAAACTGCCCTTCCTCCCGGGCTTTCATTTTGCCTGGTCTCTTTCCGCCGAAAAGAGAAACATGGGTTGACAGACCGTCCCCATTTGATGTATAATAATACAAGCCAAAATCCTTTTTGAAACGAGGGTCCGATATGAAACGCACAATATGCCTGCTTCTCTCCCTGCTTCTTCTGTCCGTGTCCTGCGCGAACACCGGAAGCACGTCCGATGAACCCGGCGAAACATCCGCTTCTCCCGCAGACGATCTCGCCGAAACCGAGGCCGCTCCCGAAGAGACCGCCGTGCCCGCCCCCGATCTGCCCGAAGACATGGATTTCGGAGGCGCGGAATTCACCTTCGGCGTGGTGGAAAACCCCAACGCGAAGAATGCCATCGTCATGGAGGAAATGACCGGCGAGGTGCTGAACGACGCGCAGTTCACTGCAATCGCCGAAACCTCGGAGGCCCTGAACGTCCAAATCGGCGAGTATGTCATGACCTCCGGCTATCCCGCCGCCAACGCGATCATCCCCCTCATCACCGCCGGAGACGACGTGATCCAGGTGGCGAATGTCTTCTGCGTGGACGCTCCGACCCTGATGGGCAAAGGGTACTCCGTGGACTACGCCGGCGTGCCCCACATCGACCTGAGCAAACCCTACTGGGATGCCGGCATCAACGACTCCCTCTCCCTGGCCGGGGTCAGATACGCCGCGATCGGGGATCTGTCCATCTCCACCCACGACCTGACCTACATCCTGCTTTTCTCCCAGTCTCTCGTCAGCCAGAACGGACTGGAGAACCCCTATTCCCTTGTCTTCGAAGGCAACTGGACCATGGACAAGATGAAGTCCATGATGGAGACCGCCATGCTCGACGCCAACGGCAACGGGGAACGGGACGCGGAGGACGTGTTCGGTTATCTTGCCGCCTCCAAGATGGTCCTGCCCAGCTTCTGGATCGGCGCGGGCGAAAAGTCGATGGAGTATGACGAGAGCGGCGCCCCCGTCCTCTCCATGACCGACGAGCGGTTCGTCTCCGTCATCGAAAAGATCTTCGCCATGACCTACGACAACGACGCCCGCTTCAAGACCTCCGAGGACTCCGACGTGCCGACAGCCTGCCGCGACATGTTCGCGACCGGACATTCCCTGTTCCTCGACTGCTCCCTGTTCTGGGTGGCGGCCCTGCGCGACATGGAAACCGACTTCGGCATCATCCCCTATCCGAAGTACGACGAAACACAGAAGGATTACTGCGCCCGCGTGAGCTACTACATGCCGCCCATGATCCCGATCACGAACGTGAACCTCGATATGACCGGCGCGGTGCTGGAAGAGGCCAACTACCGGGCAAAGCTCCACATCACGCCCGCATATTATGAGATCTCCCTCAAAGGCAAGTACTCCCGTGACCCCGAAAGCATCTCCATGCTGGATCTGATCTTCCAGAGCCGCGTGGTGGACCTCGGAGACACGCTCTTCTGCTCGAATGTCAGAGACGGTTTCATGGCTGCCATGTACTCCTCCGACAACCGGGATCTAGTTTCCACCGTGGCAAAGAACGAAAAGGTGATCAACAAGACCGTCCAGAAACTGATCGAAGGGCTGCAAGGTTAAACCGTCCACGGAATGTCCCCTGCCGCGTCAGTGCAACTGAGCAAATAAAAAAGGATGCCCGGGCCATTCCAGCCTGAACATCCCAAACACACCGGCTCCCGGAAGGATCGGCCTCACCGCAAGGGAAAGGTCGATCGGACAGACGGGGGCCGGTTCTTTATTCAAAGGATCTCGCTTTTCCCTGTATCGGTCCCGCATCCGACGCGGGTGAACCATTCCGAATCGAATCGTCTTTGCGGATCGGAAAACTGCGGGCGGTGGTCATTGATGCTCCGCCAGCCATATAGACACGCGGGACTGGATCTTTTCCGCGCAGTCCCGGGCCGAACCGACGCCGCCGAGATAGGAGGAGATCTCCTCGTTCACGATGGCTCGTGCCTCATAGGGGAGTTCTTCCCGGAAGGGGCGCCCTGCAGTCCGCACGAGTTTCAGCGCGGCCTTCACGTCCTGTTCCGTGCAGAAGGGAACTACCGTATAGGGCTCGCCGGGAAAGACCGCCTTCATGAAGTCCTCGATATACGCGTCGTCAGATCCCGCGTCGAAGCGGCTGGGCAGTTCGTTCGGCCGGAGGACTTTTTTCGCGCCGAGGAAGTCTCCGCACTCCTTTTCGAGGGCGGGCAGGTAAGCCGTCATGCCGTTCGGGTTCCACCGGAGCGTGTCCGCCAGATCGGAGGAAAGCAGAACGGAGCGGAGGAACGCCCACGCCGCGCCGGGATCTGGGGAGGATGACGGGATCACGAAGATCCCCTCCGTCTCGACCGCCGTGCCGGATCCGCCGTCTTCCTGGGACGCAGGGAATCCCGGGACCGCAGGGGTCTCTCCCCAGAGTTCCGAGAGGGAGAGCAGAGCCCCACACTCGTCCGCGGTGACCTCTGCCAGGGCAACGGATCCGCCCGCGTAGTATTCCCGCGCTTTGTACTCCGGGTAGATCCCGACCGCCGGGGACCGCTTCTGCAGTTCTGCCGCCGTCGGGAGGTCTTTCAGCCATCCGAGATACCGGATAAAGGCCGGGGAATCGAAGGAGCACCGGTTTTCCGCTTCCGAGACGAACATGCCGAAATCGACTTCGATCCCGCCCCTCGCTTCGCTGCAAGCCTGTCTCGAGAGAACCGTGCCCTCGGGGAGTGAGGCCGCGAAATCGAGGAAGCCGTCGAGATCCCAGCCGTCCGCGTATTCCCCGAGGACCGACGGCAGACCTGTCACGGTGCGGAGCCGGAAGAACGGGGACAGCCCCCAGATCCCGCCCTTCCCGTCTCCGAAGGCCCGCAGGACGCACCCGGCCACCGTCTCCCTGTTCAGTTCCGGGTCGGAATCGAGATAGGTCCCCAGATCGACCGCGGCGTTTTTCCGCATCAGCGTCTGGACGGGGTCGAAGGCGAGGTCCCCGAACACCAGATCCGGCCGGATCAGACCGTTCAGCAGATCGGTGGTCAGCCGGAACGGTCCGCCGAGGGGATTCATATCGTTGTTGAATTCGGTGTAGTCCAGCGTCGTGACCCGGATATCGTCGTGTTCCCGGTTGAACCGGGTGATCTGAAAGCGGATATTGTCCGGCAGAGCCTCTGCGTGGGCCAGCGTCACCGTGCGCAGAGCCGTGAGATCGAGGTCCGCCGCCTTCCGGTACAGCAGCGGGACGATCCGGGGCTCCCCGTTTTCCGCCCGCTCGTTGCGGATGAACACGAACCGGTCCCAGTCCGCCGCAGCAGCCATGCGCTCCGAATCCGCCTTCATGTCCACGTCGGAGTTGTAGGCGATGCCGGAATTCGGAAAACTCATGAGCTCTTCCGAGGCCCATTTCCCTCCGTCGGCGGGCGTGAAGCGGCAGATCCCCGCCCCGGTGCTGGCCGCGACGTCAAGTCCCCCGCCGGTTTCGGATCCAACGGATGGAATGAACGCGAGCTGGGAGGCGTCCGCGTCGAGGTAGGTGAGCTTTTCCTTCGTCCCCGTCACGGGATCCAGCCGGAAGAGCCCCCGCCCCGCCATATCGGGACAGACCGCCCAGATCCTGCCGTCCGGGCCCGCTTTCATGTCTATCGTGTTCGCCTTGAGGGCGTTCACAAAGACGAGGGAGGAGGAGAGGACCGTCACGGTCTTTCCGTTCCCGGCGTAGAGATTCCCTTCCCCGTCCGCCGCGAGATGCCGCACGTAGAGCAAGGGGTCCCAGTTCTGGATCTCAAGGACCGATATCTCCGCCGCGATCTCCCCCGAGGGAATATCCCACGCGCCGATGTACGCGTCCCCGTCGTATTCCCAGAGCATCGAATACAGAATGTCCCCTGAAAAGCAGGACGAACCCGCCGACCGCCACCGGTGTTCGGGGTCCCTGAGAGGCAGTTCCGATTTGAGCGCGCCCTGCCCGTCCCATACGGCGACCTCCCGGTCAAAGACGCGCTTGAACCCGCCGTTTTCATCCTCGATCTCCTCCGAACGGGTGAGCACGCCCCGGAATTCGTCCCGGTCCGCCCGGTATTCGACCCCGCCCGGCGCGCTGAACGTCCAGCCCTCCGGGATCTCCATTTCGTCGGATTTGTAGATGTGCGTCAGCCACCGCGTCCCCCCGTCGTCCGTCAGAACGCTCTGAACGCCGGCGCCCTCTCCCGGTTCGGTCCCGGTTTTCGGACCCGCGTCCTTCCCCCGGCAGGCGGTCAGGGACAAAATCGCCGCCAGAACCAGCAGTGCCGCGGTCAGTCTCTTTCTTTTCATATCCGCTTTATCCCCCCGTGTTCGGATGGATCATCCTTTTACTATTTAAGACGGGATCCGGCGGCCGTTGTTACACAGAAATCCATGAATTTACACAAAATTCACATTTTCACTCCCCATATCGCTCTTTTCAAGAAAAAAAGACCCGGAAGCCGAAGCCCCGGGCCGGACAGACGTACAATCATTCGTCCTTGTACAGTTCCAGTTCGTTCATCAGTTTCCCGAAGCACTCCTCAAAATCCGCTTTCTTTCTGAGATAGGGCTCCATGTTGTCCTTGAGATAGGAGAAGAGCACGGGAGGCAGAAGGGCGGAATCGGTGACGCGGGCGGTGAGGCCGAGGAGCATTTCCTTGTCCCCGTCCGTGACGTTCACCAGCACCGGGTCGTTCCGCGGATTGTACAGGGGAAGCAGCTTCTGAGCGAGATCGCACCGCTTCCGCTCCGATCCCGGGCGGGGGCTGAGGCCGAGGAATTTGTTGACCCCCCACGCATCCGCCGCCTGTTCGTTCCCGGTCTGGACCGCGTCGGAGAGGAGGATTTTCAGGAATTCCCATGCGTTCCGCCGGTTTGCCGCCGCGCCGGGGATCGCCGCGTAATACAAAATCTCCGCCGTCACGCCGTTGTCCGCGTTCGGGACCGCGAGCAAGAGGGGCGTTTCCCCGAGCTCCCGCACCACGTGCATGGAGAGAAAGATCCCGGGCTCGCTCGAATTCATCTGGGTGCTGAAAAGGGAGTGCCGGTCGGTCATGAGCTTTTCTGCGCTCCCCTCGTTGATGTCCGGGCGGCCCTTTTTGTACCAGAGCTTCGTCACGTCCATCAGCTTTCGGAAGGACTCTTCGCCGAGGCTGACGCGCTCCCGGTCGTAGTCGATCATCCGCACGCCCGTCAGGTCATAAAGCTCCCGCAGATAATTGAAATCCGTCCCCAGCAGGACCCCTTCGGCGAAGAGGTGGTTGTCCGGGTTCTTTTCTTTATATCCCGCGCAGGCGTCGAGAAAGCCGTCGTAAGCCGCAAGATCTTCCTCCCCGATCCCGTTATCCGCGAGGTTTTCCCGGGTGGTGAGGAGCATGTTGAGGTTGTACATGACCGGGACGAAATACCGCCGCTCCCGCATGACGCCGCCGTTCATCACGCCCTCGCTGAAATCGGAGAGATCCGTGTCCGGGTCGGCGCCGAAATACGGGTTCAGGTCCTCGAACAGCCCCGTGGACATGGATTTGTACACGTCCGGCAGGTCTTTCAGCATGGCGAACATCAGATCCGGTCCCGTTCCCGCGGGGATCTCCGCCCGGATCTTTGCGAGATATTCGTCCTGTTCCATGATCTTGTATTCGAGCGCCGCGTCCGGGAAGGTCTTTTTGAAGACGCCGACCGCTTCCGTAAGGAACATGCTCTCAAATCCCTGTGTGTAGATCACGAGGGAATCCGTCTCCCCGGGCATTTCAAAATCCGAATAATCCGGGGACTCCCAGGACGGGACAAATTCCGTCTCCTCCTCCGGCACGGATCCCGAATTCGCGCACCCGGCGGCGGGGGTCAGGATCAGGGCGGCGAGGAGGGCGGTCAGCGCGCGCTTTGCAGCTTGTGTCATGATTCGGTTTTCCTTTCCTGTTCGATTTCGCAGTTTTTCCTGTCCTGCGTGCCGGAGGCGTTCTTGAAGATCACCGTCCCGGTTTCGTCCGTCGAGTAAGCGTATTCCACCCATCCGCGATAGCCGTCGGGGAGGGGCTGATCTGCGGGCTCGTACCGGCGGATGAGGCCGTCGTCGAGGGGGAAATATCCCGCTCCCGTTCCGCGGTACGCAGTCAGTTCCCAGGTGAACGGGCCCTTCGCGTCCTCCTCTTCGTCTTCCGCGGTCCCGGTCCGGCGGAATTTCACCAGTCCCACCCCCGGCGCGTACCAGAATTCGAGGAGGCCGGAGAAAGAGGGGAGATACCCCGCGGTCCTCGCCCGGACAGTCCGGCAGGCGGAAAACTCCCCCGCAGGCACGGAAACCGCCTCGTCCTCCCCCACCGTGAGCGCGGTTTCGATCACCCGGTCGAGGATCATGTGCCGCTTCGAGGCCGAAAATCCGGGCGTCCATCCGTCGGACCAGAGAACGCCCCACGCCGTCGATACGATCTCAAAGAGGAAATTATACGCGAGGGAGAAGTACCCCGGCCCCCTCCCGCCCGCCTTCCATTCGAAGGATCCCGACCGGTCCCCGAAGCGGAGCAGGACTTCGCCCTCCGACCGGATCGCCGCGAGGGGCTTGAAGAAGTTACGGACCCCGCGCTCCGTCCAGTCCGGATTGAAAACGGGATCGGTCCGGAAGATCCGGCGCATGACATCCGAAGCGGCGGCGGTGTGGATCCTCTCCCGCGGGGTCCGGGCGAGTTCCCCGGCGCGAAGGAGAAATTCCTCCACGTCCCGGAGCGTATTCCCGTCGTGATAAAGATCCCGGGCGGCCGCCATGTTCCCCTTCCACGAGAACGCGTCGTACTCCGCTTCCGCATAGACGCCGACGCTCGCTGTGACCCGCCGGTCCGTGGCGTAGACGATCTCGACCGTCTGCTCGTCCCGCAGGAGAACGCCGCCCCCGTCTTCGAGAGGCTCCGCGTGATAGGTCCAGCGGTTTCCGACGACGAAGGGGATCCGCCCGGTCCCTCTCACGTCCGCCGCGGTCAGCAGGAAGGAGACGCCGCGGACCCGGTCCGTCTGCTTCACGATGCCGACGCCCGGGCAGACGACGGTTTCGATATCCAGGGGCAGAAAGCTCTCGCCCTTCGTCTCATAGATCAGGCAGTCTCCGTATGTGCCCGCGGGGACTGTGACGGGGCCCTCCGCCTCCCTCAGCGCGAGCGTGACCTTTCCGTCCTCCGACACCCGCGCGTCCCCCGGTCCCATCGCCGGATCGTCGATCAGTCCGTCGCACCGGGAGAGCCAGAAGAAGGGGACCGCGTCCGTGTCAGGTCCCGCATGTCCGCGCGTATACCCCGGCTGATCCGCGAAGATCCATTTTCTGCCGGATTTCTCGTAGACCTCCCCCATACAGGCGACGCGGACCCGGGAGGGATCCTTCGCTTTCGCGGCCCGCACCTCGACGCGCAGGGCGGACACCGCGCAGGCGTAGTAAGGATGGGACGGGGGCAGATGCTTCGTGACTTCCCCGAAAGCCGAGACCGCTTCCCGGCTCCTCCCCTCCCCGGCCAGCGCGTGCCCGAGCCAGAAATACGACGCGCCGAGGGTCTTTTCGAATCCCGCCTCTCTCAACGCGGGGATCTGACGCTCCCGGATGAACCGGATCCTGTCGTCCCCGTCGAATTTCGCGGCTTCGTCGAAGGCGACGCTCATCATCACCTCTTCGTTCCGGCTTTCGAGGGCTGCCGCTCTGATCCTTGCCCGGAGGGCTTCGCTGTCCCGGCCCGGGATCCACCACGACCCGAAGAGCAGGGCATCGGCGAGGAGGGAGGTCTTTTCCGGGGAGTCGTCCAGCCCTTCCGCGAGGGTCAGCACGGCTCCGTAGGTCTCGGCGAGCCCGGTTTTGTCGTTGCGGAGACTCAGGCGTTTCAGCCCTTCGATCTGCCGCTTCACCCGGGAGACAAGACCGTCCCGCCCGTCCTCCGGGAGCCCGAAGCCCTTCCTCAGCACTTTCCGCCCCTGATAAAGCCGCGACCAGACAGTCCCCTCCGGGATCCCGAGCATGTCGGCGATCTCCTTCGCGCCGTACCCCTCGAGGTAGTGGAGGCGGACGGTGTCCCGGAGCGATCCCCCGAGGGCGTCAACGGCTTCCCGGACCCGTTCTCCCGCTTCCGCATCCTCCCAGGCCCGGATTGAAGCGGCCTCTGCCGGATCCCCGAGCTCGTCCATATCCGCCCGGAGTTCGGAGAGGCGGGATCCGTACCGCTTCACGAGGGTCCTCGCCCGGTTCTCCGCGATGCGCAGGATCCAGACGCCGAATTTGTCCGGGTACCGCAGTTCCGCGAGGTGGTTCCACGCGGCGAGAAAGGCGTCCTGCGCGGCGTCCTCGGCGGAAAAGGGATTCCCGACGATCCGCAGTGCCGTCCGCTTCACGTCTTTTTCGTGCCGTTTTACCAGTTCGTCGAACGCGCCTTCTTCGCCGAGCAATGCCAGACTGACCAGCGTTCCGTCGTCCGTCTGCCTGTATTTTTCCATGACGCGCCTCCCGTCCGCTTTCGTTTTCCGCTTGTTTATACAGACTCCGCTTGCAGGCAAGACCTTCACGGATTCTGTGATTTTCTAAAAAATTCATGTCTTGTTCATATTCCCGCCGCGACATGAACGGGGGAGAAGGGAGAAATCGCTTCTCCGATTCCACGGACCGTGGATTATCAAACAACAAATGGATCATTGACTTTTCCGCCCGCCTCCTGTATACTGGAATCGAGCCGGCCGGCCGCATTTCATCAAGCAAAGGAGAACCTCATGGAACTGAAAATCGGAGAAAAGATCCGCGAACTCAGAAAACGGGACGGGCGGACCCAGGAGGAAGTCGCGTCGGCTCTCGGGGTCTCGAATCAGGCGGTGAGCAAATGGGAATCCCAAAACGGCTACCCGGACATGGAGACCGTCCCCGCCCTCGCCAACTATTTCGGCGTCACCATCGACGAGCTGTTCGGGTACGAGAGCGAACGGGACTTGAAGATCCGGGACATCTGCGATAGGGCGGACAAGATCCTGAACCGGCGGGAGGAGATGGAGGAGTGCATCCTTCTGCTCCGGGAGGCGGCACAGGAATTCCCGTCGAACGCGGACATTCTCGTGCGCCTCGGCTATGCCCTGAACTACGAGGGATGGCGGAAATACGGCGGGCGCAGTTTTACCGATAAAAACCACCCGAACGCGACGCCGGACACCGCGTACAACCGGGGCAACCCATACTGGGAGGAGGCCGCGGCGGTTTTCGAGCGCACCCTCGGCATGGATCTGAAAACGGAGGACCGGGAGACAGTGCTGCCGATCTTGCTCAACATTTACAGCGAGCGCGGGGAGGTTGACAAGGCGGAAAAGCTGGCCAAAACGACCCCGACGATGCGCAACGCAAGGGAGGTCCTTCTGACGATGGTCTGGGACGAAAACGTCGAGCGCCGCCACGGAGAATGCCTCCTCGCCCTGCTCGATCTCTTCTGGTCCCAGCTGGTCAGCGCGACGGCGGGGAGGACCGATATACCGGAGGACGAGAAAATCCGTCTCTATCAGGCGGCGGCCGATCTCTACAAGATTTTGATCCCGGACGGGAATTACCTGTACTGTCACGCCCAGCTCTGCCAGATCTACCAGTTTATCACAAACGACCAGCAGCTGAAATGGTATCTGGAGAAAGGCGGAGAAGCGGGAGTGAGCGAGGAGGCGATGGACAGCTTCGTGAAATGTCTCGATCACCTTGACGCGTACGACGCCGCAAAAGGACGGGGTAAAGTCCGCTTCACCGCCCCGCTGTTCAAAGATGTGGAATGGGATTCCGGCACGGAGCGTCCCGAAACCGACTATTCCGGCCTTCTCTCCGTCCTGAGAGACCTCACGCAGGGACTCTGCCCGGAATTCATAGACCGCCTCGAATCGGAACCGCGCATCCGGAAGTGGCTGGAGGGACAGAAACAAGTTCCGCAATAACCAAAACCGGGAAGGAACCCGCAAAGGATCCCTTCCCTGTTTGTTTTTTTGAACATCTTATACTATTTCCGTTCTAAATGATGTCATCCAGAGATATCGCTGTTCTTTTCTCCTTTATCGAGGAGAAAAGAACCAAAAGAGGAACTCCTAGAAAGTGACGTCTGCGGACGTCGGCAAGGGCTCTGCCCCTTGACCCCGCAACCTTTTTGAAAAAAGGTTGATCAAAAAACTTTTGACATGGTTTAGAGTGAAATCAGTATTAGATAGTCCCGCAGATCTTGTCCGGATCCACCGCGGGCTGGCGTTCGAAGGGGGACTCGATCTTCACCGGCGCGTTTGCCCTGCTGCTCCGCTCGAAGGCAGTCATGATATCGAGCACGTGGAGCTGCTGCATGTAGTTCGCCCGGTGCATCCGGCCTTCTTCCATCGCGGAGGCCATGTCGGAAAGCCCGAGGGAGCGTCCGTTGCCCGTGAATCCGCGGTCGAGGGGGATCTCTTCGTACCCCTTGCCGGGCGTCAGGAGCCGGACGGGACCGCCGAAGGTGTTGGGATCGGGGACCCTCAGGGATCCGCGCTCGCCGAAGATCTCGATGTATTCGCTGAAATCCGTGTAGGAATCGAAGGAGGCGGTGAAGGACGCGACGGCGCCGGAAGCAAACCGGATCGCTCCCGCGGTGAAGGTGTCCACCTCGACCTTGACCCGTTCGCCGTTGTGGGGCTCGCTGGTGATCAGCCGCTCCGGGAAGGAGATCGATCCGAAGGCCGTCACCCAGTCCGCCTTGCCGAGGAGGTTCACGAGGGTCGTGATGTAATAGGGACCCATATCCAGCATGGGGCCGCCTCCCCGCTTATAGAAGAACTCCGGATCGGGATGCCAGTTTTCCGGTCCGTGGCCGAGAAAATGAGCGGTCGCGCCGACGGGACGTCCGATGGCTCCCTCGTCGATCAGGCGGCGGGCGGTCTGGATCCCGGCTCCCATGAAGGTGTCGGGAGCTCCGCCGAGGGTCAGGCCCTTTTCCTTTGCCAGGGCGACCAGCTCCCGGGCGTCTTCGATCTCGGTGGCAAGGGGCTTTTCGGAATAGACGCTCTTCCCGGCCAGAAGCGCGGCTTTGGTGACGCCGTAATGGTCGTAGGGGCGGGTGATGTTGAGCACGATATCGACCTCGGGATCCGCGAAGATCTCGTACATATCCCGGTAGATCCGCAGACCGCCGAACTCCCGGGAACGGTTCTCCGCCTTTTCGCGGATCAGGTCGCAGATCCCGGCGATCTGAATATTCGTAAACCGCGTGCCGATGTTCGAAAGGTAGATGCCGCTGATGTTCCCGCAGCCGACAACGCCGATCTTCTTCATTGAAAGTCCTTCCTTTCCCTTGAAAAGGAGCCGCAGCGATTGTCTTTGCCACGGCTCCTTCGTACTATGACTGTTTTGATTTTCTGTTTTCGGTCCTCAGAGACACTCAGGACGGGTAGTTCTCGTCGTGCCAGTCGTTGTAGAACCCGAGGATGGAGGTGCTGACTTCGCCGCTGTTGTCAAGGAGGTTCTTCGAGATCAGCTCGTTGCCCTTGATTTCCTTCTTGATTTCGGTCACAAAGTCATCCCATTCGGCGAACGGGCAGGCTTCCATGCGGGCCTTGAAGTCCTTGGAAAGCTCGGCGAGTTCTTCGAGGTACTGCTTGTTCTCTTCGGTCACGACGCCCGGGAACTTGATGAAGGGGCTCGAGATCATGTCGAGGTTCATCTGCTTGCCGGCATCCCAGTCGCTCATCGGTCTGCCCGGTCCGGGATAGGTCATGTAGACGTTGCCGGTGTCAGTGATCCGCATCTTATAGTCGTTCGAGATGACCTTGATGGTGTCCTTGCTGTCTTCTCTCTCGTAGTCCCAGTGGACGCCCTGCACGCCGTACTGGAGGATGGTGCGGATATCGCTGCTGGTGTTGAGATAGGTGATGATTTCCATCGAACGGGCGAGGCTCTTGGACCAGGTGGAGACGGCGAACATCGCGCCGAAGACGTCTTCCTCGACCATCATGGGCTTCGCGTAGGTCTTGACGTAGTATTCGTCCTCATACTGAGCCGCGACGTTCGGGTCGCCGGAAACGACGCCCACCGCGAACTTCTGGCCGTCCTTGAGGGTACCGTCGCCGACGTAGCCGAGTTCCTTCAGTTCCTTCATCAGACCGACGGTGTTGATGTAGACGTTGGTGGAGAAGATGGACTTCGGGATGCAGGGGCTCTGATAGGACATGGAGTTGGTGATCTGGTTCGCGATCATGGACCACTCCTGCTTGTCCTCGTTGATGCCGAAGTAGTGCATGTTGGCGGCTTCGACTTCGCCGAGCAGCGGGACCACATCCTGGAGGTCGCCCTTCTTGACCTGATTGCCGATGTCCTTGATGAATTCGCCGCATTTCAGGACGGAGGAAAGGGACTCGGGATCGTAGTCATACTTGTCGACCAGTTCCTTGTTGACGAGCAGATACTGATACTCGCCGACGGGATGGTTGTTCGGGATGCCGTAGGTGCCGGAGACGTTCGCCAGCGCGAGATAAGTCGGGTAAATATAGGTCTTCAGCAGTTTGGAGCTGCCGGAGAGTTCGCCGTCCAGCTGCTGGATGTACTCGTTGTCGATGTAATCCATGTACTGGTCGTAGCTCGTGACGAGGAAGATATCGAACTGCTTCTGGCCGACCTCGGGATACTTGGTGATGGTGATGCCGAGTTCGTTGACGATGGTCTCGTCTTCTAGAGGAAGGGTCTCTTCGGTCTCCTCTTCGGTCTCTTCCACCGTGATGCCCATGGCCTTCTGCTCCTTGACCCACTTTCTGTAGGCTTCGGCGGCTTCTTCTTCGGCCTCCTCGATGGAGCGGATCTCATCCAGACGTCCGTTGATGGCGTCGGCGTATTCGTTTCTCGGGATGAATTTGATATCGAGCGCGGTGTCGTATTTCGCCTGAGTCAGACGGTTGAGAGCGGCGGAGACTGCTTCTGCGGCCTCGGCGGTGCAGTTTTCGGTGGGCAGCCACAGGGTCAGGGTCATCGCAACGCGGGATGTCGCCTCGGTATCGGCGGCTTCGACGTCGACCTCCTCGTTGGTCTGGCCGCATGCGGAGAGCATACCGAGGGCAAGAACCGTTGCGAGGACGATGGATACGATCTTCTTAAACATTTGAATCCTCCTCAGTGGATGATGCAGGGATTTCAGAATACGCCCTATTTTGTCTTCCCATATTGTACACGAAAATCGGATTCCTGTCAAGCGTTTTTTGCCGCACTCTTCTCTGAAAAAACGCTTTTTTAGCTCCGTTTCGGGTCTCGGGGACGGATAACTTTGTGCGGATTAGCCAAGTTTATGCGCAAATTTTCGTCGGAACCGACAGCGGATTTGTTGATCTCCGACAGGCGGGACCGGGGAAGAATGAGCAGAAACGACAATTTTCCTCCGCCGTCAGTCGAGAAAATCTTTCAGACGCTTCGACCGGCTGGGGTGGCGGATCTTACGCAGGGCCTTGGCCTCGATCTGGCGGATGCGCTCCCTTGTGATGCGGAATTCCTGCCCCACTTCCTCGAGGGTCCGCGCGCGCCCGTCCTCCATGCCGAAGCGGAGTTTGAGCACCTTTTCCTCCCGGGGGGTCAGGGTGTGCAGGACTTCGTTCAGCTGTTCCCGCAGGAGCTGATAGGAGGCGACGTCCTCGGGGGTCGGGTTGTCGTCGTCCGGAATGAAGTCGCCGAGATGGCTGTCGTCCGCCTCGCCCACCGGGGTCTCGAGGGACACGGGATCCTGGGAGATCTTCATGATCTCGCGGACCTTCTCGGCGGACATGCCGATATCTTTGGCGATTTCCTCGGTGGTGGGCTCCCTGCCGTTGGCCTGCAGAAGCTCCCGCTGGCTCTTCGTCACCCGGTGGATGGTCTCCACCATGTGGACGGGGATGCGGATGGTGCGGGACTGGTCGGCGATGGCGCGGCTGATGGCCTGCCGGATCCACCAGGTCGCGTAGGTGGAGAATTTGTAGCCCTTTGCGTAGTCGAACTTCTCCGCGGCCTTCATGAGCCCGAGATTGCCCTCCTGGATCAGGTCGAGGAAGAACATCCCCTTTCCGACGTACCGCTTCGCGATGGAGACCACGAGACGCAGGTTCGCTTCGACCAGCTCGTTCTTCGCGCTCTCGTCGTTCTCTGCCATCCTCCGGGCGAGTTCCGCCTCGGCTTCGGGGGTCAGAAGCGGGATCGCGCCGATTTCCTTTAAGTACATGCGGACGGGGTCGTCGACCGGAAGCCCTTCCTGCGCCAGCGCTTTTTCCATATCGTCCGCGGTTTCGAGGCGTTCGACCTCTTCGCTGATATTCTCGAGTTCCTCTCCCGAGAGGGCAGCTGTCAGCGAGGCGTCGTCCGCCGCGTCGTACAGGCTGTCGTCCCCGGGGAGATCGAACGAGGGGTCTGCGGGATCCGGTCCCATGAGGTCTTCTTCGCCGATGATGTCGTCTTCCGGCGCGTTTCTGTTCGCGTCCGTTTCGTTTCCGTGCATAAGAGTACCTCCGTGATATGTTTCGTCAGTTCCGGCGGATCCGGAACCCGGGAGAAGGGGGCGTCAGTTGATATCGTTGAGGAATCCCTTCAATATCTTCGAGCGGCTCTGGTGACGCAGCTTGCGCAGGGCCTTGGCCTCGATCTGACGGATGCGCTCCCTTGTGATATTGAATTCGCGTCCCACTTCCTCGAGCGTGCGGGTGCGGCCGTCGTCGAGACCGAAGCGGAGCTTGATGACCTGCTCCTCCCGGGGGGTCAGCGTGTGCAGGACCTTGTTGAGCTGTTCCTTCAAAAGCTGGGAAGAAACGGCTTCGGCGGGAGTGGGCGTGCTGTCGTCCTGAATGAAGTCGCCGAGGTGGCTGTCGTCTTCCTCGCCGATGGGGGTCTCGAGGGACACGGGGTCCTGGGCGGCCTTCATGATCTCCCGCACCTTGTCCGCCGACATGCCGAGCTTTTCCGCGATCTCTTCGATGGTGGGCTCCCGGCCGTACTCCTGTAAAAGCTGGCGGGAAGTCCGCGACACCCGGTGGATGGTCTCCACCATGTGGACGGGGATGCGGATGGTGCGGGCCTGGTCGGCGATGGCGCGGGTGATGGCCTGCCGGATCCACCAGGTCGCGTAGGTGGAGAACTTGTAGCCCTTGGTGTGGTCGAATTTTTCAACAGCCTTGATGAGCCCGAGATTGCCCTCCTGGATCAGATCGAGAAAATACATGCCCTTTCCGACGTATTTCTTCGCGATCGACACCACGAGCCGGAGGTTGGCCTCCACGAGCTCGTTCTTCGCCGCCTCGTCGCCCTGGGCGATCTTCTCGGCGAGCCAGGTCTCCCGTTCGGGGGTGAGCAGGGGGATCTTGCCGATATCCTTGAGGTACATGCGCACGGGGTCGTCCACCGCGACGCCGTCGTCCGCGAGATACCGCTCCAGGTCCTCGTTCTCCTCCACTTCCACTTCGCCGCCGTCGTCCGGTCCCTCGAAATCGTCGCTCATGTAGTTGACTTCGATGCCGCTGGATTCGAGCGCCTCGTAGAGCTTTTCCACCTGATCCACGTCGAAGCCGGAGAGATCCACCGCTTCCATGATGTCGCTCGAGGAGAGGGAGCCCTGGCTCTTGCCCTTCTCGATCAGGCCCTGCATGTCCATTTTCTTTTCGCTGTCCATATTCTGTCACCTCATGTGATGCGTTGTTTTGCCTTTATCCCGGTTTTCGGGGGATCATGTGCCTTCCGCGGCGCGCCGTTTCGCGAGGATCTCTTCGAGGGAGCCGCCGCCGGAAGACTGTTTTTCCGCTTCTTCCCGCAGGGATTTCAGATAGATATCGAAGGATTCTCCGTCATTTCCCGACAGTTCCGCCCGCTCGGCCTGCATTTTCGCCGCCCGGGAGACCTCGTCCGGGGTGAACGCGCCGTTGAGCAGTCCGAACTGAAAGCTCCCCCCCGACGCATTGTCCCGGATGAAGGAGAAGAGCCGCTTTCCGAGGGCGGTGACGAAATCGTCTTCCGAGGGCGGGGATCCGTCCGGCGCGCGGGTGAGGTATTCCGGGTGGAGCAGGAGCATCCCGAGGACGCTCTCTTCGATCCTCGCCGCCCGGGGGACCCGCGCGAAATCGGGATTCACCCGGTCCCCGGTCCCGGAGGTGAGACGGATCAGTTCTCCGGTCCTTTTCCGGTCGGCGTCGCGGGAGGCCCTTCTGCGCTTGGTTTCGATGTCGGCGGCGAGGCTCTTCGGATCGACGGAAAACTCCTTCGCCGCCCGTTCCGTGCTGATATCGCGCTCCACGTTCGAGCGGATCCCCGCGATGTAGGCGGAGACCTCGTCCAGAGCCCGGACCCTCTCCTCCGGTTCGCTCAGATTGTAGCGGGCCTTGATCCCGTCCATCATGAAATCGAATTTGCCCGAGGAGGCGGAGATCAGACTGCGGAACCGCTCCGCGCCGTATTTTTTGATGTATTCGTCCGGGTCCTTCGCGCCGCTCATGCGCAAAACCTTCGGCTCCACTCCCGCTTTTTCGAGGATGCCGATGGCCCGGTTCGCCGCCTTCTGCCCAGCCTCGTCGCTGTCGTAGGAAAGGATCACCTTCGGGACGTATTTCTTGACGATCCGCGCCTGTTCCTCGGTGAAGGCCGTTCCGAGGGACGCGACCGCCATCCCGAATCCCGCGTCGTGCAGGGTGATGACGTCCATGTATCCCTCGCAGAGGATGAAATATCCGGCATTCGCGTTCTTCGCGTAGTTCAGGGCGAAGAGGTTGCGGGTCTTCTTGAAGGCGGGGGTGTCCGAGGTGTTGAGGTATTTCGGCTTCGAGTCGTCCAGCACCCGGCCTCCGAAGGCGATGACGTTCCCCTGCACGTCGATGATCGGGAACATCACCCGTCCGCGGAAATAGTCGTAGTAGCCGCGGTCGTTCTGGCCGGCGAAATACCCCGTTTTGATCTCCTCGTTCGTGAATCCGAGGGAGGAGAGGTGTTTGAGCATCGAGGCGCCGTCCCGGGGGGAATAACCGATCCCGAACCGCTTGACCGCCGCCATCGAGAGCTTCCGCGCCGTGAGGTATTCCCTTCCCGGCGCTCCGGTCCGCTCGTCCCAGAGCATCTTCCGGTAGTATTTCGCGGCTTCGAGATTCATCTGCAGGATGCGGGATCTCGTGGGCCCTTCCCGCCTCGGCTCCCCGTCGTCGAAGTCCGGCAGGCTGATCCCGGCCCGCTTCGCAAGGGTTTCGAGGGCGCTCCGGTAGTCGAGGTTCTCCGTCCGCATCACGAAGGAAATGACATCCCCCGCCGCGCCGCATCCGAAGCAGTAGAAGCTCTGGGTGCCGGGATAGACGGTGAAGGACGGCGTCCGCTCGCTGTGGAAGGGACAGAGCCCTTTGAGGTTCGATCCGGTCCTTTTGAGGGTCACGTAGGAGGAGACCACGCTCTCGATATCGCACCGGAATTTGATGTCGTCAATGACGGACGCGGGGATCACGGCGTGACGCCTCCTTTCTATCAGATGGTCCGGCCGCTCACCAGTCCCGTCTCGTGATCTCCGGGGTCTCCCATTCCTTCGGGACGAAGAGATCCTTGTACAGCGCGACGGCGTAGCGGTCCGTCATGCCGGAGATATAGTCGCAGACGCAGCGGCCCACGGAATCGTTCGCCGTGTTCTGATAATAGAACTCCGGCATCTTGTCCGGGTTTTCGCAGAAATAGCGGTAGAGCTGTTCGACCAGCATGCGGGCCTTCGCCTCTTCCCGCTTCGCCCGGGGATTGTAATAGACGCTCTCGAAGAGGAAGGAGCGGAGTCCGTCCGTCGCCCGCCCGATCCTCTCAGTCATGGCGATGTCGTCCTTTCCCCGGCTCGCTTCGATCACCGAGGAGACCATGGTGTTGATCCGGGTGGAGTGCTTTTCGCCGAGGATCTCGCGGTACTCCTTCGGGATGTCCTCCGAGGTGATGATCCCGGCGCGGACGGAGTCGTCGATATCGTGGTTGATGTAGGCGATGCGGTCGGCGAATTTGATGATCCGGCCTTCGAGGGTGGAGGCCTTGTTCGAGCCGGAGTGATTCACGATCCCGTCCCGGACCTCCCAGGTCAGATTCAGCCCCTGCCCGTTCTTTTCGAGGAATTCCACGACCCGCAGGCTCTGCCGGTAATGGGTGAAATTCGGATCGAAGCAGTCCTGCATCACCGCCTCCCCGGAGTGTCCGAAGGGGGTGTGTCCAAGATCGTGTCCCAGCGCCGCGGCTTCGCAGAGGTCCTCGTTGAGCATGAGGGCCCGGGCGATGATCCGTGCGATCTGGGTGACCTCGAGGGTATGGGTCAGGCGCGTGCGGTAGTGCTCGTCCACCGGGAACAGAAAGACCTGCGTCTTGTGCATCATGCGCCGGAAGGACTTCGAATGCAGGATGCGGTCCCGGTCCCGCTGGAATTCGGTGCGGTTGACGCACTCCTCCTCGGGCCGGTCGCGTCCCCGGGTGTTCTCGCAGAGAAAAGCCCGTTCGGAAAGCGTCGTGCGTTCGCGTTCGTAAAAGATCTCCCGGACTGTCCGTGGTTCCTGTTCCATCGTCTTCCGCTCCGCCGTGAATTTGTTTACATAAATAAGATACGCAAAAAACAGGGGATTTACTTTTTTCGCCCGAAAACGCGGAAAAAAAGCCGAAACGCCCCGTCAGACGCCGGCTTGATCGGAATGCGCGGGAGCCGCCCTCTCCTCCGTCCTGAGAAGGGTCACCGAAGCCCGCCCCGCCGTCAGTTCCGCGACGGAGGTCCGGAAGGCGGATTCGGCTTCGGCAGGCAAGGCGCACACGGAGGTCACCTCCCCGCCGAAATCGGAGGAATCCTCCTTCGCCCCGAGTTTCGGAAGCGCGGCGGAGAATTTCTGATAATCGGAATAGTTCATCCGGACGGAGAGGACGGCGTAAGGGGAATAGACCGCGAGGCCCGCCGCTTCCACCGCCTGACGGGCAGACGCGCCGTAAGCCCGCACGAGCCCGCCCGCGCCCAGCAGGATCCCGCCGAAATACCGGGTGACGACGACGACGAGGTCTTCCGCCCCCGAGAGCTTCACCACGTTCAGCACGGGGATCCCGGCGGTCCCCTGGGGTTCTCCGTCGTCGCTGTACCGGGCCACCGATCCGCCGTTCAACAGATAGGCGTACACGTTGTGGGTGGCGTCGTGGTATTCCCGGCGTTTCGCGTCGATGAAGGCCCGGGCCTCTTCTTCCGAGGAGACGGGGGCGGCGTGTCCGAGAAATACGGATTTGCGCTCCTCCATCTCCACCGTGACGGAGCGGGCGAGGGTGACGCGCTTTTTGACGGGCCCTTCCCCTTTTTCCGGGGCGGCGGTCTGTTTTTTCTTCATGGGCTGCCCTCCGTCTGCCTGACCGTCGCGGTCATTCTTCGACGATATACTTTTTGATCTTCGCGTAGAGCTTGTCGTCCACGATGCACCGGCAATAGATCCCGTCCTCGCGGTACTCCATCTCCACGTCGTCGGCTTCCTTGTAGAGGATCCCGGTGACGGCTCCGTCCTCGGGGGGAATGAAGAGCGCGACGCGGTGACGGTCCGCCATCGCCATGCTCTCGATCTTCTCGACGAGGGCGGGGATCCCGGCTCCCGTTTTGGCGGAGACGAATACCACCTCGGTGCCGGAGCGGGAGGCCAGGGACTTCATCTGCACGAGGGCGTCCCGGTCGGCGCAGATATCGCATTTGTTGAAGACGTAGAGCGTGGGCTTTCCCGCCGCCCCGAGCTCTTCCAGCAGATCGGATGTGACGGCGGTCTGGCTGATGAATTCGGGGTCCGAAGCGTCGATCACCAGCATCAGGACGTCGGAATACACCGCCTCGTCCAGGGTGGATTTGAACGCCTTGATGAGGTGGTGGGGGAGGTTGCGGATGAATCCCACGGTGTCGGTCAGAAGGATCTTCGCGCCCGAGGGGGTGACGAACTGCCTGGTGGTGGGGTCGAGAGTGGCGAACAGGCGGTTTTCGACGAGAATGCCCGCGCCCGTCAGGGTATTCAGCAGAGTACTCTTCCCCGCGTTGGTATAGCCGACGATGCCCACCTTCGGGATGCCGGAGCGGTCCCGCTGACGCCGCATGACGAGCCGGTTCTGCTCCACGCGGTCGAGTTCCTCCTCCAGCGCGGCGATCCGTTCCCGCACCCGCCGCCGGTCGATCTCGAGCTTGGTCTCGCCGGGACCCCGCGCTCCGACGGAACCGGACGAGGACGCGCCGCCCTGACGGGAGAGTTCCTTCCCCTTGCCCACAAGCCGGGGAGAGGTGTATTTCAGCTGGGCCAGTTCGACCTGGAGTCTGCCCTCGCTGGTCCTCGCGTGGTCGGCGAAGATGTCGAGGATCAGCATGCTGCGGTCGATCACCGGGATATCGGAGGATATGGCGTCCTCGATGGACTTGATCTGGGACGGAGTGAGTTCGCAGTCGAACACCACAAGATCCGCCTCGAGGGTCTCGGCGAGCACGGACAGTTCCGCGATCTTGCCGCTTCCGAGGACGGTCTTCACGTCCGGCTTTTCCCGGCACTGGGTCACGATGGCCGCGACGGAACATCCCGCGGTGTCGGCGAGACGTTCCAGTTCCGCGAGGGAGACGTCGCTCTCGGCCTCGCCGTTCTGGGGGTAGATCGCGCAGAGGACCGCTTTTTTTCTGGTTGCGTTTTCTTCCATATTGAATCTTAGAATCTCCTGAACTGCCTCCGATTTTTGTCAGAAACACAGAAAAAGCCGGACAGGGACGAGGGCAAAAAGCTCCGCGTTCCCGTCCGACAAATTTCCCGGACACTGGGTCCCCGATCCGTTATCTTCCGCGCTGTTCGAGACGCTTCTTGAACTTGTCGACGCGTCCGCCGGAATCAACGAATTTCTGCTTGCCGGTGAAGAAAGGATGGCACTTGGAGCAGATGTCCACGCGCAGTTCACCGTTGGAGTCGCCCTTCGTCGAGCGCGTCGTGACAACTTCACCGCACGCGCAGCGAATCGTTACCTCTTTATACTGAGGATGGATTCCTTCTTTCATTGCTTTTCACCTCTTCCTCTGTTTGCTCACGTTGTGTGATTATACCATAGACCGAAGCAAAAAGCAAGAGCTTTTCAAAAAAATCTGCGGCCTTTTTTCCGGGATTTTTCCGTTATTCTGCTCAATCCGCTCCTTCCGGGCCGCTTACACCTTCTTTTCGATCTCTGCGCGGAGGCGTTCGATGATCTTTTTCTCGAGCCGGGAGATGTAGGACTGGGAGATCCCCATCCTGTCCGCCACCTCCTTCTGGGTCATTTCTCTCCCTCCGTACAACCCATATCGCAGCACGATAATATCCCGCTCCCTCTGCCCGAGGGATTCGACGGCCTCCCGGACGGTGCGCTCGTCCTCCTTCCGTTCGAGCTCCGCGCCCACGGGGGAATCGCCGGATTCGAGGACGTCCGAAAGGAGCAGTTCTCCCCCGTCCCAGTCCGAGGACAGCGGCTCGTCGATGGAGAGGTCCCCCCGGTGAGGCGCGTTCTTGCGGATGTGCATGAGGATCTCGTTTTCGATGCACCGGGAGGCGTAGGTGGCGAGCTTGATCCCCCGGTCGGTCTTGTAGGTGTTGACGCCCTTGATGAGCCCGATGGTGCCGATGGAAATGAGGTCCTCGATCCCGGTGCCGCAGCTCTCGAACTTCCGCGCGATGTAAACCACAAGGCGCAGATTGCGGCGGATCAGGACGTCGGCGAGGGAGCGGTCCTCGTCGAACCGGCTGAGCACGTCCGCCTCCTCTTCCGGGGTCAGCGGCGGAGGCAGGGTCTCGGATCCCCCGATGTACCAGGCCTCCCCTCCCCCGAACACAGCCCGGAGCGTCTTTCCCGCCCATTCCTTCCATTCGCTGATTGTCTTCATTACTATATACACCTCCGATCTGAACCTTCACGGGATGAGCCGCGCGGGAACCAGAGCCTCCGCCCCGCCGTAGCTCTCCCCTTCCCCGTCGACGGCGACCGCAGCCCGCACTTCCGCATCCCCGACGAACGTCCGGTCCGGCACGAAGCCTGTGAGAAGCCGTTCCCCGCCGAGCCCCCGGACCGGGATCATGCGCACCCGGATCCCGCTCTCCGCCTTCCCCGCCGCCGCGCTCTCCGCCAGTTCCGAAAGGATCGGGACGGCCTTGCGCTTGACGAGGATCGCGGGGATGCCTCCGATGGGGTCCGCCGCGAAGGATCCCGTGTCGCAGAGCCCGGTGAGTTCTTCCTTCCGTCCCGCCGCCTCGATCCGCACGCGCACCGTCCTGTTCTCCGCCACCCTCCGCCGCACCCGGGTCCAGAGGAAGGAGACCGCCGCCGCGCCGAGGTAGAGGATGGGAAATCCGTCCCCGCCCGCGTATACGGGAGTCCCGATCTCCGAAAACAAAGTCAGAAGCCCTCCGAGCGCGCATCCCGCCCCCCAGAGGATCACGGAATCCGCGAGCAGCCGCCGGGGATCCTTCCATCCGAACGCGGCGGCGGCCATCCCCGCGGAGAGCAGGACCCCGCAAAGAGCGGACGCGCCTCTGCCGATCCCGGGGACCGCCGTCATGACCGTCGCGCCGAGAGCACCGAGGGACGCGGCCGCGAAAAGCCGGAACTTTCCGATCTTTCTCCGGGTCAGGGACGCCGTCAGCCCGAGGGACAAGAGGTCCATCGACAGATTCACCCCGAAGAGCACGTCCGCGTAGAGAATCAAATCCTCCTCACCTCCCGCCGCTCCATTATATGCCCGGGGGTCCGCGCAATCTGTCAGAAGCGGGATCCGGGGAAGCGATTTCCCCCGCCTTTCCCCGACGCTTGACAGGACGCGAAAAAAGAGGTACAATGAATCCGGAAGTTCATCAAATCTTAAGGATTTTCCCCCTCGCTTCTTAAAGGGAAGATGGAGTATAATACAATCAGACGGCACGGAGGCGAACGAAAATGGTCAACATCCTGATCTGCGACGACGAGCGGGACATCGTGAACGCTCTCAAAATCTACCTGAACGACCCGGAATACCGCCTGTTCGAAGCGTACAGCGGACGGGAGGCTCTCGAGATCCTCGGGCGGGAGGAGATCCACCTCTGCCTCCTGGACATCATGATGCCGGAGATGGACGGGATCTCCACCCTCTCGAAACTGCGGGAGACCTCAAACATCCCGGTGATCTTTCTGACGGCGAAGGGCGAGGACACGGACAAGATCCTCGGGCTGAGCGTCGGGGCGGACGACTATGTGACGAAGCCCTTCTCCCCCATGGAGGTGACGGCCCGGGTGCGCTCCCAGCTGAGGCGGTATCTGAAACTCGGCGGGATCCGATCGAATCCCGAGGTCTTCTCGGTGGGCGGGATCGAACTGGACGACCGGGCGAAGTCCGTGACGCTGGACGGGGAGCCCGTGAGCCTGACGCCCATCGAATACGAGATCCTGAAGCTCCTCATCGGGAATCCCGGGCGGGTCTTTTCGCCGAAGGAGATCTACGGGCAGGTCTGGCACGACATTCCTCTGGGGAGCGACAACACGGTGGCCGTCCACATCCGCCATCTGCGCGAAAAACTGGAGATCAACCCCGCCGAACCGCGGTATCTCAAGGTCGTGTGGGGTCAGGGCTACAAGCTCGAGGACCGTCTCTGAACGGCCGGAAAGGAGGACTTCATGGACCGCACATCCAAGGGCATACTCAAAAAAACGGGGCTGTTCCTCGCGGTGATCCTCACGGCGGCGGCCGCGGTGGGGTGCGTGCTCACGGCGTGGTATTTCATCCTCGAAGACGTGTACCGTATGCCGAAGGACGTTATGATCGGCGAGAGGAACTACCGGAAAATGTTCGACGACTCAAGGGAGATCGTTCAGAGCCTGAACCGGGAGAATCAGACGGTGAACCACCGAAAGCTGTCGCTGTTCTCCGAATCGGTGACCAATCTGCGCTATGCCGTCACGGACGAAAATGGGACCGTTCTTCTCACAAACCTTTCCGATGCCGAAACCGCTGTCGGAGAAGAAGGCTGGACGGAGATCCTCTGGTACGGTGTCAGCACGATCGATCCGAAGACCGGCGAAAACCGCTTCATCAGCTACACGACGGACATTCCCGCAAAAACCGGCAATACCGGCGAACAGGATCCGTCGGAGCCCCGCTATTCCACGGCGGAATACCTGTTCCGCGGACGGCTCGAAGACGGACTTCCGGTGCGCGATGAATACCGGCTGAATCAGCTTATCTTCGGCACCGCGTATGATTTCCGCTACGCCGTCTATCCGGTCGGAGCCGTTTCGCTTCTCCTGTGCGTGCTCTGCTTCATTCTTCTGATGTGCGCATCCGCCCGCAGACCAGGTGAGGACGGACTGTTTCCCGGACTGCTCCACAAAGTCCCCTTCGATCTGATCCTCGCGGCAGGCGTCGCGCTCTGGAGCCTCGTGAGCTTCTTTCTCGTGAAGTTCATCGGCATGATGGACAGCGTATACTTCCAGCTTATCGCGATTGCCGTGATGGGGATTTTCAGCGCGGTCGTCTTCCTCGGCCTCTCCATGAGCGCGGCGGCACGGATCAAGGACGGGAGCATCCTCAGAAACACGGTGATCTTCCGGCTCGGCGTCCTGCTCTGGACGGTCTTCCGATTCGTCTGCCGTGCGGTCGGGCAGGGACTCCGGGCAGCCGGCGCGCTGATACGGGGGATCCCGCTGATCTGGAAGACCCTTCTCGCCCTCGTCCTGATCGCCGGAGCGGATTTCGCGGCCTTTGCGATCTTTTTCCCGTACTCCGAAGGGCCTTTTGTTGTCCACATCCTCATGTGGCTGGTCCTCGTGCCCCTGATCCTTTGGTTCGCCCTCTCCATGCGGAAGCTCGAAAAAGGCGGGGAGGCTCTGGCGGCGGGAAATCTGACGAAGCGCGTCTCCACGGCCTATATGCCCCCGTCCCTCAAAAAGCACGGGGAAAACCTCAACGCCGCGGCGGAAGGGCTGAACCGGGCCGTGGAGGAGAGGATGAAGAGCGAGAGGATGAAGACCGAGCTCATCACCAATGTCTCCCACGATCTGAAAACGCCCCTGACCTCCGTCGTGAACTACGCGGGGCTGATCGCCGGGGAGGAAACCGACAACCCGAAGATCGCCGAATACTGCGAAGTCCTGCTCCGCCAGTCCGAACGGCTGAAACGGCTGATCGACGATCTGGTGGAGGCCTCGAAAGCCCAGACCGGCACCCTCGAAGTGGAACTCGCCCCCACCGATATCTCCGTCTTCCTCGAACAGGCGGCGGGGGAATACGGAACGCGGCTTGCGGAGGCGTCCCTTCCCCTCGTGCTCTCCATCCCCGATCATCCCGTGACGATCCGGGCGGACGGGCGGCGGCTCTGGCGGGTTTTCGACAATCTGATGAACAACATCGTGAAATACGCCCAGCCGGGGACGCGGGTCTATCTGACGCTGGAGGAGGTCAATTCCTTCGCCGTCGTCACTTTCAAAAACGTCTCCCGGGAGCCCTTGAACCTCACCCCCGACGAGCTGATGGAGCGCTTCGTCCGCGGGGACGCCAGCCGGAACAGTTCCACCGACGGAAACGGACTCGGCCTCTCCATCGCGAAGAGCCTGACGGAACTACAGGGCGGCGCGCTGACCCTCTCCATCGACGGGGATCTCTTCAAGGCGGTCCTGCACTTCCCGAAGGTCCCGGACGCCGCGCTCCCGAACCCCGCGCCTCACGCCTTCTATCCCGCGGATTCCGTCCCGACGCTCCGGGTCCAGACGCTCCGGGAACGGTGGAAGGACACGGAAGAAAAAGAATAAGCGGATCCATCCCGGCCGGAAAGAGCGGAAAACTCCCCGGCCGGATCTTTTTTGCGCTTGAGGAGGGATAAAAAATCTCCGTTTCCGAGACAAACTCGCGTTTTTGCTCATTGTTCTCCCGCCGGGCTTGTGCTATACTGTGAACGGTACCGAAAATCACGGATTCAGAGATCTCCGAACCGAACTCTACGGAAAAGAGAGGCACAAAATTATGGAAGTAAAGAAAACGACGCGCTTCGCCGGGAATCTGACCGCCCTGCGCAGAAAGGCCGGGGAGACCCAGAACGACCTCGCCGAAGTCCTCGGGGTCTCGAACAGGACGGTTTCCAAATGGGAGACCTGCGAGAGCGAACCGGAGCTCTCCATGCTGACGAAAATCGCCGCGCATTACGGGGTATCCGTCGACGCCCTGCTCGCAAACGACGCCGCCGCGCAGAACGAGGATCCCTATACGGGTCTCGGCTGGGCCCAAACCGCGCTGAAATGCTTCGCGGAGGATGTGCGGCACACCTTCGACAGCGTGAACGCGGGCTTCTCGCACCGGTCCGACCTGCATGAGCCCGTGATCCCGCTCCTCGGCGTGCGCGGCCCGGGAGGATGGGGAGAATGCGCGGGCATCAGCTCCCCCGAGGTTTTCCGGCAGATCGTATCCGCAAAGGAATGCGCCATCGCCGTCACCCTCATGCAGAACGCGGACAACTACGCCTGGCTGGAACGGGACGGGGACAGGCTCGCAGAAACCCTCTGCCTGCTCGGAAAGCCGGGGATGCTGAAATTCGTGCGCTGGCTCCACCGTCACGACGCGCCGGACGGATTCACCCTCGAATACGCCGCCCGTCAGTCGGGAGCCGACCCGGAAGACATCCGGCATCTGCTCATCCTGCTCTGCCGGAGGGCGAGAACGGAGACGGCGGAATTCCGGGACGGGAAAAAGGAGGTATACTTCTTCGAAGGCGACGGCTGGCTCCTCTCCGCCCTCTGCTGTCTCGGCGAGACGGTGCTCCATCCCTATGACCGGGATACCGGCCCTTCGATCAACGCGGGCTGCTATCCGGTGTTCGACGACGGAGACCACGCCGCATACCTCGCCGCGCACCCGGAGATCTTCGACTGCGAAAACTGGACATACGGGGAATAAGGAGGGAGAAAAATGCGTTTCGGTGACAATCTGAAAGAACTGCGCAAGGCCGCCGGGCTGACGCAGGAAAAGCTCGGGGAGATCCTCTCCGTCAGTATGCAGGCCGTCAGCCGCTGGGAGACGACCGATACCCTGCCGGACGCCGCCCTGCTCCCCCTGCTTGCGGACGCCCTCGGGACCTCGATCGACGCCCTGTTCGGCGGACGGGAAACCGGAAGGCGGGACGTCATGCGGGCGGTGAAGCAGTATTCCGCGGACAGGAAAAACGGGAGCCCGGCGGAAACGATGTACCGGGTCGCGTCGGGATCCCTTCTCGCGGCGTTCGGGCACAAGCCGGAGGATCTGACGCCTGCGGGGAGCGATTCGGACCCCTTCGATCTCCGGTGCGCTCTCGGTCAGCTCTCCTACGTGTCGGACGGCGGGATCGGCTGGCTGTTCGGTCCCCGCTTCCCCTACGCCGCCGTTCTGCTCAAGCCCGAGGCCGGGTACGCCGCGCATTTCCGGGACGCGGGGGTGGAAGCCCTCTTCGACGCGCTGGGGAACCGGGACGTCCGCGCCTGCCTTTCCGTCCTCTTCGAGGGACCGAGCCGGTTTTTGAGCCTCGACGCTCTGCTGGAACAGGCCGGGATCCCCTTGGAGCGGGAGGAGGAGATCGCCGCGAAGCTCTCCTCGATCGACCCCTCCGCCATCGCGGTACGGGAACTGCGGATCGACGGGGAGGACTGCCGGATGGTGGAATTCCGTGACTGGGCCCCCGGGATCCCGATGCTCTTCGCCGCCGCCTTCGCCTGCCGGATCTCCCACCGCGCCCTGATGGGGGAATGGGCGGGACGGGAGAGGCCGCTGTTTGAGAGTGAGGAGCCCGAGAAGGCTGACGATCCCTGCAGAGCGGAAGGATAAAGGATCCCGTTTTCCGTTTTTCTCCGCGATCCGCCCTTGCAATTTTGTCCGGATCGGCGTATACTGAAAGAAAGCTCCCCCGGCCGCGCATGGATCGGGGGAGACAACGCAAAAACGCGGGCAAACGGAGGAGGACGAAATGAACGGATCCGCAAAAAACGCCGGAGCGGGCGTGATCGTCGAATCGACCATCGAACAGCTCAGGGATCCCTGCATCCTGTACGAAAAGGGGGTCTACTACGCCTACGGAACGGGATGGACCTGCCGTAAGAACACAAGCGGATCCCTCGCCGGGGAGTGGGAGGATCTCGGGGTCGTCGTGAAGATCCCGCCCCACGCGAAGACGAATTTCTGGGCTCCCGAAGTCCACCGGTACAGGGGAAGATTCTGGATGTTCACGACCTATTATTCCGATCTGACCGGACACCGGGGATGCACCGTCCTCGTCTCGGACAGCCCGGAGGGACCTTTCGAGGAGGTATCGGACGGACCGCTCACGCCGAAGGACTGGGATTCGATCGACGGGACCTTCTGGGTCGACGGGGACGGGATCCCGTGGATGGTCTTCGTGCACGAATGGACCTCCACCGACGACCATGTGGGACGGATGGCGGTTGCAAAGCTCTCGGAGGACCTCACGCATTTCGTGTCCGAACCTGTGGAGCTCTTCCGGGCGGACGACGCTCCCTGGGCGAAGAACGGCGTAACGGACGGCTGCTGGATGGTCGGAGCTTCCGACGGCAGCCTGCTCATGCTCTGGTCGAACTGGGACAGCGAGGGCTACTGTGTGGGCGTCGCCCGGAGCGCGTCCGGCAGAGTCGAAGGTCCCTGGACCCACGACCATCCCCTGCTCTATTCGAAATCCATGACCGGGAAATACGACGGCGGCCACGGCATGATCTTCGAAGCGGCGGACGGGAAACGCTATCTCTCGATCCACTCCCCGAACTCCGCCTCCGCCGGGAGAAAGGAAAAGCCGATCTTCATTCCGGTGAAGGAAGAGAACGGCTCGCTCAAATGGGATCTCGGGGAGGAATGATTAAAAAGGAAACGCGGCTTCTTGAAAGAAGCCTGGCAAGAACTTCTGAAATGGATAGGGACGGGCTATACCAATAACGTATCGTCGAAACATTTGCACACCAATATAGCCATCCAACCTTATCAGAGTTATCGCACGCGAGCTCATGATCGGAGATCATTCGCACTCTACGGAGAGCGATCAAAACCCATATAGTCATCTTTCAAGAACGAGAATAGTATGAATCGAAAGGCTCGGAGGGATCCGGGTCTTTTTTCGCGCTCCGGTCCGACGAAAAAAACCGGCTCGTAATGAACCGGTTCGGGAGATCGCCCCAATCTTATTTGTTGACCTTGGTCTTGAATTCCTTGCCGGCCTTGAAGGAAGGAACGGTGGAAGCGGCAACCTTGACGGCTTCACCGGTGCGGGGGTTGCGGCTGGTTCTGGCCTGACGGGTCTTGGGCTCGAAGGTGCCGAAACCGATGAGGCTCACGCGGCCGCCGTCGGCAACGGTTTCTTCAATGGCGCTGACAGTCGCTTCGAGAGCGGCGGCAGCCTGCTTCTGGGTGAGACCGGCGTCAGCGGCGATCTTCTTGATGAGTTCCTGCTTGTTCATGAGAATAATCCTCTCTTTGATTTTATAATCCGGATCTGTGATCCATCAGACTCTATTATAGCATATCTTTCGGACAAAATCTATACCTTCCGGCAAGATTCTCGGGAAAAAACGGAAAAAGTCCTGTTTTTTTTTCGGAATCCGGGGGTTTTTCCCCCCTTTGCATACCGCGCGCCGCCTTTCCGGGTCCGATCCGGGGGTACGGGCTGCTCCCGCGGGCCGGTCAGCGGAACAGAAACAGCCCGAGGGTGAAGGACAGAACATTCGCCGCGAGGGTCAGAAAGAACAGCCGGACCGACGGCGCGAAGGCGAGGGAGTAGATGAAAAACTCCGCCGCGACCACCGCCGCTTCCAGGAGCAGGACCGTTTCGAGGACCCAGGACCCGAGAAAGAACAGCGTGAGGTTGAGGACAAGGTTCGTCACGACATTGGTGCAGGCCGTGACGGTCAGGGCATACCGGTCCCGAAAGCCGAAGAGGGCGAGAAACGGAACCTCGATCAGCACCGTGCAGAAACAGGCGGCAAAGATCCTCATTTCCGGCGCTTCTTCACGATCACGACGATCAGGACCGCAAGCGCGATCACCGCGGCCGAGACGATCAGCACCGCAGGCAGAAAGCTCGATTCCGCGTAGAACGGATCGGGGGCGATGTCGGCGTAGACGGAGGACGCCATGAGGACGGCGAGGAGGCAGACGAGGAGGAAGAGGGCGGCAAGTCTTTTCATTTGGATTGCGCTCCTTTCTTTTTATGGATGATGACGCAGGCGAGGATCACGGCGGCGATCACCGCGACGGAGACAGCGGCCTTGACGATCAGCGAGGGCGAGGGGAAGGGTTTGATCTCGGCCTTTTCGGGAGCCGGGGCGGATGTCTCTTCCTTTTCGGGCTCGGTCTCGGGTTCCGGTTCGGGATCGGGATCCGGGTCCTCGAGGGCGACCGTTTCGGATTTGCCGAAGATCCGCTCGTATTCCTCGTCCGGCAGAGGGGCGATATCGGCGGACGCGGAAACCGTCAGGACGGAGACGAACAGAAGGGCGAAGAGGACTGCGGAAATGCGTTTGACTGTCATATTGTCATACTCCTTTCGGGGAGGGATTCGGGATTCTTTTCTCCGGCTTCAGGACGCGGACGGACCAGAGGATCGCGGCAAAGCCGAAGAGGAAGCAGACGAGGGTGAGGATCTTCTGCGCGGGACCCGTCAGCGTGATGAGCTGTCCGATGATGGTCCCCGGCCAGAGCGCGGACGCCGCCAGCCCGAACGCGAGCCCGGGAGAATCCGGCATGGCGCGGTACATCAGCCAGAGGGTCACCGGCATCGTCAGATTCAGGGCGAACTGTCCGAGCAGCGAGGGGATCATCCACGCGGCGCAGAAAGAAATGAGGACGGCGGCGGGCAGGACGGAAACGGCGGCGGAAGAGGATGCTCCGATGCGGTCGCAGACGAATCCCCCCGCGGTCTTTCCCGCGAAGACGAAGAGGGTGAGGAGCAGAGTGAGCGCCGCCCCGGTCTTCCAGGGGAATTCGGCGCAGGTCCCGCCCACGGCCCGCACGGCGACGGCGAGGGTCAACAGGACCGCCGGGAACAGATTTTCCGCGCCTTTTTCCACTCCCCTTCCCGGGATCCCTTCTCCTTCCGGGATCGGCGAGCGGGAGGCGGCGGGGACCGTCAGAACGGCGGCAGCGAGGATCAGGACGGCGAAGACCCATCCGAGCTTCGGCCAGAGGGTCCCGAGGGTCAGCCCGATCGCGCCGGGAGCGACGAACACGCCGAGATCCCCCGCTCTGCCCCGGCTCCTCTCCAGCGTCATGATCCCGCCCGCCACGTGGAACACGCTGTTCCCGAGGCCGATCAGGGCGACGCGGAGGACGGGAGGGACGGGCAGGACGAATCCCGCGAAAATCATGACCATCGAGAGGGACGCCGCCCATGCGTGGAACCGGCTCCGGTCCGCGGCAAGTCCGACGAGGCACTGGGTGGAGAAAGCAAGGGTATTGTAGAGCAGGATGAGGACGCCGATGTTCTCCGTATGCCGGAGCGGTCCGAACAGGGTCGAGGCGCAGAGGGCGTCCACAAGAAGGTGGGATAGGGAGTTGAGGGTGAGAAGCATGGGAACTCCTTCGGGGGAAATGAAAGGGAAATTCAGAATTGAGAATTGAGACGGGGGTCAGCCGCGCAGTCTGCGCTTTCAGTCCGGGCGTTTTCGGGGGTCATTCCCGGTCAACCCAGATCGGACTGGTCCAGCCGAGGCGGCCGTCTTTCAGTTCGACGCGGAGATAGTAGCAATCCGTTGAGGCGTCGGAGGAGTAGTCGAGGATCATCTGCTCGGGCTTCCGGACGAAAAGGACGTCCTCGCAGTTCTTGACGAGGGTGACCTTCGCAAGCGGCGCGTCCGCTTCGACGTGATAATAGATCCACCGGTCCCCGGTTTCGGAGAATTCCTCGCCCATCGAATGCCCGTTGATCCGGAAGTCGATCCGCATCCTCCCGCCCATGAATCCGTAACAGCGGCGGGCCCGGAGAGCGTCGAAGATCGATTCCGTCGTGTTCTCCTCGCAGAGGACGCCGGTGATGCCGGGCCACGAACAGGGATCCTCCGGGGGTCCCGACACAAGGCCGTTTTTCAGCCCGTGATCGTCCGACGCCGCGATGCAGCCCATCCTTGCCCCGCGTCTCAGCGCGTCCTGCCAGCATCCGCCCTTCACCATGCCCCCGCCGTCGAGGTTATAGGGATGGCCGAACCACTCCGCGCAGTCCCCCCGGGAGTAGATCTCGATGAGGGGCGTGAATAGGGCGGGATCCATTTTCAGAAAATCCGCGCCGGAGTTCAGCTGGTAGGTGTCGTGAGGGATGAGGAGGCGGTCCTTTCGGGAAAGCAGTTCTTTCAGTTCCGCCGCCGTGATGTCCCCGTCGATCTTTTCGCGGAAGATCTTCCCCGTGAAATCCCGGTGATAGACGATGAAATTGTTGTAATAGGGGTAGCCGTCGATCTCGTAGCCGAAGAGGGTCGAGAAGGTCCCGGGGTCGTTCCAGCGGATCGCGGCCTCCCGGAGCGCTTCCCCCTTCGGTCCGTAGAGGGTCGGAGATCCCACCCCACCGTGATGGTGGTCGGTGAGAGCGGCGAAATCGAGCTTCGCGTTCTCCCGGATGTTCCGGTAGTATTCGTCCGGCGTCGGTCCCCCGTCGGAAAGGCAGCTGTGCCCGTGGAGTTCTCCGAAAAGAATGCGGTATTTCGACGGCTCCGGGTAAAACTGTCTTATCGTTTCGGCAAAGCGCGGGTAGGCGAGGCGGCGTTTCTCCCCGTCGAGTTCTTCTTCGGTAAAGACCTGATCGGTCATCGGGCGGCTCCGGTAGGGTGTGTCAAAGCGTCTCGCCTGTCTGCGCTCGGGGCTGAACAGGGCGTCGGCGGGATCGGGCATGATGGGCTCTCCTTTCTTTTCCTCTCCTGAATGCGGGCGGATCTCCGCGTACCCGCTTATCTCGCCTCGGGGTCCGGCATGGGCGGCTCATCGAAGACCTCCCGGTCCGGCGCGATCTCGGCCCCCCGGAATCCGGCGGCGACGGCGTCGATGTAGACCAGAGTGGTCTCGTAATAGCTGACGAGCTGTCCTTCTCCCCCGCGGTCCGGCAGAAGGGATCCGTAGAGGGCGAGATAGGCTTCGGCGTCGCGGCGGGACCTTCCGATGATCTCGAAGATCTTCTCCGCCTGCTTTCCCGTGAGCGGGGCGGGATTGTCGTAGTCGAACACACCGCGCAGTTCTTCGAGGATCTGCATGGAGCGGACGTGGCAGATGCTCGCGCGGCACCGGTTGTCCATCAGGCGGAGGAAGGCGATCCCTTCCTTTGTCGAGGCGGAGGGGAGCAGATCCCGGGCCATGGCTCCGAGGGCTTCGTATTCGTCGATGGCGTGACGGTAGTCCTTCTCCCCATATCCGCGGGGGGTCATGAAGTTCCCGCTCCGGTGCCAGCTCAGCCAGCATCCGACCGCGCAGAACCCGATGTTGAAGAGATTGTCCCGGTTCGCGGTGTCGAGTCTTGCCAGCCGGGAGCAGAACCGTTCGAAGCCCTCCCCGTCGGAGATTCCGAGCCGGGCGGCGTAGTCCCGGAAGAATTCCCCGGCGGGTTTGGCGGAGATCGCCGCTTCGCTCATATAGGTGATGGCGGCGCGGTTTTCGGCGGTGCGCCAGTGGTTGATGCAGAAGCCGTAGGAAGAGTCTGTCGGCGGAAGGGCGGAGAGCTTTTCGATCCCCTCCGTCGAAAGCTGCTGGATGTACATATTCCCGTCGAACTCGGCCCAGGAATAGAACATGGTGTTCTGCCAGTCGGAGTCGAGGGTCCCGGTGTTCTCCACATTGTCGGCGGCGGCGAGGGCTCCGTGGGCGGGAAGGAGGCTCATGGTCATCCCACGGGGCAGGAACCGGCGCAGAACGGGTCTCAGGACGCGGAGGGTGTCCCGGTCGGTGAGATACAGCCCGGCCCGGAGAGCGGGGACCCGGTCAAGGCCGTCGAGCCATTCGTCCCGGCGGTCGAGGACGCGGAACATCCGTTTGAGGCAGACGGCGGAGGAGCCCAGCTGACCCGGCAGAAAGTCGGGGAGCCCCGGGACCGTTCCGTCGGGATCGAGGATCTCTTTTCCGAAGAGCGAGCAGAGGAAGTCCGTCACGTTCTCCCGCGTCACGCCCTTCTGATCCCGGAATCCGCCGCACTCCTCGCTGATGAGCTCGAGGGTGTCGATTTGGGGATAGATCCCGCAGAGGGTATGGAGCATCTTCCCCTCGGCTTCGGCGTCGTCGGAGAGGATCTCCACGGAGAGGGTGACGGTCATGCCCGCCTCCTTCGCGGTCTTCATGACCTCGTTCAGCCAGTACACCGCGTACTCCGCCCGCTTTTTCTCGTCTTCGAAGATCGCCTCGGCCTCCGGGATGCAGTAGATCTTCCGGTTTTCGATCCGGGAGGCGGTCAGGGGGTCGGCGGCGGGGACCGGATGGACCTGCCCGTAGAAGAAATGCCCCGGAAGTTCCCCCGGCCGCGCACCGTGCCACTGTCCCGCGTAGCTGTGGAAGGTGATCGCGTTGAACCGCATGCGGGCGAGGGCGCGGATATACTCCTTCGCGTCTTTCAGCGGATAGGAGGAAATGTCCATCGGGAAATTGATGTGCTGGCGGATCCCGCGCAGGCGGAATTTCGGATTCACTTCCTTCCTGACGGAGAAAAAGCGTTCGGGATCGAATCCGGCGGGCGCGGAATATCCGGTGGCTTCGAAGAGGATCCCGGCGTCTGCCAGGGCGTCGCACACCCCGCAGAGCACGGAGGAAGCGTTCCCCCCGCGGATCTCCAAAGCAGTCCCGTCCCCGTTCAGGGACCACCGTTCGGCGGGCATGGCGGGATCCGTTTCAAGAACGACGGTTTTCTCCGCCCTTTCCCCTTCCCCGGCGAACAGGACCGGGGCGAATTCTCCGAGAAAGCGTTCCAGCTCCCCGGCGGCATACCCGAGACCGGGCGTTTTCTGTGTGATGCGGACTGTCATCGCGGCTCCTCCTCTTCCGGCCGGGTCTTCCAGGACGCTTTGCGCGTTTTTTGTCTCTTCCGAGCGTCTTCCGGGATCCCGGGCCGGATCCATTATACCATGTCCCGGCAGGATTTTCAAGAGGCCGCGCCGATCCCGCCGGAAATCCGGTCTTGACACCGCCCCGCGCGGGATGGTATAATGGGAAAAAAGTACGGATCCCGCAGGCAGCGGACCGGACAGCACAGGAGGATCAACATGACGCTCGACGAAAGACTGGTACAGGCGGTGCCGAGTCCCCGGCAGCTGGCCCATCAGCAGACCGAATTCTACGCGTTCATCCATTTCACCGTCAACGCGTTCACCGACCGGGAATGGGGGGACGGCACGGAGGATCCCGCGATCTTCAACCCGGAAAAGCTCGACGCGGAGCAGTGGGCGCGGGAATGCAGGGCGGCGGGGATGCGGGGGATCATCCTCACCTGCAAGCACCACGACGGCTTCTGCCTCTGGCCGAGCAAATACACGGCTCACAGCGTCGCGTCCTCTCCCTTCCGGGGCGGGCGGGGCGACATCGTGCGGGAGGTCTCGGACGCCTGCCGGAAATATGGGCTGAAATTCGGCGTCTATCTCTCCCCCTGGGACCGCAATTCCCCCCTTTACGGACAGGGGAAGCCCTACGACGACTATTTCGTCAGCCAGCTCACGGAACTCCTCACGAACTACGGTCCGATCTTCTCCGTGTGGTTCGACGGCGCGTGCGGAGAGGGACCGAACGGCAAGAAGCAGGTCTACGACTGGCCGCGGTACTACGATGTGATCCGCAGACTCCAGCCGGACGCCTGCATCTCCGTCTGCGGACCGGACGTGCGCTGGTGCGGCAACGAAGCGGGACATACCCGTCCGGCGGAATGGAGCGTCCTCCCCGAGCGGGCCATCGGAACGGAGCGCACCGCGGCGAAGAGCCAGCAGTCCGACGACGCCTCTTTCCGCCGCCGCAGGATCAGCGCCTCCGACGTGGACCTCGGGAGCCGGGAGATCCTCAAAGACGAGGAGAATCTGGTCTGGTTCGCCGCGGAGGTCAACACCTCGATCCGGCCGGGCTGGTTCTGGCACGCCTCGGAGAACGACAGGGTCCGCCCCCTCGACGAGCTCATGAACATCTACTACAACTCCGTCGGAGGGAACGCCACGTTTCTGCTCAACATCCCGCCGACGAACGAGGGGCTGTTCCACGAAAACGACGTGAAGCGTCTCCGGGAAATCGGGGCGGAACTGGAGAAAGCCTTCGCCGTGGATCTCTTGAAGGACGCCGCCCTCGAAGCGGATTCCGAAGAGGAAGGCTGCGGCATCGAAAACGTCCGGGACGACGGGTACGACGCATACTGGCGCGCCGCGAAGGGGAGGAATACGGCCGAGATCACGGCACGCTGGGATAAGCCCGTGCGGATCGGGAACGTCGTATTGAAGGAGAACGTCAAGCTGAGCCAGCGGGTGGAGAGCTTCGCCGCCGACGTATACGAGAACGGAGAATTCCGTGAGGTGTATCGGGGGACGGTGATCGGCTACAAGCGCATCGCCCGGCTGGGAAGAATCGAAACGACCGCCCTCCGCATCCGCATCCTCGATTCCCGCACCGAGCCCACCCTCGCATTCTTCGGGGTGTACGAGGCGAAGGAATAAGCATGTAAAATATCCCGCTGTTCTGCCGGATCGACGGAGGAGCGGGATTTTTGTTCCGTGCTGATTTTTCCGTATTCCATTGACAGCCGCGGCGTTTTCGGGTATAATGGGTAGACTTGATAATCATTAAGGAAGGACGACTCATGGCAGACAGCATGAATCAGGTGGTGGTCACACTTGCGGGACGCATCGACTCGAACAACGCGGCAAAGGTGGAAGAAGAGATCTTCTGTCAGCTCGAAGGGAAGGACAGCTGCCCGCTGGAACTCGACGCCTCGGATCTGAACTACATATCGAGCGCGGGTCTGCGGGTCCTGCTCCGGCTGAGGAAGACCCACCCCGACATGACCCTCACGGGCGTAAGCTCCGAAGTCTATGAGATCCTCGAAATGACGGGATTCACCGAAATGATGAAGGTCGAAAAGGCGTACCGCGTCGTCAGCATCGAGGGCTGCGAAGAGATCGGGCGGGGCGCCAACGGGACGATCTACCGCATCGACCGGGACAATGTCGTCAAGGTCTACAACAACGCCGACGCCCTCGCGGACATCCAGCACGAGCGGGAGGTCGCCAAGCTGGCCCTGATCCTCGGGATCCCGACCGCCATTTCCTACGACGTGGTGAAGGTCGGCGAAAGCTACGGCTCCGTGTTCGAACTGCTCAACGCCCGGTCCCTCTCGAAGATCCTCGCGACGGAGCCGGAGAAGATGGACTGGTGCGTGAACGAATTCGTCACCATGCTCAAAAAGATCCACTCCACCGTCGTCCCGGAAGGAAAGCTCCCGGACATGAAGGAGACCGTGCTCGGCTGGGCAAGGTTCGTGAAGGACTATCTTCCCCCCGAAGCCGGAGAAAAGCTGGAGGCTCTCGTGGAAGCCGTTCCCCATGATGACCACATGATCCACGGTGACTACCACACGAAAAATCTGGAACTGCAGAACGACGAAGTGCTCCTCATCGACATGGACACCCTGGCGGTGGGACACCCGATCTTTGAACTCGGATCCATCTACAACGCGTTCGGCGGCTATGCGGAGCTCGACCACAGCGTGATCCTCCGGTTCCAGGGCTTCGACTACGACACAGCCCGGACGTTCTTCCTCAAATTCCTCGCCTCCTATCTGAACACGACCGACGCCGGGAAGATCCGCGAGGTGGAAAACAAGGCCCGCATCCTCGGCTACACCCGCATGATCCGCCGCTCCATCCGCCGGGGCGGACTGGAAGAGGAGGCGACCCGGGCGGAGATCGAATACTGGAAGGAAAAGCTGATCGGACTGCTCGGAACCACCTCCACCCTGCTCTTCTCCGCGGAAGGCTCCGGATCCGGGAAGCAGAACGAGGAGGCTCGATGAAAGCGGAAGACTTCGGTCTCATCGACCTGCACATGCACTCCACCGTCTCGGACGGGACCGACACGCCGGAAGAGCTCCTTGCAAACGTAAAAGCCGCGGGGATCGGGCTGTTCTCTCTGACGGACCACGACGCCGTGAAGGGCTGCCGCAGGATCGAAGAGCTCCGCGCGGACGGGGATCCCGTGTTCATCCGGGGCGCGGAATTCTCCTGCCAGGACGAGGGGGGCAAATACCACATCCTCGGCTACGGATACGACCCGGACGCCGGACCGATCAACCGCATCGTGCAGATCGGGCACGACCACCGGATCGACAAGGTACAGAAGCGCGCCGCCCACCTGAAAGAGCAATTCGGGATCGTCCTCTCCGAAGAGGAGATTCGGGAACTGGAATCCCTCGACAATCCCGGCAAGCCCCATATCGCGGTCCTTCTCGTCGAGCGGGGCTGCGCGTCCTCCGTCTCCGGGGCGATCGCGGAATATCTCGACGGGCTCCAGACCCCCACGGACTATATTCCGCCGGAGGAGGCCATCCGGGCGATCCTCGACAGCGGCGGGATCCCGGTCCTCGCCCATCCGCCCTTCGGAAGCGGGACCCAGCTGATCCTCGGAGAAGAGATGGATCTCCGGGTCCGCCGTCTGACGGAATACGGGCTCATGGGACTGGAAGGATTTTATTCCGGCTATACCGAAAGGATCCGGGAAGAGATCCTCGGGATTGCCGAGAAATACAGTCTCTATGTGACGGCGGGCAGCGACTACCACGGCACGAACAAGACCGTCCGGCTGGGAGACACGGGACTCCCCGCCCTCTCCTCAGCCCCCGAAGGACTGCGCCGCTTCCTCGCCGACGCGCTGGAAAGGACCCGCGGGAACGCGAGGTGACAGATATAATCCATGAAAAAAGCTCCGGTCAGATACGATCGGAGCGCTTTTTGTTTCATCCGGCAAAACGAGCAGAAAGCCGCTGACTGCTGACAACTCACTCCGCCGATTCGATCAGGGCGAGAAGATTTTCATACGGCACGTCGGCCTGGATCTCCTGGGAAGGCGCAAGGATATAGCCCCCGTCCCGGCCCATGTAGGCGGCGATCTCCCGGGCTTCGCGGCGCACATCTTCCGGCGTTCCGTAGGGGAGGGTCCGCTGGGTGCTGATACCGCCCCAGAACGAGATCTTCTCGCCGTAACGGTCTTTCAGTTCGTAAATGTCCATGCACTCGGGCTGGACGGGATTCAGGGCGTCGATCCCCATTTCGTACAGATCCGGCATGATCTTGCGGATATCGCCGCAGGAGTGGATCCACACGTCGAGCCCCGCGTCCCGGATGATCTTATACTCCTTCTCCTCCCCGCTGCGGATCATCCTCCGCCACGTCTCGGGGGACATGAGCAGATCCCGCTGGGAACCCCAGTCGGAGCCGAGGAGGATGCCGTCGATCCCCGCGATGTTCACGATGTTTTCGAGCATCACGAGGTTCTTGTGAATGATGAAATCGAGCAGGCTCTGGGCGAATTCCGGATCCCCGGCCATGTCGGCGAGGAAGTTCTCGATCCCCCGTGCGAAGTTCGCCTTCTCGAAGTGACTGCCCCAGATCGTCACGAGGACGTAGGCGTCGGTGTGCTCCTTGAGATTGCGCACTTCTTCGGCGAAGCGCTCGTAGCTCCCGTACCCGGCGGTCTTCGGCAGGAATCCCGGGGCCTCCTCGTATCCGTATTCCGGCGGGAGATCCTTCCAGCCCCACCACGGACAGCCCACCGGAAGCACGTGGTTCCCCATGCCGTAGTAGATGGCGTTGGAGTAGGAGATCAGCCCGGCTTCCCGTTTTTCACGCAGTTCCCCGGTGACATAGCGTTCGTAGAGTTTCGGGAAATAGGCCTGCTGACCGTCCCCCGCGAGATGGATGCAGGAGGGCACCCGGTCCGGGGTCCGGTGGGCGAGGGCGGTTTTGACGCGTTCACATCTGGTCATGACGATCCTTTCTGACTGCCTTGTCGTTTACGGGTTGCCGTAGCTCAGAATCTCCGAGAGGAAGGCTTCGATGTTCTCAAGCGGCGTCCCCCGCACGATCCCGTTTCCGGCGGCGTAGAGAAAACCGCCCGCGGGAGAGTCGAAGGTGTCCCGCATGAGCCGCACTTCCCGCCTCACGTCCTCCGGGGTGCCGTTGATGAGCGTGTCCTGCACGTCCATCCCCACCCAGAACGCGATCTTTCCCTTCCACCGCTCCGCCGTTTCGTTCCAGTCCATCGTGTGCTTCTGGATCGGGTGGAGAACGGAGAGGCCGCATTCGATCAGATCCCCGATGATCTCCGTCACGTTGCCGCAGGTGTGGAGCCAGACGTCGACGTCCATCTCCCGCGCCAGTCCCCAGAGCTCCCGGTAATAGGGTTTGATGAACTCCCGGAAAGTCGGGGGGCTCATCATCAGGGATTTCTGGGTGCCGAGGTCGTCGCTGATCATATAGCCGTCCGGCTTCACTTCGCGCTCCGCCCGGCGGAGGAGTCTGATCTCCGTGTCGCAGACCGCCTTGTGGAGGGCGTGGACCTCGTCGGGATAGTCGTAATAATCCATCAGAAGGGTTTCCATCCCGCGGAAATTCCAGATCCGCTCGTACATCAGGGACCAGTGGTGGATCAGGACGTACTTCCCTTCCGCCCTGGCCTTTGCCGCCGTTTCCGCCGCGCCGTCGAAGAGTCCGGGAGCCTCCGTGTCCGGCAGATCCGCGAGCAGGGCGGGCAGATCTTCCCAGTCCGGGAGGGCGGCGGCGGAGTCCATCCCCGTCATGCGGTTGCGGTCGACTGTGGGAAGACGCCAGTAAAAACCGTCGGGCCGGGGCGTGAAGGAGGGCGTCGGGAACGGGACCACCACCACGTCTTCCTCATACCGGTCGAACTGCCTCAGCTTATCGCCGTACTGTTCCCCGAGTCCCTCCCCCCACCATTTCGTAAAGGCCCGGGGAGGGCGCGGGGGAGGGCCGAACCGGATCGCGGCGCGTACTTCTTCTCTCGTCAGCATGGGAAACTCCTCCCGAATCGTCCGTTTTTGTCATTATACCATACTCCGGGCAGAATTTCCACCCGGTATGCGGAAAAAAGCCCGCAGGTCCCGAATCCGTTCCTTCGGGGTCCTGCCACGGTGCCGCACCCCGCTTGACTTTCCCCGCCGGATGCGCTATAATGAAGCCGGGCGGGCAGAGATCCCGCGGAAGGAAAGGGGGAGGCAAAATGAAATTCGGAACGAAAGCGCGGCGTGCAGTTCTTTTGGGGATTTTGACACTCGCGGTCCTCGCGGTGTTCTCCGGGTGCGAAGATCTGATCGGCCCGGGAGCGAAGACCGAGGTCACGGTCCAGGGGATCATCGACGCGAACTACATCACGGCGCTCACGGCGGCCTGCCCGGGCGTCACCGTCATCGACAGCGTCCCGGACGGGAACGGGAAAACGACGGTCTTCTTCCGGTTCTCCGACGGCGGGATCGTCGAATGCGAGGAAGGCGAGGGATACAGCCGCGGAGTCTGGGGCGATCTCACGTTCGAGGTGAACGGAGACGGCTCCGTGACGGCTTCCGCGCCTCTCCCGCAGTTTCAGGGGGATCCCCCGGCCGTGGATCTCACCGACAGTCAGGGCGAGAGCTTTTGGGACAACACCTTTCTGCTCTATGGTCTTCTGACGGGGGAGAGCCAGATCGCCGTCGATTACGCTGGGGACGAGGCGACGGTTTACACGAAGATCGGGGAAGAGGAGAACATGTCCTGCACCTGCACGGTGGACGCGAAGACCCTGCGGATCAAAACGCTGTACGAGGGCTGGAACGGCCATACCCTGACTGTGACGACGGCAGATCCGGCGGGGACCTACATGCCCCCGACCCGCGCCGCCGCGGAGCTCGGGAAGGCCGCGGAAGAGCTCCGGACGCTCACCTACCATGTCCATCTCTTCGGCGAGGAGGGCGAGTATGCGTTCCGGGTCCCGGGGTCGTGGGAATTCGTCCTCGGAGCCTACGGGGATATCAGCTTCTACGAAGACGCGGGTCTGACGAAGCCGACGGAGAACAAAATCCCGGCGGACGGGCAGGACCATGAGATCTGGGTCTCCGACGCGAAAGGATAAAATACATGCAGCCGCCCGGTTCGGTTTTCGACGGACGGCTGTGCTTTTTTCCCCTCCACTTGACAGAAGGGGGACTCAGGGGCTATAATACCACTGTAAACCATCAAAGGAAGGAACCGGCATCATGAACGGAGAAAACCGCACGACAAGAGGCGCGGACCGGAGGACCCCTTCGATCCCGCAGTATTTTTCCTGGATCAACAACACCTGGGAGGGCTCGACGGAAAAGCAGACCCTCGTCAACCTCGATTTCTTCGCCTGGCTGAAAAAGACCTACGGGATGCAGATCGGGATCTACCTCTGGGACGCCGGGAACTTCGACGGTCCGAGCAGCGGATACGGCGACCCGGACAGCGAAAAGTTCCGCTCCCAGTACCCGAACGGCTTCGGTCCCCTCGTGGAGCGGGCGGCGGAACTCGGGATCAGGATGGGGCTCTGGTGCGGGCCGGACGGCTTCGGCGATACCCCGGAGGAGGAGAAAAAACGGTACGATTTCCTCCTCGGGCTCTGCAAAAAATACCGGTTCGGGCTCTTCAAGATCGACAGCGCGTGCGGCGGACTTCGTCCCGAAAAGGCGGCGGTTTACGCGAAGCTCCTCACGGAATGCCGCGAATACTGCCCGGATCTCGTCGTCCTCAACCACAGGCTGGAACTGCACGAGGCGGAAAAATACGTCACGACCTTCCTATGGCAGGGGGTGGAGACCTACGCGGACGTCCACAGTTCAAACAAAGAGACCTGTATGCACCACCGCGGATTCATCTTCAAGCGCGGCCTGCCCGACGGGCTCGAGCGGCTGGCGGAGGACCACGGCGTCTGCATTTCCTCCTCCGTCGCCTATTTCGAGGACGATCTGATCTATCAGGCGTTCGGACGTTCGATGATCATGGCCCCCGAGATCTACGGCAATCCCTGGCTCATGCGGGACGACGAATTCCCGAGGCTCGCGCGGATCTACAATCTCCACCGCAGGGCCGCGCCGATCCTTGTGGACGGGATCGTTCTGCCCGCGTCCTACGGCGACAATCCCGTCTCCCGCGGGTCGGGTTTCCACCGGTTCCTGGCGACGGGGCACCACGGATGGACGCCGCTCAAGATAAAGATCGCGCTGAACGAAGAGATCGGGCTGGAGCCGACCGGGGAAAAGATCGCGCTGATCGAGCGGCATCCGGCCGAATCCCTCGTCGGGATCTACGACTACGGCGACACCGTCGAGCGGGAACTGCTGCCCTTCCGCGCGCATCTATACGAAATCGCTCCGGTCGGCGAGGCGTATCCCGTCCTCGAAAACTGCGCTTACCGGGTGATCCGGGAGGACGAGGCGGGACGTCCGGCCGAAATCGAAACGCTCTTCTGCGAGGGCGGCGAGATTACCCTCCTCGACGGCGGAAAGCGGACTCTCTTCGGGGCGGGCGAGAAAACCGATATCCGGGAAGGTGCGCCGGTATGGCTCGGGAAGATCGACGAACGGAGGGATCCCGGCGGGCGGGCGGAGGAGCTCTTTGAAGCCGCCCAGTTCGCCGCCGACAACGACTCCCTCGAAGCTCGGGAACGGAAACGCGCCGGGGAGACCGCCATACCCGAAGTGAAAGCCGCCCGGGACGCCTTCTTCTCCCAGACCGCCTACCGCCTGCGGAGCTGCGAGAGCTCCGCCCTGTTCGACGGGGATCCCGGGACCTTCTTTGACGGCTGGTCGAAAACCTTCCTCGGGGGCCAGCGCGTGAACGGCGGGTGCCTGCGGGTGGATTTCGGAGAGGTCTTTAACGCCGACGCCGTGGAGATCGACTGCTTCTCCGTTCATGCGCCCATCCGGGAGATCCCGGCGCAGAGCATCCCCGGAAAGGGTTCCTTCTCCGCCGATCGCAGAAGCTGGAAGGAAACGGAAGAGGCGGAAACCTCCGTCCAAAGCGCGGACTGGGAAGAGGGCGCGATCCGGGAGGGGTCGTACTTGCCGGGAACCGTCCGGGGGGATATGCTGACTGCCGTATACCGGCTGGACGGCTCGGGGATCCGGTACTTCCGCCTGCCCTGCCCGCCCGACCGCATCCACGCCGTCCGGCTCATGAAGGACGGAAAGGCGGTGGCGCTCAAAAATCCCCGGGCGAACAACCTCCAGCCGACATTTGAGACGAAGCGTCCGGTCGAGATGCTCGAAAAGGCCCTCCGTCTGCCCGAAGTGAAGGACGGGGACACCCTCGCCCTCGCGCTGAACGGGATCCACGGGGAGGAAGGGGCGTACTGCACGGCGGAGATCGACGGAAAGCCCATCGGATTCCCCGACCGCGCCCCGGCCTTCCGCGCGAACATGTGGGAGTATCAGGTCGTGCATTCCGACCGGAACTACACGTATTATCTCCCGCTGACAAAGGATCTGAGCGGACGTGAGATCAGAATCCGGGTCCTGCTCTGCGACCGGGAGCACACCGAAATCGACGCAGGAGCATGGCTGTGCCCGCGTCACTGACCCCGGTCCGATCCCGCGGACGGTTCAGGGAACGGACTTGCAGAAATTCATCCCGACATTTCATAAAGAACTGAGGAACTGAATCCGCTTTATGGATCAGCAAAAACTCCCGCTGACCCCTCTCTCTCCGGACAGGGTGAAACGGGAGTTTTTTGATTCGGTTCAGGATCACCGGAAGATCTTTCGGACGACGGGTTCCAGCCTTCCGACCGAAAACTGCGCCGCGAAGCCCGTGAAAAGTCCGGCGAGGACCCCGGAGATCATGAGGACGGGGAGATAGTACAGGATCGCGGCGGTCCTTGTGACGATCAGGGCGACGGCGATCTGTCCGATGTTGTGGGCGACGGCTCCGATCACGCTCATGACCCAGATCTGCTTCGCCGTGAGGATTTTGCGCATCGGGAGCATCGTGAGCCAGCAGAGCGCTCCACCCGCCAGCGAATACCACAGGGCCATGACCTGCCCCGAGAACATCCCGGCGAGCAGGATCCGGCAGAGCAGCACCGCCCCCGCGTCCCATGGACCGATGAGGAAGGCCGCCGCCACGGTGACGATGTTGGCCAGCCCCAGCTTGACCCCGGGAATGCCGATGGAGGGGATCTGGAGTTCGATCACGAAGATCCCGAGGGCGGCGGCGGTGAACAGGGCGTCGGTCGTAAGCCGCTTCGTTCCGTTTTTCATGGGTCCCCCTTTACTGCGAGACCGCGTCCGGCACGGCTTCGGATCCCGCCGCGGCGTTCTTTTCGATCCGGATCACCAGCCGGTGGGGCAGGCACACGATGGGAGCCGCGCTGTCGGAATGCCAGCCGGATTTCACGCAGATCCTGTCCGGGCAGTCCGCGTCGACGACGGCGATCCTCCCGGGCTCCGCGCGGATCACGTTCGAGCCCCGACCGTCGGTGAGGGTGAATTCGTAGGGCTCCGTCACGAGGGAGAGATCCACCGAACAAAGGGGCTCTCCGTCCCGATAGATATTGGCCACCGTCCCCGGCGCGGGTCTCAGGTATACGATCAGGGCGGCGATCACGGAGAGCAGGAGAAAGCCCCCGACGAGAGCGGCCCAGGTTTTAGTTTTCATCATGGCGAATCACCGTGATCTCCGCGTCGGCCCAGTCCCCGGCGGGAGTGAAGCAGTCCGCGAGGCCTTCCGTCAGGAGGATCCTTCCGTCCTCGGTCAAAAGGACCATGTCAAAATCGCCGGATCCCCGGTACAGTTCCGCGGCGCGCTCCTCCCCCATCACGTACAGGGCGGTGGACAGCCCGTCGCAGAGGATGCCGCGCTCCCCCACGACGGTGACGGAAAGCAGTCCGGCGGAGGCGGGAAAACCGGTCTTCGGATCGAGGATGTGGACGTAGGTCCTGCCGTTTTCTTCGAAATACCGCTCGTACCCCCCCGAGGTGACGACCGCCCGGTCCGCAGTCTCGACGATCCCCGCATAGCCTTCCCCCCCGGGGTCCTTCACGGCGACGCGCCAGAGGGACCCGTCCGGCTTCGTTCCGAGGGTCTGGACGTTTCCGCCGAGATTCACGAGGGCCGAAGTCACCCCCGCCTCCCGGAACAGGGCGATCAGGCGGTCCCCGGCGTACCCCTTCGCGATCCCGCCGAAGTCGATCTTCTGCCCCTCTCCGAAGGTGACGCTTCCGCCGGAGACGGTGATCTTCCTCCAGTCCGTCAGGGGGAGCAGGCTGTCAAGCTCGGCCTGGGAGGGAACGCGGTACTCCCCGGTCGTGAATCCCCAGGCCCGGAGGACCGGATAGACCGTGCAGTCGAAGGCGCCGTCCGTCCGAGCGGAGAGGGCGAGCGCGGTTTCGAGGACCTCCGCCGTTTCCGGGCTGACGGGGCCATATCCCGCCGCGTTGAGCCGGGAGACGCCGCTCTCCGGATCGGTGACGGAAAACTCCGCCTCGAGGGACCGGATCAGCTCCTCCGCCCCGGTCAGGATGCCGTCCGGTCCGCCGTACACCGTGAGATCCATGACGGTGTCCATCGCAAATACCGACGCGGTCCGGGGTCCCGGAGATCCTCCCGCGCATCCGGCGGCGATAAAAAGGATCGAAAGAACGAGAACCGCCGCGCGGGAAGGAAAACGCGGAGGCCTCCGTAAAATGTGCCGTTTCATACCGTCATGATAGCACGAACGGCCTGTGTTGTCAAGTTTTTTCTTCCGGGGCGCGATTTTGCCTTTATCCGGATTTCCCCGCGGCAGTTTTTTTCCGTCTTGCCAAAAATGAAAAAATATGCTATACTGTCCCTGAGATCCGCGGGCCCACGAAGAAGGCCGGAGCCGCGGCGGTCATGCCACAGAATCACGGAGGCGGAACATGAACTGCGAAATCATTCCGATCAACGAAAGCACATGGAGGATCGAAGACGGCGGCGTGCGGCTCTTTCTGCTCGCGGGGAGCGAAAAGGCCCTCCTGATCGACTCCGGGATGAACCTCCATACCGCCCGGGAGGTCGCCGCGGAACTGACTTCCCTGCCCCTCTCCCTATTGAACACCCACGCGGACCGGGACCACATCGGGAGCAACGAGGAGTTCGAGAGCTTTTACATGCACCCGGCGGAGGAGCCCGTTTACCGCCGCTCGGGAAAGCCGGGAACGGTCCTTCCGGTTCTGGACGGCGACGTGATCGACCTCGGAGGGCGGGAACTCGAAATCATCCATCTGCCGGGCCACACGCCGGGGAGCATCGCCGTGCTGGACAGAAACAGCCGGGCGCTCTTCAGCGGGGACCCGATCCAGCAGAACGGACACGTCTTTATGTTCGGCGATCACCGGAATCTGGAGGACTATGCCGCCAGCCTCGGACATCTCGAAGCCTTTGCGGACCGGTTCGACGGGATCTGGCCCTCCCACGGGGACTGCCCGATTTCCCCGGATCTGATCGGCAGGCTGCGGGACGGTGCCCGGGATATCCTCGCCGGAAAGATCGCGGGCAGGCCGACGGATTTCCACGGGAACCGGATCGTCGTGTACGATCTCGGGTTCTGCTCGCTCCTCTGCGGCAGCTGATCCGCCCGAAGCGATCCGATTTCAAACGGGACAAAAAAACATGGAAAACAATTATACCGACGCCCTGTACCGCCTGATGGTGCGCACGGGCTATCCCTCCGACTTCGCCGCGCTGGTCTCCCGGGAGATGAACACGGACTATCTCTCCCGCCGGATGCTCCTCTATGTCAACAAAGTCGGGCTGATCCCGCCGGAGGAGTTCGCCGACGAAATGCTCGCCATCATCGAGGAGCGGGACCGTTTCCTGGACAAGCACCGGGCGGAGGACGCGCAGATGAAGCTCAACGAAATCTATGAATCCGGCCTGAACACGGATTGACAGGAGGAAAAAGGCCATGCCCGTCAAACCGAAACACAAAATCACATCCCTGATCCTGAAAGCGGCGGTGATCCTGTCGGCCGTGACCGGAACGGTGCTCAGCGCGGAGAGCGGCAGGCAGGCCTTCATGGGCGGCGGATCGGTGTGGATGTATTTCACCATCCAGTCGAACATCGCCATAGCCCTGATCTGCTTCGCAGGGGCGGTCCTGCTGCTCGCGAAAGGCGGGGCCTCCGATCTCTGGTATACCGTGAAATTCGTCGGAACGGTGTCGATCACGCTGACGGGCGTCGTCTTCTGCTTCGTCCTCGCGCCGACGCTGGGCGGGGCTGCCTGGACGGTCCCGAATCTGCTGACACACGTCATCGTCCCGGTCCTCTCCGTCGCGGATTTCTTTCTCACCGGGATCTATGGGAACATCAAAAAGCGGAGCATCGTCTGGGTGACGGTCCCTCCGCTTCTCTATACGGTTTTCGCCGGGATCGGCTATGTCCGCGGCTGGCAGTTCTCGCCGGGTCACGCCTATCCGTATTTCTTCCTCAACTGGGGCTCGCCGGCGGGGGCGTTCGGATTCTCCCGGGAACTGCCCTTCATGGGGTGCGTCTGGTGGATCCTCGCTCTCTGCCTCTTTCTGATCTGCGTCGGCGCGGCTTATCTCGCCCTCCTCGGAGAAATCAGAAAGGCTTCGGCTCCCCGGGACTGAGACCTTTTCCGTCGGGCCGCTCCCGCTCACTCGTCCCATTCCAGCCAGAACGTGACCGCGACGTCTCCGTCTCCGAGCGCTTCCAGCAGTTCCTCTTTCGAAACGTCCCCGATCCTTGCCAGTCGGGTGAATTCCCATGTGTTCTCGTCGTAGTAGATCGTGATCTTGTCGCCCTGATACAGAATGATATCGCCGGGGACGGTCGTGATCCGCTCGTCGTTCCGGGGGAGTTCCCAGGGCAGGGGCCCGACCTTCTCGAAATTGCCGTAATCGCTGAGAGCCAGCTCCACGGAACCGCCTTCCTCTTCCAGCTTTGCGAGAAAGGCTTCCGCGGAGGAGTTTTCTTCCGGTTCGGGATAGAACACCTTTCCGTTCACGCTGAGAACAAGGTGAGCCCGGGGCTGGATCGCGCCGCTGTTCAGATCTTCTTCGGTCAGCAGTTCGAGGGTGACGCTCAGATCTTCGGCCACGATAACGGCGTAGCGCCGGTCGAAATTATCCGCAATCGGCGAGCGGGCGGATACGTTCGCGTAGGTCTCCCCCGGTTTCAGACCTGTGAAAACGAAGGTCACGGAATATCCCGCTCCGTCGATTTCCTCGTGATCCGGGTCGTCGTAGGCTCCGCCTTCCGAAACCGATGCGATGGAGGGATCCTCTATCGAGACGGAGTATGTCGGGCCGCCCCCGTCGAAGGAGTCGAAGGAGAGAGAGGCGGTTTTTCCGGACGGAACCGGGTCGGCGGGCGGATCGTCTTCCTGATTTGGCTGGTTTCTGACGCAGGCCGTCAGAATCAGAATGAGCGCGGCGGCCGCGGCGAGAAGAATGACGGTGGATTTCATGCGGATCTCCTTTCCCGGGAATAGAGAGGGCTTTATCCCGCGAGCCCGGAACAGAACATTTTTGAGAGAGATTCTCAGCTTTCCCTTTCATTTTACTCCATCGGCCAGCAATTTGCAATCCCCAAAATGAAGGATTTTTCGGATCCCGCCGGTCTTCCCCGCGCTCCTGAAACTCCGGGCGGGATACGGTATCATGCTTCCGAACAGGCCGGGCCGTAAAAGGTCGGACGGAACGGAGAAGGTTTTGATCTCAACGTGAAGAAAGGCTATACCGCAGAACAGGGGTAGACGGTCACGGAGGCGGATAACGGACGGATCCGGGCAAAGGGATTCGATCCGCCGGCGGTCGTCGGGGACGGAACATGATTGGCATCGAAGAATACAGAAACATCGTATCGGATCTGATGGACGAGCTCCCCGAGGAGTTTTTCCGGGATCTCAGCGGCGGCGTGATCGTGTCGGAGGCGTCGGCGCTGGCGGATTACGCCGTGAGGAACGACGTATATCTCATGGGGGAATATCTCGTCTACTCGGGGATCCGGCAGATCGTTCTGTTCAAGGGGTCCTTCGACCGGGTCTACCCGCTGGCGGACGCGGACGAGGCCAAGAGGATCCTGCGCGGCGTTCTCCGTCACGAGTTCCGGCACCATCTGGAATCGCTGGGCGGCGTTCACAACTCCTCGTCCCTGGAAGCGGAGGACGCGCGGAAAAAGGCGGCGTATCTCGCCCGATTCCGAAGACAGGAAAAAGAGAGCCGGATCCGGCGGAAAAAAGAAGAATGAAGCCGTGACCGGCGGAGGCATTCGAATCGGACTGCCGGAGAAAAAAAGCGCGGATCGGGACGGTCAATCCGTTTCCGCGCTGTTTGGGACTGCGTTCCCCTCCCTTTCGGGACCGGGGATCAGTCCTTTTTTATTCCCCATTGTTCCGGGGACTACCTCTTGTCCCGGTCGATAAACTCCAGCGTGATCGTCGTGAGAGCGGCGTTGACAAGCGTAATGAGGACAAGGGAGGCCCAGCATCCCGCCACGTTGACCCGGGAGTATTCGTAGACGGCGTTGTAGCTCGCTTCCATCGTCTTCTGGCGGATCTGCTCCCGGGTCTTGTCCCGCCCCAGAGCGTCGACGATCTCTCCGACCGTCATGCTCATGTTGACTTCCTTTTCCCGCTCGCTCTGAAACACCGGTTCCTTCGCCATATAGTCGACGGTATCGCCGACGGTGAAGGAGAGATCAAAGGGTTTGTCCGCCGCCTCTTCCGGGAGCGCGTCCATCAGCATGGCAAAGGCTTGTGCACCCTCCTCGCCCGACTCCCGGATCATCCCGGCGATCTGACGCGGAGTGAAGGACTTCCGCAGGGTCTCTTCCCGCAGATTGTGCACCGCGGGGATCTCGTCCTTCGATAGGAAATCGAGGATCTGATCCACCGTGACGGTGCCGCCGACCTTCGTGTTCCACATCCGCACCACCGAATTCCACGCGATCACGGGAGGCCGGTTGTTGTAGTCCGCCTGGGCTGCGACGGCAGTGAGACCGTATTTCGAGATCGTGAGGTCCGAGAGGGGGCCGCACCATTCGGGCAGCGTGAGCATCCCGCCGGAGAAGACGAGCTGGAAAATCAGCACGAAGGGCATGATCGTCATGGCCGCGGTCGTGGTATGCGCCAGGCTCGACACCCAGAGGGCCAGAGCGTCCGAGGCAAAGGTGATGAGGAACAGGGTGATCCCCATGTCCACGGTCATCCAGGGGGTAAAGAGGCCGTTCTCCGGGAACTGGACCCCCACCAGCAGGCAGACGTACACGGTGATGGCCGTCTGGAGCAGACAGAGGACCGCCTGATAGATCAGATGCGCCGCCACGTAGGAGGAAATGTGCATCCCGGAACGGTGGTCGCGCTTGACGACGTCCCGCTCCCGGCAGATCACCTGAATGGAGTTGAAGCACCCGTTCCAGACGGCGACGCAGGTCAGGGCGAACGCGCTCATGAGGGTCCCTTCCATCGTGCGGAAGAAGATGTTCCGGATCACCATCGCCACGAGCCCAGCGATCACGGCGGCCATCGGGAGCACCTTCCAGTCGTTCTGATAAACGAACATCCGGAAGAGCTTTCCGAGGTAGATCGGCACCTGGGATTCTCTCCCGCGGTGACGGATCCGCATGGTTTTCTTATCGGTCCGGACTCCGGTGGTGTCAGGCATAACGGGCCTCCTCGAATTTCGTGATAAATTCGTCCGCGCGCTCTTCCCCGCCGACCGATTTCGGATTGACCGTCCGCACGACGTCCTCCATGCTCTCCTTGCCGAAGAAGGTCCGCGCTTCCCCGATGGTCCCGAAGAAGGCGAGGCGTCCGACCCGGCTTCTGTCCTTCGCGAGAACGATCACGTCGTCGAAGAGATCGATCACCCGGTCGGGGGTGTGGGTGATGACAATGACGATCTTGCCCTGATCCGCGATCCGGCGCAGTTCCTTCATGAGTTCCCGGGCCATCACGCCGTCGAGACCCGAATCCGGCTCGTCCAGAATGAAGAGGGACGGGTTGCTGATAAGCTCCATCGCGATGGACACGCGCTTTCTCTGGCCGCCGGAGAGCTTCTCGATGAGGTGGGTCCGCGTGGGAGTCAGCCCGAAGATCTCCATGACCTCCTCCACCCGTTTTTTCCGGTCTTCCGCGGAGGTCTCCTTCGGCAGACGCAGGGCCGCGGCGTCCATCAGGGTGTTGTAGACCGTGTCCTTCACGCGCATCGTGTCCTTCTGAGGGGCGTATCCCACCTGATACTGCATGCTCTTGTACTGCTTGTACATGTTCCCGCCGGCGAGGAGGATCTCGGCGTCCGCCTTCTCATACCCGCTGACGGCGTCGAGAAAGACGGTCTTCCCCGCCCCGGATCCGCCGAGAAGCAGGACCATCCGTCCGGGCGCGATGCTGAGATGCACATTGCGGAGCAGGTATTTCTTTTCGAAGAACTCGATCGCCGTGCGTTCGCGCAGATTCACGCTGAGCCCGTCTTTCAATTCCTTCGCGGAACCGTTCCGCACGACGGCAGCAAGCTCGTTTTTGATGTCCTCGACCTTCCACTGGGGGACGTACTTCGGCGAGAGGCCCCAGAGCAGAGCCGGAACCGCCCCGAAGAAGGTCCAGAGCCGGACCCACGTGCGGTTTTTCCCGTAAACCTCGGTCAGACCTTCCCAGACGCGGATCTGATAGATGAACCGGATCAGCCGCAGGGTCAGGGAGAGGATCGTCAGGGAGAGGACGACGCCCGAGATCGCTTCATCCTGCCCCGTTCTGTGATCGAGCGCGTTCGCCGTGAACTGGATCGCCGTACTGAAAAAAGCGAGGATGCAGGTGAGCCGTCCCTCCGGTTCCCGACCGGCGCACCGCCCGATCTGATAATCCCGGGCAAAGGGGACGAGGGCCCACCAGCCCTTCAATCCGGATTTTCGGAGGATAAACCACAGACCGGCATAACGCAGGGCGGACAGCACGCACCCCAGCCAGGTCGTCGTGTTGAAAAGCAGAATCAGAATATAATCCATAAAGCCGCGTCCTTTTCAGAGAAGAGATCCGGATCCCGCCGGAAAAAGCCGGAAACCGGAGGATGAAACAGTTTAACGCAACGGAGAAGAATTTGCTGAAGGGAGAGCGGGAAAAACGGAAGTCATTCGACCTTTTCCATCGTCTCCGCGGCAGTCCTGACGGCTTCCTCCGGGCTCATGGCGCGGAATTTCGTCCGGGCCGGTTCGAAGGGCTCGATCATGTAGAGGGCGTCTGCTCCCGCGGCTCTGAACCGTCGAAAGATCCCGCGGGAATCGATCACGCCCGTTTCCATCGGCAGGCGGCGTTCCATGTCCTTCTGCTCTTCGAAGGGGACCCCGGCGACGGCGTCGTTGAGGTGGACGCAGACGAGCCGCGAAGCCTGAAGCTCCATCATTTTCAGATCCTTTTCCGCGCCGCCCGAGGAGGTGTACCAGTGGAAGGTGTCGAAGGCGATGCCCGCGATCCCTCCCGCCGCGTCCGCGATGGACAGCACCCCGGCGAGGGAGTGGACGAATTCGTGCTTCTGCCATTTTCTGAGTTCGTGGGGACCGAGGAATTCGAGGCCGTAGCGGACGCCGTGATCCCGTAAGATCCCGCTGACCAGCCCCACGCGCTTCACGTGCCAGTCGAAATTCTCGTCGAACTCCCGGAAGCTGGAGGGCCAGACGTGGTTGTAGGCGAAGCGGATCCCCGTTCTTTCGGCGATCTCGGCTCTGCGGCGCAGTTCTTCGAGCTTCTTTTCGAAGGCGGAATCGTCGAGGTCCCAGTGATAGAAATCGGCGGGCATGGGCAGCAGTCCCCCCGAAAGGCCGTATCCCTTCATGACGGCGGAAATCCCGTCCGGGTCCGAAAGAAAGTCCGGGGGCTGGCAGAGAGCTTCGAATCCGTATTTCGCGGCGAGCGGGGCCAGTTCCGCGGCGGGGTACGGGAGATTCAGCATGGATGCGTCGAGGGTGCGGATCATGGAGGTCCCTCCTGCGATTCGGTCGTTTTTCATATTGTAACACGGCGATTTTTCTGAAATATACACGGAAAAAGTAAATATTTGCCTGTTCCGGCACGGAAAAACCGCGTCCCCCGGGAGATCCGAAGGCGCGGCTCATGCGTCATTCCTTTTCTTTTCCTTTTCCGGGACTGTTCAGGCCGAGAGTCCGCTCCACGGGGAGGGAGAAGGCGATGCCCTGTCCCGCGCTGTCGAGTCCCGCGGCGTCGTAGAGCGCGCGGAGCACTCTGTCCTTGATGTCCTCCGGCACCAGGAGCATGACGAGCTCCTTCTCCGGCTGGATGCGGATCTTGAACATCTCCTCGGCTTCGTGACTGGCCGTGCCCCTGCCGTGGAAGACCGTTCCGCCGCCAGCTCCGGCTTTTCTCGCCGCGTCCATGACGGCCTCGGAGAATCCCGCGTTGACGATGCAGAAGATCGCTTCGTATTTCGTTTCCATCACCCGTTCCCCCCTTCGGATTCGACCAGCCGGGCCTCTCCGCTCAAAAATCCGTATGTCAGTTTTCCGATCACGCTGCTCAGGGGCAGGGTGAAGGAAATGCCCGTTCCGTAGTTGACGCTTTCGAACCGTTCCTCGAGGGCGGCGAAAATGGCGTCCACCTGCTCGGCCTTCACCACGGAAAAGATCACGCTGCGGCGGCTGTCCTTGAGGCCGAGGAATTCGATGAGGTCCCCCCTTGCGGTCCCTTCCGCGACGAAGCACATCTGGAGGTTCGCCCCGAAGGTCTTCAGAAAATCCGCGAAGAAGGTCCCTTTTCCCTTGTTCACCACCGTCACCAGCAGAACCAGCCGGCTCGGCGCGACGTTGCCCTCCATATCAGTCCGCCTCCCTGTAATCGAAGTAGATGATCTGCGCGTCGTCCGCGGAGAGGATCTTCTGCATCTTCGCCTCCGCCTTCGCCCTGCGGGACAGGATGGCGCGGAAGCCGAGGCTCTGGATCGTGATGAGCGGCGTCATGGCGACAAGCGCTACCACGCCGAACGCGAAATCGAGGACCGCCGATTCCCCCCGCAGGGTGACGCAGGCGCCGATGGCCATCGGGAGGATGAACGAGCTCGTCAGAGGCCCGCTCGCGACGCCGCCCGAGTCGAAGGCGATGGCAGTGTAGATCTTCGGGACGAAAAACGACAGCCCGAGGCTCAAAAGATACCCGGGGATCAGATAATAGAGCAGCGAAAAGCCGATCATCAGCCTTAAAATCGACAGCCCGATGGACGCGCCGACGCCGAGGGACAGGGCTACGATCATCTGACGCTTCGTCACCGTCCCGCCCGTGACCTCCTCGACCTGCTGATTCAGCACGTGGACGGCCGGCTCCGCGAGGACCACGACCATGCCGAGGACAAAGGCGAATCCGAGCATCAGTTCGCCGCTGACCGCCGTGATGGATCTGCCGAGGTGGAATCCGATGGGCATGAATCCGACGGAGACCGCGACGAGGAAGATCACAAGCCCCGCGAACGCGAAGACAAGCCCCGATCCGATCTGCAAAAGCTTCCTTCCGGGCAGGCGCAGGACCGTAAACTGCAAAAACAGGAAGAATCCCGCCATGAGGAACAGGGATTTCGCCACGTCCCACGCGGTATCTCCGAGCAGGCCCCAGAACGCCGGGCTGAAACCGGACCCGATCGAATAGTCCGGGAGGGGCCAGCTGATATCTCCGCCGCCCGACAGGATGGAGAGGATCAGCACGGCGAGCACCGGTCCGATGGAGCAGAGCGCGATCAGGCCGAAGCTGTTCTCCCCCGCGTCCCGTCCGCCCAGGGTCTGCGCGATGCCCAGTCCCAGAGCCATGATGAAGGGGACGGTGATGGGTCCGGTCGTCACGCCGCCCGAGTCGAAGGATAGGGGCAGGAAGGACTGCGCTCCGCCGGAGATCAGCAGGGACGAGAACGCGAAGAGAAGCATGTAAAAGAAAAGCAGCAGGGCGGTGAGATCGGTCTTCGTCACCATGCGCACGATGGCGAGGACCAGAAACAGCCCGACGCCGACGCCCACCGTGAAGATCAGGAGCCAGGGGTTGATGACGGCCTTCACCTGTCCGGCCAGCACGGAGAGATCCGGCTCCGCCACCGTGATGAGCACGCCGAGGAAGAAGCAGACGCAGACCAGCACGCCGATCCGCCGGGATTTGGTCAGCCCTTCCCCGACGTGGCGTCCCATCGGGCTCATCGCCAGATCCGCCCCGAGATTGAAGAGCCCGATCCCCGCCGCCAACAGAAGGGCGCAGGCCAGAAAAACGGTCCGCTCCAGCCATGTCAGCGGCGCGAGGGGGGTGAACGAGACGAAGAGGACGATCCCCGCCACCGGCACGACCGATATGAACGCCTCCCAGAGCTTGGACAGCAACGCTTTTTTCATGTAGGTCTCCTTCCGGCTCCGCAATGTCGCACGCCCGTCCAATGGGTCTTTTCCGGTATTATACCATTTCGGGAGGGGGATGTCAAGCCGGGGGAGGGATCGGGAAAAAGGTCAGGCCGTACCTTCGCCGCGTTTTTTCACTCTGTTCGCGCTCGGTCCCATCCAGCGGGATCCGCCGAAGAGGAGAAGCGCCGCCGCGGGGAGGATCCATGCGGATATCCGCGCGAGATCTTCGGGGAGAGCCGGGGCAAACAGCGGTTTTGCGTTGACCGGGTCGAACACGCCGAGTCCGAGGGCGGAGGTCAGGTAGGGCCCGATCAGGACGACAAATAAGACGGACGCGGCGACGGCGGTATGGGGAGAGAGGGCGGAGCATCCGGCGGCGAAACAGGAGAGAAGCAAAGCTCCCGAGAGCCCCGCAAGTTTGGTGAGGACTGCCGAGACCCACAGGGGAGGATTCCAGTCCCCGCCCGCGAAATCCGGGATGCTTTTCAGCCCGAAGCCGAGGCCGTACAGCGGAAACCGGGACGCCAGCATCCACAGGTCCGAGACCGTGAAAACGAACCAGAGGACGGCGGTGACGGAAAGAGCGGCCAGGAGCTTCGCCCGGAAGGTGGGAGCCCTGCCCCGTTTCGCGGTCCTCTGGATCGAAGCGAACCCGGACTGCCTCTCCCCGGCGAAGAGGTCGGAGAACAGGAGCAGGATCACCGCGGCGAACACAAGATCGAAGCCCGGGCGAAGGAGCTTTTTCATTCCGTCATCGTCCGCGTATCCGAGATTCTCATACCGCATGGACGTCCCTTTCAGATATGCCTGCCGTTCGAGCACCTTCGCAAATCCGCCCTGCACGCTCGACGCGTAGTTTTTCCGCCCGCTGATCCCGGAGAATTCCCCGGAGGTGATGGCCCCGGCGCGGAAGTCTTCCGTCCCGATCCGGTATTCCTCCTCCGCCCGGGCGAGCCAGGCGGATTCTTCGGCGATATAGTCGTCGGTCACCGTGTCCGCGCTGCCCCCGAGCTTGGTCAGATCGGCGATATAGGCCCGGTATGCCGCCTCATCCCGGCTGACGGAGGGGGTGAAAAAGCTGTTCTGCATCGCAAGCCGGAGCAGAAAGAGCAGAACGAGCATCAAAAGGACGCCCGGTCTGCCGAGCATCTTGTACAGTTCCCAGCGGAACAGAGAGCGGCAGTGACTCGTGAAAGGCTTCTCCCGCACGGGAAGGCGGATTTTTCCGCCAAACTCCCGTGCGGCGTTTTTGATCTTCTCCGGGAAGCGGAACTCCCGCGGGTTCATTTTGAGGCACATCGAGCCCGCGATCCCGAGGACGAGGGCCAGACCGACGAGGACGCCGCAGAAGAGCTCGGAATCGACCAGGATCCCGAAGAGATTCACGGCCCGGTACCGCTCAAAGAAGAAGCGGACGAGGGCGGCGGTGCTCTTTCGAGACCGCGCTGATCCCGAGGAAGACGAGCGTCACTCCGCCCGTCAAAACCGCGCTCCCGGTGAGGGACCCGACACACGCCGCGGCAAGGGACAGAGCAAAAACCACAGCCGTCCGCACGCTGAGGGTGATGAAGAGCGCGTCCCGGATTGTGAGCTTCGCCGGACAGAATTCAAAATCTTTCAACGCCTGCATGACCTGGGAGGGATCCGAAAGTCCGGTCGTGAAGTACAGGAGCAGAAGCGGCGTCAAGCTGAAAACGGCGGTCAGGACGGCGGAGCACAGAAAGAGCGCGCCGATCTTCGCCAGCCTCGTGCGGATCTCCCCGTACCGCGCGACGTGCAAAATCCCCGTGAACCGCGCCTGCTTTTCGTTCAGAAAAATCTGCGCGCCGAGCAGGATCATGGCGAGGGTGAGAAAGACGGCGGGGGCGGCAAGAGAAAAGAACTCGTTCCAGCCATAGATATTCTGCGGCTCGATCATCATGTCCGCGAGGGCTTCGTAGCGGAGAATGACGTTTACCTGATATTCGTAGGCATACTCCCCGCGCCGGTCCCCGAGATCCCGCAGACGGGCGTAGGCTTCCCGCAGGGCATGGGCGAGGTCGGCGTTATAGGTCTCCGCCCGCTCGATCTCCGTGTTCACGTCCCGCCAGAGAGCCCGGTCGCCGTAGTCCTCGAGGTCGATCTTGTCGTTGACCCAAACGAACGCCCCGTCCCCGTTCCAGACCCAGTCCTCGTATGCGGCTTCTTTTTCCCTGTACGCGGCGAGGTCCGCTTCATAGGCCGGGCGGTCGTTCAAATATTCGTCAAGCAGTTCGTCCCGCGCCGCCCGGATCGTCCGCCCCCGCTCGCCGCCGTCCCCTCCGTACACAAGAAGGACCGACGCCGCGTTGAGGACGAAGAGGATCAAAAGGGCGAGAAGGGTGAAGCGCGTACACAGCTTGCGGATTTCCCATATCAGCATCGCAGAACCCTCATTCGTAACGGATATACCGGACGGTATGGTCTTTCAGGTTGAGGCGGACCCCCTTGACCGTCCGCCCGAAAGAGATCGCCCCGTCCTCTTCAAAGCGTTCCCAGCTTCCGAGATACAGGCAGTCGCCGAGAACGAACCATTCCCTCATGTTGAAATTCACGCCGTCCGTGAAAACGGTCTGAGGTTCGGCGGAGGGATCGTCCCGGGGCACGCGGTAAATGACGCCGCCGTCTTCGAACCCGGCTTCCCCATGCCGACCCGGACCGACG
>CACZNC010000018.1 GCA_902782445.1 uncultured Ruminococcus sp.
TTGGCACACCAATATAGCTATCCAACCGTATCAGAGTTATCGTTCGTGAGCTCACAATCATAGATTGTTCGCACTCTACGGAGAGCGATCAAAACCCATTTAGTTAGCTTTTTAGAGCGAGAATAGTATGACACTATGAGGAGCTGATGATGAAAACAGTTTTCCGACTATAACTACGGCCTGAGCTTTCCAGTGCGAAGATTCTTCGCTACGCTCAGAATGACAACGTGGAGGCGGAATGGGACGTGCGGCGGTTGAAATTTCGGAAGAATGTTTCACGTGAAACAATTCTTAATTCATCATTCTGAATTCTGAATTTCATTCCTCATTCCTCATTTCGCGCGGACGGTCTACTAGCCACTCCTAACTCCTCACTCGCTCCTACTAGCCTCTAGCCACTCCTAACTCTTCTTCCTCGTCTGCAGCCAGATCAGCAGAACCGTCACGTCCGCCGGGTTGACCCCGGAGATCCGCGCGGCCTGACCGACGGTGAGGGGCTTCACCCGGTCGAGCTTCTGGGCGGCTTCGGCCCGCAGGCCCCGGATGGAGAGATAGTCCGCGTCGGGGGGCAGTTTCGCGCTGTCCGCCTTTGCCTGACGGGCGGCCTCCTCCTCTTCCCGCCGCAGATAGCCCTCGTATTTGATCTCCGTCTGCACCCGGAGGCAGAGATCCCGGGGCAGGTCCGCCGGTCTTCCCGGATCGTAGGGCGCGAGGGATGCGTAGTCCAGCTGGGGACGGCGCACAAGCTCCGCGGCGGTGGTCCCGCTCGAAAGAGGCGTCGTGCCCCGGGCTTCGAGGAGGGTGTTGACCCCGGAGGACGGGCCGAGATTCGCGTGTTTCAGCCGCTCGACCTCCTCCTTCACCCGCCGGGTCCGCTCGAGGGTCTCTTCATACCGCTCTTCGGAGAGCAGTCCCGCGTACCGCCCGTAGCCCGCGAGCCGCTCTTCCGCGTTGTCCTGACGGATCAGAAGCCGGTATTCGCTCCGGCCGGTCATGATGCGGTATGGTTCGTTCGTGCCCTTGGTGACGAGGTCGTCGACGAGGGTCCCGAGATAGGAGGAGGACCGGGGAAGGACGATCTGCTCCATCCCGCGGAGGGCGAGGGAGGCGTTCATCCCGGCGAGAAGTCCCTGGGCCGCCGCCTCCTCGTACCCGGAGGTCCCGTTGAACTGCCCCGCTCCGTACAGCCCCCGGATCCGCTTGAATTCGAGGGTGGGCGAAAGTTCCAGCGGGTCCGCGCAGTCGTATTCGATGGCGTAGGCGGGCCGCATGATCTCCGCCTCCTCAAATCCCGGGAGGGTGTGGAGCATCAGAAGCTGGACGTCGGCGGGGAGGGAGGAGGAAAAGCCCTGGAGGTACATCTCCTCGCAGTTCTCCCCCATCGGTTCCACGAAAAGCTGGTGCCGCTCCTTGTCCGCGAAGCGCACGACCTTGTCCTCGATGGAGGGGCAGTACCGGGGTCCGACGCCGTGGATCTGTCCGGAATAGAGGGGGGAGCGGCCTAGATTCTCCCGGATCACCCGGTGGGTCTCGGCGTTGGTGTAGACCACGTGGCAGGGGATCTGGCGGATGGAATTGAGGACGGCGGGGTCGGTGCGGGAGGAGAAGGGGGTGATCCATTCCTCGCCCTCCTGCACTTCGAGCCGGGAAAAGTCGATGCTGCGGCGGTGGATGCGGGGGGGAGTGCCGGTCTTGAAGCGGAGCATCCCGATCCCCCGTTCCCCGAGGCTTTCGGTGAGGCCGGAGGAGGGGAGGGAGCCATCCGGACCCGCGCTGCGCCGCACTTCCCCGACGTGGGTGACGCCGCCGAGGTAGGTCCCGGTGGAGAGGATCGCGGCCCGGCAGGAGATCTCCCCCCAGGGGGCGGTCTGAACTCCGGCGAGGCGGAAGATCTCATTCCCCGCGGCGTCCCTTTCCCGCTCGGTGAGGATCCCCGTGACCTCGCCCTGGATGAGGCGCAGATGCGGGGTGTCCTCGAGGGTCTTTTTCATGAGGGCGGAATATTTTTTCCGGTCGGCCTGGATCCGCTTCGACCGGACGGCGGCGCCCTTGCTCTCGTTGAGGGTCCGGGACTGGAGGGTGACGCAGTCCGCCGCGTATCCCATCTCGCCCCCCATCGCGTCGATCTCGAAGACGAGGTGCCCCTTGCCGGTCCCGCCGACGGAGGGATTGCAGGGCATATTCGCCACGGCGTCGAGGGAGAGGGTGATGAGGGCGGTCTTCATCCCGGTCCGCGCGCAGGCCAGAGCCGCTTCGATCCCCGCGTGGCCCGCCCCCGCGACGATAACGTCAAAGTCTTTGCCAAAGTCTTTCATAAATCAAACGAAACCTTCTATATGCCGAAAAGCCTGAGCCTTTCGAAATCAGCAACGACGGTCATTCCGGTGACTGTGTCGACCGGTCCGTCGGCGGAGGAGGATTTGTCCATCCCTTCACGAAGGGAAATAAGGAATGAAACGCTACGCGTTTCGGATTTTATGTCCCTACGCGGGACAGGCGCCGGGAGGGACCATCTCAGGCCGAAGGCCCCTCCCGAGGGTCCCTTGGCCGTATGGCATAACTGTACAGCTCGTCCCGGAATCGAAAATCGACTGCGCATCCCACGTCCTCGCGCGGTCTTTGTTCGTGCAGCCGAAACATGCGCAGACAAGTCTGCGGCCTCCGGCAGAGATTCAGGCGCGCATTGGGCACAGGGACGCGCGGACGGGAAGTCAGATAATAGACCGCATCTTCGCGCACATACTCAGATTCAGATCCACATGCAGACAGAACCGCGCGATCAAAAATCTGTCAGGGCGAAACATGGAGTTTTGGCGGAGAGGCGGAATGTTCCACGTGAAACAATTCCTCATTCACTCCTAACTCCTAACTCCTAACTCGCCTTCTACTAGCCACTAGCCCCTTCCAACTAGCCACTAAAACCGATATTTGGCTTTGTGTTTTTTCATCGCCTGGGTGTGCCGGACGAGGAGGACAGCGGCGGTGGCGAACTGGACGACGACCACCACCGTGATGGCGATGAAGGCGGGGGATTTCAGGGCCTTCGAGAAGGAGCGCTCCGCCGATTCGGGGTCGGGGGCTCCGCAGATCGAGCAGATCCGGCGGCCGTCCTCCGTCTTGACGAAGTGGTGACCGGCAGGGGGGATCCGCTCCGAGACCACGTCCCCGCAGACCCGGCATTTCCCGCGGAAGAAGCCCTCCTCCGTGCAGGTGGGATCCACCGCCATCTGTTCCTCGTAGTCGTGGCCGAGGGCGGGGAGCTCCTCGATCTTCACGTACCCGCAGAGGCGGCAGGTCATGGTGCGGCGTCCTGCCTCCTCGCAGGTGGGGGCGATCTCCGTGACGTCGAATTCGTGGGGGCAGACCGAGAGGATTTCCCGCTTCTCGTCCCCGCAGGCCGGGCAGACCCAGATCTCGTAGCCGTCCTCCGTGGGGGTGGCGGGGACCGATTTCCGCAGTTCGTACTGATGTCCCGCGGCGGGGAGGTTTTCCGTGACGATGTCCCCGCAGATCACGCAGCGGGTGACGCGGCGGCCGGGGGCGGTGCAGGTGGGGAGGGTTTCCTCCGTGGTCCGGTAGTCGTGGGGCTCGCCGGGGATGCTCTCCTCCTCCTCGTAGCCGCAGACGGAGCACCGCTTGAAGTAGTGCCCGTCCTGTCCGTGGCCCGCGGGAGTCTCGTCGATGATCTTGAAGTCGTGGCCGGCGGGCGGAAGGATCTCCTCCACCGGTTCGACGGTGTTGCCGAATTTCTGCTGGCTGAGGTTGTTCTCGATCTGGCAGATCTTTTTGATATAGCCCTCGCCGGTGCAGGTGGGGGGCGTGTATTCGAGGGTGCGCCAGTAGTGGTTCTCCGGAGCCGCGGGGAGGGCGGTAGTGCCGGATTTCGCGCCGCAGATCTTACAGCGGGCGGAGGAGGTCCCGGCCCACATGCAGGAGGAGGGGAAGTCGGTCTCGGGCTCCCCGAAGTCGTGCTCGTGGCCGGTGTAATACTGGATCAGGGCTTTCGCTTCCGCGTCGGCGATGGCCCAGTCGCTGGCGTCGTTCGAGAGGACCGCGTCGTCGCCGGGGTTGGAGCAGTAGCCGTGCTCGATGATCATGGAGGGGATGCCGAACTTCGAAGAGAAGGTGATGACGGAATAGTAGTCGCTGATCTTGCCGAGCTTGGCCTCGCCGGGCATGTCCCACTGGCGTTCCTCGTTCCAGTAGTAAGGGCCGAGGGAGCCGCCGGTGTCCTCCCGGGCTTCGACTCTCCCGCGGCGGATGGAAACGGAGGCGGAGATATTGTCCAGCACCATCCCCGCAAGCTCCTCCGCGGCGAACCGGTCGATCACCGAGATGTAGGCCATGTTCCCGTTGGGGTAGGACTCGGGGGAGGAATTGCAGTGCAGGGAGAAAAACAGATCGGCGTTGTTTTCCTTCGCGATCAGGGAGCGTTCGAGGTAGGTGAGGTAGACGTCGGTGTCGCGGGTGAGGATGACGGTGAAGCGGCCGTCTTTTTCGAGGATGGTCTTGAGGGCCTTCGCGATCACGAGGTTGTTTTCCTTCTCGGTGCGGACGCCCGCGTCGGTGCCTCCGTCGATGCCGCCGTGCCCGGGGTCGACGACGATGACGATCTTTCCGTCCTTCGCGATGTCCGCGGCCGCCCGGGGAGCGAGCAGGCCGAACGCCAGAGCAAGAAGCAGCGCGGCGAAGAGGCGGGATCTCATGGGTTTTGACATAATTCCCTCATTATAAAACAGGATGTGTCTATTATACGACGAAATCCCGGAAAATGCAAGAGCATACGGAAGAAAACCTCGGGGAGTTCAGCCGGCAAAAACCCGGGCGAAGGATCGGGAAGGAACGGGGGATGTTTCACGTGAAACGGGCCGTCCGCGCTCCCCCCGCCCAATCTTTCCCTTGACATTTCCCTGAAATTGTGATATAAAAGACTTAAATCAACCGACCATTGAAAAGGAGATCCGACCCATGAAAACGAAGAAGTTTTTGACGCTCGCGCTTCTGCTGTGCCTGCTTCTGCCGGCCGTGTGCGCCTGCGCGGATTCCTCCGGCGGGAAGGATGCGGACACCCCGGCCGAAACTCCCGGAAACGCGGATCCCTCCGCCGCCGAACCTGAGGAAGACGCCGATCCCTACGCCTACGCCCGGGAAAAATACGACGCAATCGCCCCCGCGGATTACGAAGGCGCGGACTTCACCATCCCCGCCCAGGCCGCCACCGGCAACTCCGAAAAGGAGATCTGGGTCGAAGAGCTCACGGGGGACGTGGTGAACGACGCGGTGTTCAACCGGAACATGTCGGTGAACGACCGGTTCAACTGCAATATCGCCCTGACGCCCGGGGACGTGAACTCCATCGTCCGGCAGGCCGTGACCTCGGGCGACGGAGCCTACAAGATCGCCTTCCCGAACATGGCGACGGCCGCCTCCCTCGCGCAGCAGGGATTTCTCTTGGACTACATGAAGCTCGACGGGCTGAACCTCACCGACGCCTGGTGGGATCAGGGGACCCTGGCGATGCAGATCGAAGGCCGGGTCTTCTTCATGAACGGCGACATCAACTACCTCGACAACGACGTGACCTACATCCAGCTCTTCAACAAGAAGCTGATCGCCGACGTGGGTCTGGACGTGCCCTACGACCTGGTGCGGGAGGGCAAATGGACCATCGACAATTTCCGCGAAATGTGCATGAACGTCACCACCGATCTGGACGGCGACGGATCCTACACCGACGCGGACCGCTACGGCTACGTCACCACGGGCGAGGGCCCCTGCACCTTCTTCTACGGCTCCGGCCTGACCCTCGTGAGCTACGACACAGACGGGAAGCCGATCATCGACGTGGATATGGACAAGACGGTGGCCGCCCTCGAAAAGGTGGTGCGGATCGTCTCGGCGGACAACATCACCCGGATCCCCTCCAACGTGGCGACCGGCAAGGCGATGTTCATGGAGGACCGCGTGCTGTTCTACGGCGAAGTCCTCAGCTACATCGTGAACGTCCGCGACATGGAGACGGAGTTCGGCGTCCTGCCCATCCCGAAGTACGACGAGATGCAGGAGAAGTACTACACCTACTGCAACGCCATCGCCTCCACCGCCTGCGTCCCGAAGAGCACCGGGGATATCGGGATGATCTGCTCCGTGCTCGAGGGCATGGCGATCCAGTCCTACATCCAGGTCACCCCGGCCTACTACGACATCGCCCTGACGCGGAAGTACGCCCGGGACAACGAGTCCTCCGAAATGCTGGATATCGCCCTGGCGTACCGGGTCTACGACATCGGCCGGTTCTTCTCCCAGCTCGGGATCGGGAACATTTTCCAGGAGCTGGCCGCGAAGGGATCCACCGATTTCGCCTCCTCCTTCGCCAAGCACGAAAAAGTCGCCAACAAGATGCTGGATAAGCTCATCAAGGATTTTTCGGAGCTTGAGTGAGAGACGGTTTCGGATATGAAGCCTGTCTGTTCCGGGATTTCGTGCCGTCCGTGATTTATGTTTTTTATGGTATGGAAAAGGATTGGGCACAGGGCGCGCGGTCTTTCAGCCGGAGCCTGAACCGATCCCCGCGCGCCTGAACCGGGTGCGGGTTTGACGGGCCGGAACATGAAGCGATCCCCGCGCGGTCTTCGCACGTGCGGCCGAAACATGCGGTGATTCAGTCGCGCATGGAAAGGATACAATGTGCGTCGTTCGGGATGATGTTTCACGTGAAACAATTCTTAATTCATCATTCTGAATTCTGAATTTCGTTTCTCATTCCTCATTTCATCCCACTCCTCACTCCTAACTCGTTCTACTAACTACTAGCCGCTCCCACCAGCCACTCTCCTCTCTCGTTCCCTGAAAGGAAAACTTATGCTTGACGTTTGCCTGCCCGGAACCGGCGGAACCGTTCCCCGCCTCGACCGCTTCCTCAGCTGCTGCTATATGCGCTACGAGGGACGCGGGCTCCTCATCGACTGCGGCGAAGGGACCCAGCTCGCCGTCAAAAAGGCCGGATTCTCCCTCGGGAAGATCGAAGCGATCCTCTTGACCCACTTCCACGCCGACCACTGCAGCGGACTCCCCGGCCTGCTCCTCTCCATGGGCAACGAGGGACACACGGATCCCCTCACCATCTGCGGTCCCCGGGGCGTCGACGAGATCGTCCGCTCCCTCACCGTCATCGCCTCCGAACTCCCCTTCCGCGTCCGCACGAAGACCCTCGGGGATTTCGATACGGCGGAGGCGGGGGATTTCCGCATCACGGCCTTCGAGCTCCGGCATTCCTGCCCCTGCCTCGGCTACGATATCCGCATCCCCCGTTCCGGCCGGTTCGACGTCGCGAAAGCCGCGGCCCGGGGTGTGCCTCAAAGACTCTGGTCGAAGCTCCAGAAGGGGGAGTCCCTCGAGGGATTCACCCCCGGGGACGTCCTCGGCGAGGCCCGGCGCGGCATCCACGTGACCTACGCCGTCGACACCCGCCCGTCCTCCATCATCTCCACGATGGCGGCGGACGCGGATCTGCTGGTCTGCGAGGGCATGTTCGAGCGCGAAAAGCGGGATCGGGCCGCCGAGAGTTCCCACATGACCATGGAGGAGGCCGCCCGGCTGGCGAAGGACGCCGCATGCCGCCGCCTCTGGCTCACCCATTTCAGTCCCGCCCTCCCCGATCCCACCGTCTGCTTTGACGAAGCCCGGGCCGTTTTCCCGGACGCGGTCCTCGGCACCGACGGGCTGACGGAGACGATCCGGTTCGACGAATAAGCGGCGGAAAGCCTGTCTGAACGTCCCCCAAATCACCCGCATCGGGAGGAACCTTCTTTGTTCATGCTCTCCGATCCCTCCACCCCGGAAACGGATGTCCCGCCGGCAGACGCCCTGCCTGCTTCCCCGGGATCCCCTCCGAAAAATCCCCATGCCGGACACCGCTCCCGGATGCTCCGGCGGCTGCTGAAAAAGGGAGCCGACGCCGTCACCCCGGTCGAATGCCTCGAGATCCTGCTCTTCGAAACCCTCCCCAGGCGGAACACCAATCCCGCCGCCCACGGCCTCGCGGACCGGCTGGGATCCCTCGGGGCTGTCCTCCGCGCGTCAAAAAAGGAACTGCGCAAGACCGACGGCATCGGACCGGCCAGCGCGGATCTGCTCTCCTCCGTCCTCCCCTTCGCGGCAGGACTTCTGACCGAAACCGCCCTCGAAGCCGCGCCGAAAGCCGTAAGACCGGAGAGGAAAACACCCGCGGATACCGGAACAGCCTCCGAAGGCGGTGCGCTCCCCCCTTCCGATCCCCCGCCGCTCCCGGACGAATTTGCGGATCCGGCGGTCACCGAGACCCCGGGACGCTGGACCCTCCTCGCCGCCGCGGATTTCCGGTTCCGCTTCCGCCGGGAGTGCGCCGCCGTCATTCCGGCAGATCCCCCCGCATGGCTCCCCGCCCGGTCCCGGAAACGGCTTTTCGCCCTCCTCGATAAGCAGAACGGCGCCCCCTGCCTCGTGATCCTCTCCCCGAAGCTCGCCGCAAAGCTGGGATTCAGCAAGGACCCGGCCGCCCTCCGCGCACTCTTCCCCCCGACCGTCCGCCTGCTCGTCGTGACGGAAGACCGGAGGATGGAGGAGGTATGAGGGGAGTTAAAAAGGAAACGCGGCTTCTTGAAAGAAGCCTGGCAAGAACTTCAATTGGGGGCAGGACATGGTTATACCAATCAAGTGCGGCTGAACCTTGGTACACCAATATAGCTATCCAACCTTATCAGAGTTATCGCACGCGAGCTCACATGTTACGGCTGACGTAAGCGAGAATTCCCGACGGGGATTCTCGGGGGTGGGATGGATGAAGTCATGTTTGGATAAATGTCATTCCCACCCCGTCGTTCGCCTTCTACATCTCGCGTTCGAAACCCATTTAGTTAGCTTTTTAGAGCGTGAATCGTATGAGGGAATTGCCGGTTGTCAGCGGAGCGGTTCTCCCTGTTTCACGTGAAACAAAAATCCCGTCAGAGAAGAACTTGATGTTCAACCCTGACGGTTTTTTACTGTATGGTTCGGGCGTGAAACTCTCTCCATCCGCAATAAACAAAAACCCGCCCCGCAATGCCGTATCAAAACGAACGTGAAGAAACCCTGCTCACGCAAGGACGGTGCCCTCTCCGACGGTTTGTGCTCCCAGCGTCCTGCACGCTGCGGCGGCGCGGAATGCGTCTCACGGCTGCGGAGGGAGGTCTGCATACCCCACGCCGGAAGCCGGGCTCCTTTTTACTCTTTAGTGGGTTTTTACGTCCGTTTCTCTCGAACACCGCAGGGCGGAATTTTCCGTTTATCCGGAACCGCTCCGCCTGAGTTATCCGGGCTTCGGTCCTCAGTCTTCGTCGTAGAAAATATCCGCGAATTCGTCGTCGAAAATGTCCGCGATCCGGTCGAATTCCTCGTCGTCCTCGATGGTCTCGAAGATATCCTCCCCGTTCTCGTCGACGGAGCATTTCAGAATGACGTATTCGTTGCTCTCCTCCTCGCCGTCCTCGTTGACGGGGATCAGCGCCTTGTATTCGTTTCCTTCGTTCTCGAGGGAGCCGAGGAGCGCGAAATGCAGCTCGTTGCCTTCCTCGTCGGTCAGGGTATAGATCTCGGGATCGTATTCCTCGTTTTCGTCCGCGGGGGAATTCCCGTTTTCAAAGAGTTCGTCCTTTTTCGGCATGACGTCTCTTCCTTTCTGCGCAAGCGTGTTCCGGCCGTACTCCCCGGAACTGTTTATATTGTACATGAATCCCGCCCGTTTGTCAAGGGGGAAAAACAGAGAACTGGGGCAGGGAGGCAGGAAATATTCGGAGTGAATGAGGAATCGGGCTTTGTTTCACGTGAAACAGACAGGGATTTGCCTCTGCGGAGCTTGCATGAGCCCTCTCCGTCAAATCGGCCGCCGCATGTCCCGTTCCGCCCTCACTTTGTCATTCTGACGCTCCGACGCAGTCGTGCGCACCAACGCAGTTGTGCTGTCAGCGAAGAATCTCCCAGCTTCATGGCCAACCCATCCTTCATGTGCGGAGATTCTTCGTCGCAGGCTCCTCAGAATGACAAAGAAAAGCGGCGACGAACGTGCTTCCTGCCTGAATGAAGAATCGTTTCAGGAAAAACAGAACGAAATCACGATTGTTTCACGTGAAACACCGTCCAATTCATAATTCTTAATTCTGAATTCTGAATTTCATTCCTAATCCCTCCTCCCTCCTCACTCGTTCTACTAACCACCAGCCCCTCCCAACTAACATCTATATTCTCCTGTACTTGACGATTTCCGCTTTTTCGGGGTTTTCCCGCGGAAAGTTTGCCGAAACCTCTTGACGATTCATTTTCGTCATATTATAATGAAACCGGGTTGGCGAAGGGTTCCGAATCGCCAAAATCAGACAAGGAGACAGGAGGTTCCGATATGCTCAACATCGGAGTCACGTCCCGGGCTTTCAACGGATTGACGATTTCCGACACGGCGAAGCGCATGGCCGCCGGCGGTTTCCGGTGCACGGAGCTCTGCTTCGTCCACGAGGATCTGCCCGGCTGGACCTACAACGGCATCGGGCCGCTGGACGGGATCACCCCGGAGCGCGTTAAGGCCGCCGCGAACGAGTTTGCCTCCCGCGGGGTCGCCGTCACGTCCCTCGGCATCTTCACGGACCTGCGCAATCCCGACGACGCGGTGCGGGACCGGGTCATCGAATACGCGAAGCGGTACGTCGAATTCGCGGCGGAGGCGGGCATCCCCTACCTGGCCAGCGAGTGCGGCTTCACACCCGGGCGGCGCGGCGTCAATACCGACACCTACGAGAGCGACTACCAGCGCATCAAGGATACCATCCGCGAAGTCTGCCTGATCGCGGAGGAGAGCGGCGTTCATCTGGCCCTCGAAGCCTGCGTGCTGGACATCATCCCCTCCCCCCGGAGGCTGAAAACCCTGATCGAGGAGCTGGAAGAGGAAAGCCACGTCCGGCTCGGCGCGATGCTCGACCCCGCGAATTTCCTCGCCAATTCCGACGAGGAAGGGATGTTCTACTACCTCAAGCACGACATCGCCTATCTCCACGGCAAGGACCGCAAGATCAACGCGGCCTACGGCGTCAACATCGGCGAGGGGGACATCGACTGGATCAAGTTCATGTCCTGCTATATCCGTTATGCCGACAAAAAGCCCTTCATCCTCGAATACTGCAACAAGGACAACTGCCTCGAGATCAAGAAGCGCGCCGAGGACTACTACGACGCGGCGTTCCAGAATCTGATTTCGCGGATAAACTGAGCGGAAATGAGAAGTGAACCGATGTTTCACGTGAAACAATCGTGATTTCGTTCTGCTTATCCTGAAACGATTCTTCATTCAGGCCGGAACCCCGTCCGTCGCCGCTTTTCTTTGTCATTCTGAGGAGCCTGCGACGAAGAATCTCCGCACGTGGAGAATGGGTTGGCCTTGAAGCCGGGAGATTCTTCGCGACAGCACGACTGCGTCGGTGCGTCAGAATGACAACGTGAGGGCGGATTGGGATGTGCAGCGGCCGTAATTTCGGAAAAATGTTTCACGTGAAACAATCGCCAATTCTTAATTCATCATTCTGAATTCTGAATTTCATTCCCAACTCGTCTCATTCCTCATTCCTAATTTCTAATTTCTTCGACCCTAAACCTTTTCAGAAAGGATGTATACCATGATCAAACTCGGCGTCAATTCCGTGCTTTTCAAAACGGTATCGTTCCGGGAAGCGGCGGAAGCAATCAAGAAATGCGGCTACGACGGAGTGGAGATCTCCGCCATCGCCGGCATGTGCGAGCACCTCAATCTCTCCGACTGGAAGGCCCAGAAGGCTGAACTGCGGGCCATCAGCGAGGAGCTCGAACTGCCCTTCCTCTCCACCGAAGTCGCCTCCCACGACAAGGTCCGCCTCCACACGGCCTTCGAAGCCTGCGCCGAAATCGGGATCCCGATCGTCAACATCGGCCCCGGCGGGCAGATGAACGTCGAGGAGACCTGGGCCCCCATGATGGAGGAGATCGAAGCCCTCGCCGAGGACGCGGAACAGTTCGGCATCACCCTCTGCGTCAAGGCCCACGTCGGAGCCGCGGTCTATTCCACCCCGACGACCCTCAAGATGATGGAGGAGATCAAATCCCCCGCGTTCGGCGTGGACATGGACCCCTCCCACATCCACCGGGCGGGCGAGAATCCGGCTGTCGCGCTTCCTGCGGTCCTCTCCGCGATGAAGCACATCCACATCCGGGACTGCAAGGGCCCCGGACCGTCCCCGGGAGCTCCGGCAGATCAGGCCTGCGGCCGCGGTGAGATCGACCTCTGGGGCTACTTCAAGGCGATGGTGGACCAGAAGTACGACGGTCCCGTCTGCCTCGAGGTCATCGGCCCCGACCAGTCCATCACCGACGCCACGAGGATCGCCGCCGAAAGCTACGGGTATATGAACGCGATTCTGAAGCAATTAGGGGCGAGATAAAGCGGAAATCCCCGACTTTCGAAATCAGCATCGACGGACACGGTGACTGCGTTGACCGGTATGGTGACTGCGTCGACCAGTCCGTCGGCGGAGGAGGACGGAACAAAAAACGCGGGAACTGCATTTTGAGGCATGTTTCACGTGAAACAATTCTTAATTCATCATTCTGAATTCTGAATTCCCTCTTCACTCCTCATTCCTAACTCCTCACTCCTGACTTCTCTCTCCTCATTCCTCATCAAAACAAGGAGCAAATCATGGCAAAGAAATATCCGAACATTCTCTTCTTCGGCATCGACTCCCTTCGGAGCGACCATACTTCCCTTTACGGGTATCACCGGCTGACGACGCCCCATATCGACGCCTATATCGAGGACGGCGGCGTCTGCTTCGACAAGATGTACTCCCCCTCCATCCCGACCACCCCGGGCTATGCCTCCATGGTCACCGGCATGGACTGCTTCTCCACCGACTGCGTCGCGCTCCGGCATAAGGGCCCGCTGACCGACGCCGTCCGCACCATGCCCGAGATCCTCCGCGATTACGGCTACACCTCCACCTACATCGGCGGGCACTCCTGCCGCGGCTGCGACAAGTACATCACCTACCCCGACTGGAACATGAACAAGGCCGAGGAGATGAACAAGGTCGCCATCCCCGAGCTCGAACGCCTCGCAAAGCAGGATCAGCCCTGGCTGCTCTTCATGCGCCACATGGATCCCCATTCCCCCTACTACACGAAGGAACCCTTCACCCGCATGTTCTACGAGGGCAACGAATTCGACCCGAACAACAAGTCCCTGAAACCGGTCTACGAGTTCAAGCCCTTCCGCGACTACTTCCTCAGCTGGTTCCCGGAGGGATGCACCGACGCCGAGTACATCATCGCCCAGTACGACGCCTCCGTCGCCTACATGGACCTCTGCATCTCCCACATCCTCACCCGCCTGAAAGAGCTCGGGCTCGAGGACGACACCATCGTGGTCTTCACCTCCGACCACGGCGAGACCCTCTACGACCACGACTGCTATTTCGACCACCACTCCATCTACGACAACGTCCTCGTCGTGCCCTTCGCCTTCAAGTACGCCGGATTCCCCTACGAAGGCCACGTGGACGACATCACCCAGACCAAGGACATCCTCCCGACCATCCTCTCCCTCTGCGGCATCGACTGCGGCATTAAATTCGACGGCCGCGACATGACCAAGGCCATCACCGGCGAGGGCGTGCGTCAGGAACCGGAGTTCTACATCACCGAGGCCACCTGGATGCGCAAGCACGGCTGGCGGACCCCCGAATGGAAGCTCATGATCGCCCTGGAGCCGGACTTCCACTTCAAGCCGGAGATCGAGCTCTACAACCTCATCGACGACCCGGGCGAGAATCACAACATCGCCGAGGAGAATCCCGACGTCGTGGCGTTCCTCCGCGCCCGGATGGAGGCCCACATCGCCAAGCGCGAGGCGGAAGTCGGCCATCCCGACCCGATCTACACCAACCTGGACTGGAACGGCTTCGGCAGGCCCTTCGCAAGCTCCCAGGAGGCCTACGACACCCTGCACATCGGCGACCCTGCCGCGGCGCAGAAGCTGCAGGATAAGTTAAAGGAAATGGGCGTCGAAGCGTAAATCGCCGGTACGCGCCGGAATGAGGAAAGACTTTGCCTTTCCGATTCAGTTCGACGGATCAGAGATCCGTCAGGAGGTATGAAACGCTCCGCGTTTCGGAAAAATGTCCCTGCGCGGGACGGCGGCACGGGGGACCATCTCATGGCCGACGAGTGTTGCTTCGCAAACTCTGCCCCCTGTGCGGGTCCAATTTGCGGAGCAAATAGTTGGCCGTATGGCATAACCTGACAGCTCGTCCCGGAATCGAAATTCGTTTTCGCATCCCACGTCCTCGCGCGGTCTTTGTTCGTGCAGCTGAAACATGCGCAGACAATGTCTGACGCACCGACGCAGTCGTGCTGGCCTTCGGCAGAGATTCAGGCGCGCATTGGGCACAGGACGCGCGGACGGGATGCTGAAACTGTTTCTCTGTCTTCGCGCACGGTTTGAGATTCAGACAGACGTGCAGACAGAACGGCGCGATCAAAAATCTGTTTGGCCCGAACATGGAGTTTCGGAGAAACGGACGAATGTTTCACGTGAAACAATTCTTAATTCATCATTCTGAATTCTGAATTTCACTCCTCATTCCTCATTCACTCCTCACTCCGAACTCTGCTAACCACTAGCCACTAAATACTAACCACTTCCAGGAGACAAACTATGTTCCTCTGCGGATATGTTTCCGGCGCGGCCCGCGGGCTTGCCGCCGTGACGGAGGACGACGCGAAAAAGCTCGACCTCATCAACATCGCCTTCGGCACCATCCGGGACGGCCTTCTGTGGTATCCCTCCAGAGAGGCGACAAAGCGGGAGATCGACCGGCTCCGCGGATATAAGCCCGGATTGAAGATCCTGCTCTCCGTCGGCGGATGGGGCGCGGGCGGATTCTCGACCATGGCGAAGACCCCCGCGGGCATCGCCGCCTTCACCGCCTCGTGCATCGAAGCCGCGGATTTCATGACCCTCGACGGGATCGACGTCGACTGGGAGTACCCTACCATCGGATCCGCCGGGATCGACCACGCCCCCGAGGACCGGGAGAACTTCACCGCCCTCCTCGCCTCCCTCCGCGCCGCCCTCGGTCCCGACAGGATGCTCACCATCGCGGCGGGCGCGGGGAAGTACATGGTCGAAGCCGTCGAGATCCCGAAGATCGTCCCCCTGCTCGACTATATCTCCCTCATGACCTATGACATGGCCGGAGCCTGGACCTCCGCCTGCCACCACACCGCCCTCTATCCCTCCGGACACCCGGACGTGCGGAATATGTGCGTCGACTCCACTGTGAAGGTCTTCGAAGAAGCGGGCGTCCCCGCGGATAAGCTGGTGATCGGCGCGGCCTTCTATTCCCGCCGCTGGACCCACATCCCGGCCGCCGACAATCTGGGCTTCGGCGAAAGATGCTACGACCCGGACGACAAGGACAGCGGATTCTGGGGTCCCGGCTACGGCGAGATCTCGAAGCTGACGGATCCCGACGCCCCCGAATCGAAGGGCTGGATCACCGTCCGGGACGAAAAGGCGAAGGCCCGCTGGCTCTATAACCCCGAAAAGGAAGAATTCCTCAGCTACGACGACGAGGAAAGCGTCGCCGCGAAGGTCGCCTACGCCCGCGAAAAGGACCTCGCCGGCGTCATGTACTGGGAGCACGGCAGCGATCCGACAAGAAAACTGCTCGGCGCGATGTTTGAGGAGTTTTCGAAAGGGTAAGGAAGCCGTTTCCGGTTTTTCGGAAAGCGGAAGGATATGGTTTTTTGATTTGGAAAAGGAGTGGGCAAAGGCCGCGCGTTTCCGTATCGAAAACCGGTCCCGCATCCCCGCGCACCTGAACAGATTGCAGATCGGACGAGCCGGAACACGACGCCAACCCCGCTTGATCGCCGACGTGGAGCCGAAACATGCGCAGGATAAATCCTGCGGCCTTACGGCGGAGATTCAATCGCGCATTTGAAAGGAGACAACGCGCAGGTTTTCTGCCGATTGTTTCACGTGAAACAAAAGTGCGGTTTGCCCCAAAGCCATGTCCCGCCCAAACAGATTTTCGATCGCGCCGTTCTTTCCGCACGTCTGTCTGAATCTGAGCATGTGCGCGAGGACGAAAAAACAGTTCCTCCTTCCCGAACGCGCGTCCTGTGTAATGCGCGCCTGAAACGCCGGCGAAGCCCGCAGACTTGTCTGCGCATGTTTCAGCTGCACGAACACAGACCGCGCGAGGACCGTGGGATGCATTGTCGAATTTCGATTCCGATGTGAGAGGACAAGTTATGCTCTCCGGCCAAGGGACCCGCACAGGGGGCCTTCGGCCTGAGATGGTCCCCCGTGCCGCCGTCCGCGCAGGACATAGATCCGAAACGCGGAGCGTTTCATACCTTATACCTTCGAGAAGGTATGAAAATCCTCCTCCGCGACGGATCAGAGATCCGTCAGGCTGATTAAGAAAGACGCGGTCTTTCGTATCTTTCTCCGCCGACGGTCGGGGACCGTCGTTGCCAAATCTGAAAGGCCCGGCCTTTCATCATATCTTTGGAGGACCTAGCATCATGCAGAGAACCGTCGTCGTGGGTATGGGCCACATCGGACACCGCCATGCCCGCGCCTATACCGAATCCGACAAGGCCGAACTCGTCGCCGTGTGCGATCGGGTTCCCGAACTGGCGAAGGCAGCCGGCGAGAAATTCGGCGTGCCCTATTTCACCAAAGCGACCGACATGTTCGCGGCCATGAAGCCCGATATCTGCTCGATCACCACCGGCGGATACGAATACGCCTCCGACCACTACGAGCCCACGATGGAAGCCTTCGAAGCGGGCTGCCACGTCCTCGGAGAGAAACCCATCTCCAACGACCTCAAAAAGGCCGCCGAAATGGTCGCGAAAGCCGAGGAAAAGGGCCTCTGCTACGGCATCGACATGAACCACCGCTTCACCCCCGCCGCCAGACAGGCCAAGAAATGGCAGAACGACGGACGCATCGGCTCCCTGCTTTTCTGCAATATGGCCCTCTGGATCGGCAAGTTCATGCCCCTCGATTCCGTCTACTACCACTTCAAGGCCCTGAATCCCCACAGCGTCAACATCATGCAGTATTTCTGCGGGCCCGTCCGCGAAGTCGCCACCTTCGCCATGAAAGCCCCCGGGCGCGATATCTGGTCCACTGAATCCACCATCATGCGCTTCGAATGCGGCGCGGTCGGTCACCTCACCTCCTCCTACGACATCAAACGCGGCCATCCCATGGAACGCTGCGAAGTCGCGGGCACCGACGGCCGGTTCGTCTTCGAGGACATGTGGCGCGAGGCGACCCTCTATCCCGCCGAAACCTACCTCAAGGAGGTCTACACCAACCCCGTGTTCGACGGCTTCGAGGGCTTCTACGACACCTTCCGCGACAGGATCCACTATTTTGTCGATCAGGTCGACGGCGGCGCGAAGCCCGAAGAGATCGACGGCAGCGGCAGGGAGGGCCTCGAAGCGTCCCGCGTCATCCACGCCATGATCCGTTCCAACGAAAACGGCGGCGCGGTGGTAAAGGTCGCGGAAATCACGGAGTAAAGTATCTTGGCTGATGTTTTCCGTCATGCGGACTATGTCACGGGCGGTCCGGCGGTCGGCATCGTCCCCGCGGAACACGACGGCAGGATCCGCGCCCATTCCCATGACTTCCACGAAATCGTCTACGTGGTGGACGGATTCACCCTCCATCAGGCCGGCGGCGTCATCACCCTCCTCGTGGCGGGGGATCTCTTCTTCGTCCGGCCCGGGGAGGAGCACTCCTACATCAACGCCTACCAGACCAAACTCTACAACCTGATCTTCGAGGAGAGCGAGCTGGGCTCCTTCCTGCCCGAACTCTCCGCCCTCCCGGGACTGGACGTCATGTTCGGCACCCGCGGGAAGGGGACAGAGGCCGAGGGTCAGAGCATACGCCTTCTGCACGTCCCGATGAACGAACGGCGGAACATCGAATCGGCCCTCCGGGAGATCGAAGGCGAGCGGGAAGCCCGCCGGGTCGGGTGGGAGACCAGCCTCAAGATCCGGCTCGCCGCGTTCCTTCTCCGTTATTCCCGGATGTACGCCGAGGAATGGGACAACCGCGCCCCCGCCGCAGACGACTACTACGGCTACGTCTACCGCATCCTCGCCTACGTGGACACCCATTACAGCGAGAACATCACGATGAACGACCTCTCCGCCGAACTGGGCCTCTCCCCGGACTACATGGCGAGGAAGTTCAAGAGCGCCCTCCGCATGACCCCCTCCGAGTACGTCCGCAAATTCCGGATCGCAAGAGCGATGGAGCTCCTCGTGACGACGGATCTCCCGGTGGCCGAGGTGGCGAAGCGGACCGGATTCTCCGACGTCTCCCTGTTCTCGCGGGTGTTCAAGCAGTCGGTGGGCCTGCCTCCGGCATCGTACCGCAAGAACGCGGGAGAATGGGAGTAGGGAAGTGGCTAGTGGCTAGTGGTTAGTAGTTAGTAGACCAGTGATTTTGTTTCACGTGAAACATCGGAGAACGGTTCCTCCAACTCCTCACTCCTAACTTTCATTCCTCATTCCTCATTTTTCATTTCCGCACATCATATTCCCAGAAAGGAATTTTATCATGTCGAAAATCTTCAAAGCCGGCGTCGTCGGTATGGGCGGCATCGGACACACCCACGCAACCTGCATCCAGAACGATCCCCTCGCCGAGCTTGTCGCGGTCTGCGACGTCATCAAGGCGAAGGCCGACGCGGCCGCGGAAAAATTCGGCGTTCCCGCGTACTACTCCCTGAAGGACATGCTCGCCGCGCATCCGGAAATCGAAGTCGTCCACGTCACGACCTCCGGTTTTGAAAACGGATCCTGGCACTATGTCCCGACGATGGAAGCCCTCGACGCCGGACGCCACGTCCTCGTGGAAAAGCCGATCTCCAACCGGATCGACGAGGCCCGGGAAATGGTGGCCTTCGCCGCGAAGAAGGGTCTCTACCTCGGCTGCGACCTGAACCACTACTTCTCCGGCCCGGCCTTCGAGGCGGACAAGCTCATCGCGGACGGCGGCGTCGGCGAGCAGGTCTACTCCCTCACGAAGGTGGGCTTCAACGGCAGCGCGGTGAACGTCAATCCCGTGGACCGCAATTCCCGCTGGCAGATGCCCTACTCCCACGCGAAGGCATTCCTGACCCATCCCTTCTCCGTCATGCGGCACTACTCCGGCGACATCACCCACGTCCAGGCCTTCATGGAAAAGCCCGGCGCGCGGCGTCAGAGCGAAGACCTCATGCTCTCCATCCAGTCCGTCCACGTGAAGTTCCAGAACGGCTGCGTCGGCTATCTCCTCTCCCAGCGCGGCGACGCTTCCTTCGGCCTCGGCGGCTGGTGGTCCTTCGAGCTCGCGGGCACCAAGGGGACCTTCTGCATCGAGAACTGCGTCGAAAAGCTGACCTACTGGCAGGCAGGCAAGGAGCCCGTCGTGACCAACACCGGCATCACCGACTTCGGCGCAACCTTCCCGATCCGCATCCACGCCTTCTACGAGGACCTCTCGAACAACGTCCCCCTCGAACACCTCCGCGCTTCCGGCCGGGATGCCCTCGCCACCATGGAGTACATCTTCGCGGCGATCGACTCCTACGAGTCCGGCGGCCAGCTCGTCCGTCCCCATGCCCTCCCGGCTTACCACGGGGATCCGACGATCATTCACTGAGAAAGGCTCCGCCCTTTCATTCCGGTTTGACGGGTCTTCGATCCGTCGGCAAAGGTATGAAACGCTACGCGTTTCGGATTTATGTCCCTACGCCGCGTCGACGCAGTCACGCAGACGGGCAGCCGGGAGGGACCATCTCATGGCCGACGAGTGTTGCTTCGCAAACTCTGCCCCTCCCGAGGGTCCAATTTGCGGAGCAAATAGTTGGCCGTATGGCATAACCTGACAGCTCGTCCCGGAATCCGAATCTGACAGTACGTCCCACGTCCTCGCGCGGTCTCTGTTCGTGCAGCCGAAACATGCGCAGACAAGTCTGCGGCCTTCGGCAGCATTTCAGGCGCGCATTGGGCACAGGACGCGCAGACGGAAATCGAAAACCATTTCCGCGCCCTCGCGCACATCCTCAGATTCAAACCCACATGCGGACAGAGCGGTAAAGATCAAAATCCGTTCGGGTTGAGCTTAGACGTTCAGTCCGGACGGATTTTTCATACACAAAAAAGGAGACCATTATGGACATCACGAGATATTACAAGGATCCGAACGAGAAGCCGCTGGACCGGATCAAGCCGGACGGGGGATTCACGGGGATCTTCCGCACGATGGCGTTCATCGGGGACAGCCTGTCCTCGGGGGAATTCGAATCCACGAACGCGGACGGCTCCAACGGGTATCACGACATGTTCGAATACTCGTGGGGGCAGTACATCGCGCGGGCCGCGGGGCTCAAGGCCTACAATTTCTCCCGGGGCGGCATGACGGCGAAGGAATATCTGGAGTCCTGGGGCGAGGCGAACGGCGTCTGGGATCCCGCGAAGGCGGCGCAGGCCTACGTGCTGGCTCTGGGGGTGAACGATCTCTTCGGCCTCTGCCAGGAGCTGGGCTCGGCGGCGGACGTGGATCCCGCGGACTGGCGCAGCAACAAGCCGACCTTTGCCGGGATGTACGCGACGATCATCCAGAAATACAAGGAGATCCAGCCGAAGGGGCGGTTCTTCCTCATGACGATGCCCCGGACCTCGGTAAAGTACGCCGACAATCCGGGGGACATGAAGAAGCTCGCCCACGCAAAGCTCCTGTACGATCTCGCCGCGATGTTCGACTTCACCTACGTGATCGACCTGTGGCAGTACGGGCCGGTCTACGACGCGGAGTTCATGTACAATTTCTTCCTCGGCGGGCACCTGAACCCCGCGGGCTATCTCCTGACGGCGGAAATGACCATGAGCTACATCGACTGGATCATCCGGAACAACCCCGAAGACTTCGCCCAGGTCGGCTTCATCGGGACGGAATGGCACAACGCGCACAGAAAATGGTGATTTAGTTAGGAGTCAGGAGTGGTTAGCGGTTAGTAGAAACCGTTTTCCTTTGTTTCACGTGAAACACTCCGCCGCTCCGCCAAAACTCCATGTTTCGCCCTGACGGTTTTCGTTCGCGCGGTTCTGTCTGCACGTGGATCTGAATCAGAGTATGTGCGCGAGGATAGAGAAACAGGTTTCGATTCAGTCGTGCGCGTCCCTGTGCCCAATGCGCGCCTGAAACACCGCCGGAGGCCGAGGAGCTTGCTCCGAGCATGGCACAAGCCGCACGAACAGAGACCGCGCGAGGGCCGTGGGATGCACAGTCGATTTTCGATTCCGGGACGAGCTGTACAGTTATGCCATACGGCCAAGGACCCCGCAGGGGAACCTACGGCCTGAGTTGGGTCCCCTGCCGCCGTCCGCGCAGGACATAAAATCCGAAACGCGCAGCGTTTCATACCTTATTTCCCTTCGTGAAGGGATAAACTCCCCCGTCAGCGGTTGAACTGCAAAGTTCACCTCCGACGGGTTTTTGTTTCACGTGAAACAAGGAAGGCTCCTCCTTGACAAACCCGCTGGTTTCATGTATAATGATATTTTGTAAGAATATCGCAATAAAGGACTCCCCATGTCTGAAACCTATATCGAATCCGCCGTCTGCGACCCGGAGACCGCGGAAAGGCTCCGCGCAGTCGACGACGTCCGCCGCTTCTTTGCCCGGCTGGGACGCACGGGAGAGGACGCGCCGAAATACTATATCCAGACCTTCGGCTGCCAGCAGAACGAGGCCGACAGCGAACGCCTCGCCGGGATGTGCGCCGCCATGGGCTATACCCGGACCGGTCTGCCGGACGAGGCCGAACTCATCCTCGTCAACACCTGCGCCGTCCGGGAACACGCCGAAAAGCGGGCCCTCTCCATCATCGGGAGCTACAAGCACGTCAAGGACAAAAATCCCGGGCTCCTCATCGGCGTCGGCGGCTGCATGGTCACCCAGAAGGCCCGGGCAGACAAGCTCAAAAACAGCTATCCCTACGTCTCCTTCACCTTCGACACCGGTGCCGCCAACCGGGTCCCCGAACTGGTCCGGGACGCGCTGAACGGCAGGGGACGCTCCTTCGTCCTCAGCGAGGAGTGGAAGATCGCCGAGGGCCTGCCGATCCGCCGGGAATCGAAGCACATGGCCTGGCTCTCCATCATGTACGGGTGCAACAATTTCTGCTCCTACTGCATCGTGCCCTACGTCCGGGGCCGGGAGAGAAGCCGTTCCGCCGGGGCGATCCTGAAAGAGGCCGAAGCCCTCATAGCAGACGGCGCGAAGGACATCACCCTCCTCGGGCAGAACGTCAATTCCTACGACGGCGGACCGGGGGAGGACGGACGGAGGATCGACATCGCGGACCTCATCCATAAAATCTGCGCCCTTGAGGGGGATTTCCGCCTCCGCTTCATGACGAGCCACCCGAAGGACGCCTCCGACCGGCTGATCGAAGCGATGGCGGCGGAGGAAAAGGCGGCGAAGCACTTCCATCTTCCCGTCCAGTCGGGATCCGACCGCATCCTTGCGGCGATGAACCGGAAGTACACCGCAGAGGCCTACCTCGAAAAGGTCGGAAAGCTCCGCCGCGCGGTCCCGGACGTCTCCGTCACCTCGGACATCATCGTCGGCTTCCCCGGGGAGACCGAGGAGGACTTCGAAGCCACCCTCGATCTCATGCGCCGTGCCGAATACGACATGGTCTTTTCCTTCATCTATTCCCCCCGGGACGGCACCCCCGCCGCGAAGATGGAAAACCAGGTCCCCCGGGAGGTATCCTCGGAACGGATGGAACGCCTTCTGGCCCTCGGAGCCGAGATCGCGGACCGGCGCAACGCCCGCTTCGTCGGCAGGACCCTCCGCGTTCTCGCCGAAGACGTCTCGAAGACCGACCCCGAAGTCCTGACGGGCCGGGGCGACCCCGTGAGACCGATCCACTTCAGGGGCGAAAAGTCCCTCATCGGCCAGTTCGTGAACGTCCGGATCACCGGCGCGAGGACCTACTGTCTCGAAGCGGAGATCGTCTGAAAGAAAGCCTTTTTAGAGTTACAGGACCGTGAACATATCCGCGGCAGGATAAGGACCGCGCGGACGGAATGTTTCACGTGAAACACCGCCCCACTCCTCACTCCTAACTCCTCACTCCTAACTCGTTCTACTACCCCCTAGCCACTCCCAACTAACAACTATCCCAGAGGTACAAGCTCAATGGATTCTCTCCTCACCCCCGAAATGACGGCTCTCACCCACGCGCTGGGCGAACTGGTCAAGGCCGATCCGCGGAACGACGCGATCCGGCATGCCATCGAAGACTACGAGCGGGACGAAGAACTGAACGCCCTGATCGCCGAATACAACGCCCAGCAGACCATGCTCTCCGACGCCGTGCGCAGCGGGGAAGATCTCGGCGAGGATTTCGGAAAGACCGTCCGCGAACGCATCGACGCGCTCTACGACGAGATCACCGCGAATCCCGTCTACGCGGAGTACATCCGCGCGAAGCAGGCCTTCGACGCCCTGACGAACGGCATCATGAACGAACTCCAGTACGCGATCACCGGGGAACGGCCCTGTTCCCACGATTGCTCGCACTGCGCAGGGTGCCATTGACGAATGACTCCGCCTTTCGAAATCAGCAGCGACGGACACGGTGACTGCGTCGACCGGTCCGTCGGCGGAGAAGGATTTGTTCATCCCTTCACGAAGGGAAATAAGGAATGAAATGTTTCACGTGAAACAATTCAGAATTCATCATTCTGAATTCTGAATTCCCCCTTCACTCCTAACTCCTCACTCCTCACTCGTTCTACTGCCCGCTAGCCACTTTCCACTAACAACTCTCCCGAGGTGCTCCTATGACGCCGATGATGCAGCAATACTTTGATGTGAAGAACCAGTACCCGGACTTCATTCTTTTTTACCGCCTCGGGGACTTTTACGAGATGTTCTTCGAGGACGCGCAGCTTGTGTCGCAGGAGCTGGATCTCACCCTCACCGGGCGGGACTGCGGGGAGGAGCAGAGAGCCCCCATGTGCGGCGTGCCCTACCACTCCGCCGAGACCTACATCGGGCGGCTCATCGACAAGGGGTACAAGGTCGCGATCTGCGAGCAGACGGAGGACCCGAAGCTGGCGAAGGATCTCGTGAAGCGCGAAGTCATCCGCATCATCACCCCGGGGACCCTCATCGAGACCGATCTCCTGAACGAAAAATCCAACAACTACCTGGCCGCGCTGTACTGGGACGGGGGATCCGCGGGGATCTGCTTCTGCGACGTCTCCACGGCCTATATCGCCGCCACCGCCTTCCGGGACGCCCGGGGGGACGAGAAGATCCTCTCCGAGCTCTCGACCTACGCCCCCTCCGAGGTCCTCATGAATGTCCCGGCGAAGGTCCTTCCCGCGGCGGCGGAGCACATCCGGGACCGTCTCGGGGCCTCCCTCACGGACGGCGCGTCGGAATACTTCGATCCGGACGGAGCCGTCGCCCTGGCGGAAGAGCAGTTCGGAGCCGAAAAACTCGCCGGCGCTCCCCGGGCCGCCCTCGTGGCAGTCGGAGCCGCCGTCCGGTACGTCCGCGAGACCCAGATGAAGGAGGGGATCTTCTTCCGGGACCTGAACCTCTACGAGGCGTCCCAGTATCTCGAGATGGACTCCGCCACCCGGCGCAATCTGGAACTGACCGAGACCATGCTCACGAAGGAAAAGCGCGGATCCCTGCTCTGGGTCCTCGACAAGACCAACACCTCCATGGGCGCGCGCCTCCTCCGCCAGTGGATCGAACACCCGCTGACGAACGTCCCCGCGATCCTGCGCCGCCTCGAAGCCGTCTCGGAACTGACCGACAATTTCATGCTCCGGGAGGAACTGCGGGAGGCCCTCTCCCCGGTCCTCGACCTGGAACGGCTGGTGACGAAGGTCTCCTACGGCACCGCGGGCGGACGGGATCTGAGGGCCATCGCCCAGACCATCGCCGTGATCCCGCCCCTCAAAGCGATGCTCTCCTCCCTGTCCTCCGGGGCTCTCGGGGAGATCGCCTCGGAACTGGACGATCTGGCGGACGTCTACGCGGCCATCGACCGGGCGGTGGTGGAGAATCCCCCCTTCGTCATCCGGGACGGCGGGATCCTCAAGGACGGGTACAGCGCGGAGGTGGACGAGCTCCGGTACATCATGAAGAACGGCCGGGACTGGATCCGTACCGCGGAGGCCGCCGAGCGCGAGAAGACCGGGATCTCCAAGCTGAAGATCGGCTACAACCGGGTCTTCGGCTACTACATCGAAACCCCACGCTCCGCCGCCGACAAGATCCCCGAGGGCTATGTCCGCAAGCAGACCCTCTCCGACAAGGAACGCTACATCACCGACGAGCTCAAGGACATGGAGGCCACCATCCTCGGCGCGGACGACCGGGTGAAGGCCCTCGAATACGACCTCTTCGTGGAGCTCCGTTCTGCGGTGGACGCGGAGAGCGCACGGATCCGGGCCTCGGCTCAGGCTCTGGCGCGGCTGGACGTCTTCCTCTCTCTGGCGGACTGCGCGGCCCAGAACGGCTACGTCTGCCCGACGGTGGACGCCTCGGACACGGTCGACATCAAGAACGGGCGGCATCCCGTGGTGGAACGCTTCGTCGAGGGCTCCTATTTTGTCCCCAACGACGCTCTGCTGGACACGGGGGACCGGAGGCTGCTGCTCATCACCGGTCCGAACATGGCGGGGAAGTCCACCTACATGCGGCAGACGGCCCTGATCGTGCTGATGGCGCAGGTGGGATCCTTCGTCCCGGCGACCTCCGCCCGGATCGGGGTCTGCGACAAGCTGTTCACCCGGGTGGGGGCCTCCGACGACCTGGCCTCCGGGCAGTCCACCTTCATGCTGGAAATGAAGGAAGTCGCCTACATCCTGGCCAACGCCACGAAGAAGAGCTTCATCCTCTACGACGAGATCGGGCGGGGGACCTCCACCTACGACGGCATGAGCATCGCCCGGGCGGTCGCCGAATACACGGCCGGGAAGAAGCTCGGCGCGAAGACCATGTTCGCCACCCACTACCACGAGCTCACCTCCCTCGAGGGGGAGATCAAAGGGGTGGTGAACTGCAACGTGGCGGCGAAGAAGCGGGGGGAGGACGTGACCTTTCTGCGCAAGATCGTCCCGGGACCCGCCGACGACAGCTACGGGATCGAAGTCGCCCGCCTCGCCGGAGTCCCCGCGGAAGTGACGAAGCGCGCGAAGACGGTCCTCGCCTCGCTGGAAGCCAGAGCCGAAGAGGCCGAGCGGGCGATGGAGGAGAAGGCCGGGAAAGGGAAGAGCGCGAAATCCGAGCCGGAGCAGGCCCCCGTCAGCATGACCTTCGAAGACGCCGCCGCCGACGGGATCAAAGAAGCCCTCCGCAAGACCGACATCAACACCCTCACGCCCATCGAGGCGCTGAATCTGATTTATGAGTGGAAGAAACTTTTGTAAACCGGATTTGCGTTTTTCCGCGGCGGGGGATGTGCGGTTTGAGAATAAAGTGTTTTGATTTGGAAAAGGAGTGGGCACAGGACGCGCGGTTCTGAATCGAAAATCGAGTCCGCATCTTCGCGCGCTTATACCGATTCAAGAATGACGGGCGGAACATGGAGTCAACCTCGCGCGGTCCGGGTTCGTACAGTTTAACCCGTGCGCAGAACAAGTTCTGCGCATGTTTCAGCCGCACGTCGGCGATCAAGCCGGGTCGACGCCATGTTCCGGCTCGTCCGATTGGAATCTCTGAGACCGCGCGAAGATTGCCCCATCCTCCGCCTGAACGTCCGCGCGCCCCTTCCATCCGCGCGAAGCGCCTCCTTCCAATCACCCCCGAAAATCCCCGCAAAACTCCCCCCCGATACGGATAAAGTCCAGAAAGCATAATAAAAGAAACAAATGGGAAAGATAAACCTTTTATCCTTCGAAGTCGCCAATCTGATCGCCGCGGGCGAGGTGGTGGACCGGCCGGCCTCCGCGGTGAAAGAACTCCTCGAAAACGCCGTGGACTCCGGGGCGGATCAGATCACCTGCGAGATCCAGCGGGGTGGCGTCTCCTTCATCCGCGTCTCGGACAACGGATGCGGCATGGAAAAGGACGACCTCGTCCCCGCCATCACCCGGCACTCCACCTCGAAGATCCATACCGCCGCCGATCTCAACTCCATCCTCACCCTCGGGTTCCGCGGGGAAGCGCTCGCCGCCATCGCCTCCGTCTCCCGCCTGCGGATCTTCTCGAAGACCCCGGGCGCCGAAATGGGCGCGCTGCTGGAAGCCGAGGGCGGGCAGGTGAAGTCCGTCTCGGACACCGGATGCGCGGACGGCACCACCGTCATCGCCGAGGACCTCTTTTTCAACGTCCCCGCCCGGCGGAAATTCCTCAAAAAGGACTCCACCGAAGCCGTCGCCATCGGAGCCGTGGCCGAGAAGATCGCCCTCTCCCACCCGGAGATCTCCTTCAAGTTCATCTCCGACGGGGAGATCCGCTTCCTGACCTCGGGATCGGGGGATCTGAAAGAGGTGGTCTGGGCCCTCTTCGGCAAGGACACCGCCCGCCGCTCCCTCCCGGTGGACCGGACCGAGGGAGGCATCCGGGTCTCGGGGTTCGTCTCCGAGTCCGACCTCTGCCGCTCCAACCGGAACATGGAGAATTTCTTCATCAACGGACGCTACATCAAGTCGAAGACCGCCTCCGCCGCCGTCGAGCAGGCCTATTCCTCGAAGATCCCGGCGGACCGCTTTCCCTTCTGCGTCCTGAATCTGGAACTGAACCCCGCGGCGGTGGACGTGAACGTGCATCCGGCCAAGCTGGAGGTCAAGTTCGCCGACGAAAAGCGGATCTTCGACGCGGTGTACTACGCCGTCCTCTCCGCCCTGGAGCGCGACGTCAAGCGGCCCGCCTTCCCCCTGCCCGCGGACGGGAAAACGGAGGATCGCCCCGCCCCCCCATCCGCTCCGAGGCCCGCCGCGAAAAAGCCGGATCCCGCCGCCGCCTTCGTGCCGATGGACGTCCGTCCGCCGAAGCCCGATCAGGTGCGGATGAGCGAGAGGACCGGAAATCTGCCGGGGATCCTCGAAGGAAGCTCTTCCCCCAGGCCGGAAGCGACCCGGGAGGAGATCGTCGAAGCCCACCGCCGGGCCGCCGAGAACATCCGGGGTGCCGCCGCGGCCTTTGCGAACGCCAAAAGGGGGAAGGATGCCTCCTCCGATCCCGACGCCCTCCGCACGCCCCTCGTCCCGGACCCGGATCAGCCCACCCCCGCGGAGATCGCCTCAGCCCTTCTGCGGATGGAGGACGGCCCCCTGTCCCCCGGAAGATCCCCCCGGAACGAGGGCGGAAAGCCTGCCCCGGAACAGCGGGAGCAGCGGGCGGAGCAGGAGAAGCCGGAACAGCAGGACGTTCCCGCGAAAGATCCCGAAGTCCCCGCGCCGGAGGAACCGGTTTCCGCACCCGGACATCCCGCGGCCCCTTCGGGCGACCCGTCGGACGACCCCTACGCCGTCTACGACCGGGAGATCGCCCCGGGGGAGGTGCCGGACTACCTGCTGATCGGCGAAGTCTTCAAGACCTATCTGATCGTCCAGCTGGAAGACCGGATCCTTCTGGTGGACAAGCACGCGGCCCACGAGCGGATCCTCTTCGACGAGCTCTGCCGCAAGCTCCGCCGCCGGATGCGGGACAAGGCCGGATCGGGAAAGACCGCCGCCCAGGGTCAGATGCTGATGGTCCCCCTGGAAGCCCGGCTCTATTCGGCGGAGGCGGAGGCGATGGAGGAATACCGCCCCCAGACCGAGGCCCTCGGGTTCGCCTACGAGATCGGAAAGGCCGGCGGCGCGTCGGTCTCCGAACGGGCGGCGAGTATTTCGCAGATTCCCGACGAGCTGGACCGGAACGAGGCTCTGGAGCTCTTCCACGTGCTGGCGGACCGGCTCTCCGACGCGACGGGGACGGTGGAATCCGCGGCGAGGGGGTTCTTCGAGTCCCGGCTCTGGCAGGCGGCGTGCAAGGCTGCCGTGAAGGGCGGACGGATCTACGGCGAGGAGCACATGCGCTGGATCTGCGACCGGCTCCTGACAAAACCCACCGGCGACGGCCGCGGCTCGGTGATCCGGACCTGCCCCCACGGGAGACCGGTCGCCTTCGAGATCCGCAAATCCGCCATCGAGCGCCAGTTCGGAAGGACGGGAGGATGAGATCGGGGCGATGAATTCAGGACGAAGGATGCGTGGAACGGGATTTCGTTTCGGCGGAGGAATGACGGTTTTACAGGTTGGAAAAGGAGTGGGCAAAGGCCGCGCAGGGTGAAGCCGGTATTTTGACCGATCCCCAGCGCGCTTCTGCCGATTGCGGATTTGACGAACCGGAACATGGAGCCAACCCGGCTTGATCGCCGACGTGCAGTCAAACCCGTGCGCGGGACAGGCCCGCGGCCTCACGGCGGTGATTCAGGCGCGCATTGAAAAGGGGACAAAGTGCGGGTTTCCGCTCAATGTTTCACGTGAAACAATCGGACGGTGCACCCCAACCCCATGTTCTGCCTGAACGATTTTCGATCGCACAGTTCAGCCTGCACATCTGTCTGAATCTGAGCATGTGCGCGAGGAGAAAGAAACAGTTTCAGCTTCCCGTCCGCGCGTCCCGTGTAATGCGCGCCTGAAATGCCGCCGTGAGGCCACGGGCTTGTCCCGTGCATGTTTCAGCCGCACGAACAGAGACCGCGCGAGGACGTGGGATGCACCGTCGATTTTTGAATCCGGGACGAGCGGTAAGGTTATGCCATACGGCCAAGGGACCCGCACAGGGGGCCTTCGGCCTGAGATGGTCCCCCGTGCCGCTGTCCCGCGTAGGGACATTAAATCCGAAACGCGTAGCGTTTCATTCCTTTTATACCTTCCGTGAAGGGTATGAAAATCTTTCTCCGCCGACGGACAGGAATGTCCGTCATGGCTGATTTCGAAAGGCGGAGTCTTTCATTCATATTGGAGTTATCATGTTCATTCTTGACAAAACAGAAGGACACGCCCGGAGGGGACGTCTCATCACCCCCCACGGCACCATCGAAACGCCGGTCTTCATGAACGTGGCGACCTCGGCGGCCATCAAGGGCGGGGTCTCCGCCTACGACCTGCGGGAGGTCCGCTGTCAGGTGATGCTCTCGAACACCTACCACCTGCACATCCGGCCCGGCGACACCCTGATCCGCTCCCAGGGGGGCCTTCAGAAATTCACCGGCTGGGACGGACCGACCCTCACCGACAGCGGGGGATTTCAGGTCTTCTCCCTCGCGGGACTGCGCAAGATCAAGGAGGAGGGCGTGACCTTCGCCTCCCACATCGACGGGAAGCGGATCTTCATGGGGCCCGAGGAGAGCATGCGGATCCAGTCGAACCTGGGTTCCACCATCGCGATGGCCTTCGACGAGTGCATCGAGAATCCCGCGGAGTACAATTACGTCAAGCGGTCCTGCGAGCGGACGACCCGCTGGCTCGCCCGGTGCAAGGCGGAGCTCGAGCGGCTGAACGGACTCGAAGGGACGGTGAATCCCGGACAGATGCTCTTCGGAATCAACCAGGGAAGCACCTACGCCGACCTGCGGATCCGGCACATGGAGCAGATCCGGGAACTGGACCTTCCGGGCTACGCCATCGGGGGTCTGGCTGTGGGCGAGGCGACGGAGGAGATGTACAGGATCATCGAAACGGTGGAGCCCTACATGCCCGCCGACCGTCCCCGGTATCTGATGGGCGTGGGGACTCCCCTCAACATCGTGGAAGGCGTATACCGGGGCGTGGATTTCTTCGACTGCGTCATGCCCTCCCGGAACGCCCGCCACGGGAACCTCTTCACCTGGGGCGGCAAGATGAACCTCCTCAACGAGAAGTACGCCGAGGACAGCCGTCCCATCGACGAGAACTGCGGATGTCCCGCCTGCCGCCGCCATTCCCGCTCCTACATCCGCCACCTCATCAAGGCGAAGGAAATGCTCGGGATGCGCCTCGCGGTCCTGCACAACCTCTGGTTCTACAACGAACTCACCGCGAAGATCCGCGAAGCCCTCGACGCCGGCGAATACGAGAGCTTCTACCGCAAATACCGGGCGATCCTAGGAGAACGAAACCCGGATTAGTTGTTGGTTGAAAGCGGCTAGTGGCTGGTAGAGCCGTCAACCGGGCTTTTTGTGCGGCGGCGAACAGTTTGTTTCACGTGAAACAGACAGCTTTTTACTTCGTCATTCCTTATAGGGTAACGCGACTCCCTCAGACGCTCCGCCCGGGTACAGGCCGTTCGATCGGTTGAAACTGTTCGCAAAAGAACGTCAAAGATGGGTTCGCTGTATGTCAGCCCCCGTGCCTCCCTCACCGAGGGCCTGCTTGCGATGGAGGAAGTCGCGCCGCAAAAAAACAATTTCGCTTCCGAAACTTCCCCGGCTGACAGTTCTGCTAACCACTGACAACTAGCCGCTGACATCTAAAACGGAGGTTCTCATGCGCACGATCCTCTCTCCTTCCTCCGATCCGGCGTTCAATCTGGCGGCGGAAGAGGTGTTTCTCTCCTCTCCGGCAGAAGACTGCGGGGGGGATCTTCTGATGCTCTGGGCGTCCCGTCCCTCGGTGATCGTCGGGAAGTTCCAGAATCCCTACGCCGAAGTCTCCCTTGCGGCCTGCGAAGCCCGGGGGATCCCGGTGGTGCGGCGGAACAGCGGGGGCGGCACGGTCTACCACGATCCGGGGAATCTCAATTACACCGTGATCACGGACCGGGGGGCGGAGTTCCCGGATTTCGGGCGGTTCCTCTCCCCTCTGATCCGTCTGCTGGCGGAGCGGGGCATCCGTGCGGAGATCCGGGACACCTCGGCCCTCTTCGCGGAAGGAAAAAAGTTCAGCGGGAGCGCCCAGTCCTGCGTCCGGATCCCGGGCACGGGGAAGGAGCGGCAGATGCACCACGGGACCCTGCTCTTTTCCTCCGATCTCGAAGCCCTCGCCGCGCTGACGGGGAAGTCCCGAGCGGAATCGGAGGGGGCCTTACGCTATTCCTCCCGCGCCGTCGGCAGTTCCCCCTCCCCCGTCGGGAATCTGGCCCCGCTCTTCGAAAAAGCCGGATTTCCCATGAATTTCGCGGATTTCCGCTCCCTCGTCGCCCGGGAATACCCCCGCCTCTGGGACGCGGATCCGGACCCCTCCGAACCCTCCGGCTTCACCGAAGAGGAGACCCGAAAGATCGAATCCCTCGCCCGGGAAAAATACGCCCGCTGGGACTGGAACTTCGGCCGCACTCCCGCCTTCACCTTCGCCTCCCCCCGCCTCTCCCTGACCTCGAAAAACGGCGTGATCCTCACCGCCTCCACCGACCTCTGCGACCCCGAAAAGCTCGTCGGAGCAAGGCTCGACCCGGAGGAAATAAGGAAGATTTCAAGAGAAGCGGCGGAGACGATCTTTGAATGAGGAATGAAATTCAGAATTCAGAATGATGAATTAAGAATTGTTTCACGTGAAACATTCCTCCGAAATTCCGGCCGATGCACGTCCCGTTCCGCCTTTACGCTGTCAGCGAAGAATCTTCCAACGTCAAGGCCAACCCATCCTCCACGTGCGGAGATTCTTCGTCGCAGGCTCCTCAGAATGACAAAGAAAAGCGAAACGGTGGGGGGCAGCCGCACGGAATGAAGAATCGTTTCGGGAGAAACAGAACGGAATCACGATTGTTTCACGTGAAACATCATGTCATTCTCCGCACATTGTCCCCTTTCCATGCGCGCCTGAATCACCGCCGCAAGGCCGCAGAACTTGTTCTGCGCACGGGTTCAACCGCACTTCGGCGATCAAGCCGGGTTGACTCCATGTTCCGGCTCGTCCGTCCGCAATCTGCATAAGCGCGCGAAGATCGCTCCATTTTTCAGCTGAACGGCCGCGCGTCCTGTGCCCGCTCCTTTTCCCTCCCACACATCCGTCAATTTTCCGCCAAAACAAAATCCTGTTACCCAACAACGAACAACGAATATGAAAATCGAACTCAAAATGCCCGCTCTCCGGCCGGACGACGACGCTTTGTCCGTGCTCTGCCAGTGGAACGTCAAGCCCGGGGACGTGATCCCCGCGGGGGACGTCCTGTTTGAAGTCGAGACCGCGAAGGTCGTCTCGCAGATCGAAGCCGAAACCCGCCTCCGCATCCTCTCCCTCTGCGCCGAGGAAGGGGACGAGGTCGCGCCCGGGACCGTCATCGCCATCGCCGAAACGGTGGAGGACGAGGATCCCGCGCCCGAAACGGAGGGGACCTGACATGGCCGCCCTGGAATCCCGCTCGCCCGCCGGGGATCCGAAAAAACCGGAATGGCTCCGGGTGCGCTACAACGCCGGGGAGACGAAGGAAGTGCTGGAGCTTCTCAAAAAGCTCGGCCTGCACACGGTCTGCTCCGGCGCGAACTGCCCCAATCTCGGGGAATGCTGGGCCCGCCGCACCGCCACCTTCATGATCCTCGGGGACCGCTGCACCCGGAACTGCCGGTTCTGCGACGTCCCCCACGGGAAGGCAGGGGAATTCCTCCCGCCCGATCCCGGCGAGCCCCGCCGCATCGCAGAAGCCGCCCGGGATCTGAAACTGAAGCACGCGGTCGTCACCTGCGTCACCCGGGACGATCTGCCCGACGGAGGCGCGTCCGTCTTCGCGGCGGTGATCCGGGAGATCCGGGATCTGAACCCCGAGACGACGGTGGAGGTGCTGGTCTCCGATCTCGGGGGGAACGAGGAAGCCCTCGGCACGGTCCTCGCCGCCCGGCCCGACGTCTTCAACCACAACGTGGAGACGGTGCCCTCCCTCACCCCGAAAATCCGCTCCGGGGCAAAGTTCGAGCGGTCCCTCGCCGTTCTGCGCCGGGCGAAGGAAACCGGAAGATCCGTCGTCAAGACCGGTCTGATCCTCGGGCTCGGGGAGGAGGACGGGGAGCTTTTCGAGACCTTCCGGGCCATCCGGGACACGGGATGCGACATCCTGACCCTGAGCCAGTATCTGCGCCCCTCGCAGGACCACTGGCCCCTTGCCCGCTACGTCAGCCCCGCGGAATTCGACCGGTACCGGGAAGAGGCCTTGAAGCTGGGATTCCCCTGCGTGCTGGCGGCTCCGCTGGTGCGGTCGTCGTATAAAGCGGCAGAAGCGATGGAGGCCGTCCGGGCGGCGGATGTTCATACCTTCTCGAAGGTATTTAAGGAATGAAACGCTCCGCGTTTCGGATTTAATGTCCCTGCGCGGGACGGGCGCCGGGAGGGACACCATCTCAGGCCGAAGGTGCCCCTCCCGAGGGTCCCCCTTGGCCATATAGCATAAGATGACAGCTCGTCCCGTCAGTTGAAATCGACAGTTTATCCCATGTCCTCGCGCGGTCTTTGTTCGTGCGGCTGAAACAAGCGCAGACAAGTCTGCGGCCTCCGGCAGAGATTCAGGCGCGCATTGGGCACAGGGACGCGCGGACGGGAAGTTGAGACTGTTCTTTCGTCTTCGCGCACATGTTCAGATTCAGATCAACATGCAGACAGAACCGCGCGAACAAAAACCTGTCAGGGCGAAACATGGCGTCCCGGCAGGCAAATGTTTCACGTGAAACAATTCTTAATTCTTCATTCTGAATTCTGAATTCCCCCTTCATTCCTAATTCCTCATTCCTCTGAAAGGAGCTTCCCCGTGATCTGGATCGACACGAAATCCGACGACGTATACTACAATTTCGGCTGCGAGCTGTATTTCGCCTCGGAGAAGCGGCTTCCGGACGACGTCTTTCTGATGTGGCGGACCACGCCGACCTTGATGATCGGGCGGTTCCAGAACGCCCTCGGGGAGATCGACGCGGCTTATGCGCGGGAGCATGGGGTCGCGGTAGTCCGGCGTCTGTCCGGCGGGGGGACGATCTATACGGACATGGGCGGCTGGCAGTTCACCTTCATCACCGATAAGAACCCGGGGATCGAGATCGAATTCGCCCGGTTCACGGAGCCCGTCCTCGGCCTGCTCGTCTCCCTGGGGGTCAAAGCGGAGCTCACGGGGCGCAACGACATCACGGTCGGCGGGAAGAAGATCAGCGGGAACGCCCAGTACCGTCTCGGCCCCGTCACGGTGCACCACGGATCCCTGCTCTTCGACACCGATCTGGACGCGCTGGGGACCGCCACCCGTCCGAAGGCGTACAAGATCACCTCAAAGGCCGTCTCCTCCGTCCGGGACCGGGTGACGAACATCAAGGACGTCCTGCCACCGGAGCACGCGGACCTCACAGCCCTTGAATTCCGCCGCCTCGCCGTGGAAGCGCTCGCGGATGCGGAATATGTAATCACGGAGGAGGACGAGAAGCGGATCCGCGCCCTGGCCGATTCCCGGTTCCGCAGCGAGGAGGAGCTCTGGGGGAAGACGCCCCGCTTCGGGATCGAGAAGGACGTGCATACCGCCGGCGGGACCTTCCGCATCGGGATGACGGTGAAGTACGGCGTGATCGAGGACGCGGGGGTGGAGGGGGATTTCTTCGCCTCCCCGGACGCCGCGGAGCTTCTCGAAACCGCGCTGAAAGGAACGGCCTACGCCCCGGAGAGCGTCAGACGCGCCCTCGAATCCCTCGGCGGCAAACTGAATCTCTTCCGCGCCGGCGTGGAGGAGATCGCGAGGGGAATGTTTGAGTGAAAGTTAGAAGCGGCTAGCGGCTAGTAGAAACGTCCTCATGCAATTAGGAATGAGGAATTGTTTCACGTGAAACATGCGGGCTTTTTTACGTCAAATCGGAAGCAGCACGTCCCATTCCGCCCTCACGTTGTCATTCTGACGCACCGACGCGGTCGTGCGCACCGACGCAGTCGTGCTGTCAGCGAAGAATCTCCCAACTTCAAGGCCAACCCATCCTCCACGTGCGGAGATTCTTCGTCGCGGGCTCCTCAGAATGACAAAGAAAAGCGAGACGATGGGGTCCGCCGTCCGAAATCATGATTGTTTCACGTGAAACAACCGCTTCCGAATCAGGTACGGAACGGTTCTACTAACCACTAGCCACTAGCCACTAACTACTCCCAACTCCCCCTCGTCCTCTACTAACCACTGACTACTCCCAACTAACAACTAAAAAAGGCTGCTGTCTTTTTTTCAGCAGTCTTTTTGTCTCGATGCGGAAGACGGGACTTGAACCCGTATGGAATGCTCCACACGCCCCTCAAACGTGCGCGTCTGCCAGTTCCGCCACTTCCGCGTTTCGTGACGGTAGTCATTATACCACGGACGCGCCGGATTGTCAAGCGGTTTCAAAGGATTTTTTCATACGGGGGAAAGCCGCTTCTGCCGACGGCCGGCCGCTCTCAGCCAGCGTCTGATTTACGCGGTATATTTCCAGACGCCGCCGCGGAGGACGACCATGAAGATGTCGAAGACCCAGGTGATCGGGATGAAGAGCAGAATGACCGCGATGATGAGACCGACCATGTTCTTCGAATCCAGCGCGGCCACGATGCGGTAGATGCTCCAGACCACGTCGAGGCAGGGCAGGGCCAGAATGATCTTGACAAGCAGGGGCAGATTGTCGAGGCTGGTGACGAATGCTTTCATGTGAGGAATCTCCTTTTGTTCAGGTTGACCTCATTATACGCTCCCGGGAGAGGAAAATCAAGGGATTTTGATTGAAACAGGATTAAAAACCGATAAAAATTTGAATTGTTCCGAATCCCCCTTGACAAATCCCCGGCGGAGTGCTATAATGGTTCCCGTCGAAAGACAGTATGCGGAAGTGGCGGAACTGGCAGACGCGCACGTTTGAGGGGCGTGTGGAGCATTCCATACGGGTTCAAGTCCCGTCTTCCGCATACAAAGGACTGCTGCAATAGCGGCGGTCTTTTTTTGTGCGTTTGGCGGAGGGGGAGATCCGCGGCGGGATGAGGTGCGGCGGAGGATGAAGGTTTTGGGAGGGGAGCGCTTCGCTGGAATGGAAGGGGCGCGCGGACGTTTGGTCTGTAAATAAAACGATCCCCGCGGGCTTATTCCGATTCAGACATGACGGGCTGAACATGACGTCAACCTCGCGCGGTCTCTGCTTGTGCAGTTGAAACATGCGCAGACAATGTCTGCGGCCTCACGGCGGAGATTCAGGCGCGCATTGGGCACAGGGACGCGCACCACTGAATCAAAATCTGTTTCCGCATTCTCGCGCACATGCTCAGATTCAGACAGACATGCAGACCGAACCGAGCGAACAAAAACCGTCAGGGTCGAACATTGACGTTTTTCTCTGACGGCGTTTTGTTTCACGTGAAACAATTCATAATTCTGAATTCCGAGTCATTCCTCATTGTCCGGGTTCTACTAACTACTAACCACTAGCCACTAGCCACTAGTCACTGGCCACTGGCCTCTAACCACTGGCCACTCCCTGCTCCTCACAGTCCCTTCACCAGTTCTTTAAAGTGCTTTCCCCGTTCTTCGAAATTCTTGAAATGGTCGAAGGAGGCGGAGGCGGGGGAGAGGAGGACGGTGTCGCCGGGGCGGGCCAGGGCGGCGGCTTTCTTCACGGCGGCGTCGAAATCCTCATCCCCGGTGAGGAGGAAGCCGTTTTCGCGGGCGGCGGGCCAGGCGGGATGGGACTCGACGGCTTCCCGGATCGCCCGGGCGGTATCCCCCGTCAGGACGAGGGCGCGGACGTCCGTTTCGTCGGAGAAGACCGCGTCGGCCAGGGGTCCGTAGGGGATGTGCTTGTCGTAGCCCCCCGCGATCAGGACCACCGGACGGTTCCTTCCGAGGGCGGACAGGGCGGCAGCGGTGCGGGTGGGGGAGGAGTCGATGGAGCCGTTGATGTAGGTCACGCCGTCCTTCTCCCGCACGAATTCCAGCCGGTGCTCCACCCCGCCGAAGGTCCGGCAGACCTCGCGGATCCTCTCGTCCGTCGTCGCGCCGCGGGTCAGGCCGATGGCCGTCATGTAGTTGGCGACGTTGTGGAGGCCGGGGAGTTTGATCTCGGACCGCCGCACGATCTCCCGCTTCCCCTCCTCCGGGAAGAAGGTGCAGATCCGGCCGCCGGAGCCCCGGTCTTCGGGATCGAGGGGATCCTCCGGCTCCAGCCACACCGCGGAATCCCCCTCCCGCAGAACGCCGTCCGGCAGGGGGGAGAGGGAGAACCAGGTCACGGGGGTCCCCATGGGCAGGGCGGTCTTCGCGAGTTCCCGGGTGATCGGGTTGTCAAAGTTCAGCACGGCCCGGCGGCAGAGGGGGAGCAGCTTCGCCTTCGCCGCGACGTACTCCTCCATCGAGGTGTGCCAGTTCAGGTGGTTCGGCGAAAGATTGGTGATCGCCGCGGCCTCGACCTTCGCCGGAGCCTCCACCGTCATCAGCTGGAAGGACGAGAGCTCCACCGCGCAGACGTCCCCCTCCCCGATCTTTTCGATCCGGTGCAATAGGGGCTCCCCGATGTTCCCGCCGAGGAAGACCTTTCCTCTCAGCAGGGGGGAATCCAGAAGGAGGGAGGTGATGGTGGTGGTGGTGGTCTTGCCGTCGCTCCCCGTCACCGCGTAGACCGGACAGCGGCAGGAGGCGAGAAAGAGCTCCATCTCGGAGACGACGCGGGATCCCCTCGCCCGGGCTTGGTTCAGTTCCGGCAGGTCCGGGCGGATCCCCGGCGAGCGGAACACAAGGTCTTCGTCGATGCCGGAAAGATACTCCTCCCCGGTGATGAGGACCGCGCCGAGGGATTTCAGCTTTTCGGCGTTCTCCCCCAGTTCCGCGGGGGATTTGCGGTCCCGGACGGTCAGCCGGGCGGCATAGGGCGCGGCCATGGCGGCAAGGGGCATGTTCGACACCCCCGCCCCCAGCAGCGAAACGGATTTCCCGGAAAACAGCTCTTCCGCGTATGTCATATAAGCCTCGCATAAAAAGAATGGGTTTGGGATATTATACCATTTCAGGAGGGAAAATACAACCGGAAATGGAAAAGAGTTGGGAGTAAGGGACGCCGTCCGGATCGGGATTTCGTCCGGTTTGGGATCTGCGTTTTTTCGGATAGGAGCGCTCCGCCCGCTTCGCATGGATTCAGAGGACGCGCGGACCTGTATCGAAAACCGGTTCACTGTCTTCGCGGGCTTTTACAGATTCAACCCGGACGAGCCGGAGAATGAAGCCAGCCTCGCGCGGTCTGTGTTCGTGCAGTTGAAACATGCGCAGACAATGTCTGACGCACCGACGCAGTCGTGCTGGCCTTGCGGCAGAGATTCAGGCGCGCATTCGGCGTTGTCGCGTTTTCGGGTGCCGGGATCTGAAAGTCTGACCTCGCGCGGATCAAGAATAACAAGGCTTTTTGGCCTGTTGTTTCACGTGAAACATTCTTCATTCAGGACGGCTGCCCCCCATCGTTTCGCTTCTCGTTGTCATTCTGACGCACGAACGCAGTTGTGCTGTCAGCGAAGAATCTCCCAACTTCAAGGCCAACCCATCCTCCACGTGCGGAGATTCTTTGTCGCAGGCTCCTCAGAATGACACAGAAAAGCGGCGACGGACGGGTTTCGGCCTGAATGAAGAATCGTTTCAGGGAAAACAGAACGAAATCACGATTGTTTCACGTGAAACATCCGCCAATTCCTCATTCCTATTTCACTCCTCACTCCTAACTCGTCCTCTACTAACCACTAGCCGCTAACCACTCCTGACTCTCACGACGATTTCGGCACGAGGATCGAAATCACCGTCCCCGCGGGGGTGTCCTTTCTGCCCATCTCCACGGGGATCCCGGAGCGGCGGATCACGTCTACCGCCCGGTCGATGGATTCGGCGAAGCGGCGGGTGTCGCGGAGGGCGAGGCGTTTCAGATCCGCGGGATCGGCGGGACGGGTCCCGGATGAGGCGGATCTGCGGGCCCTTGCTTCCGCCCGCGCGTCGGCACGGAGCAGGGATTCGACGTACTCCTCCGCCGAGGCGACGTTCATCTCCCGCCCGATCATCGCCCGCAGGACGGGCAGGCGGTCCGCCGGATCGGGGAAGCGGAGCAGGGCGCGTCCGTGGCGTTCGGCCAGTCCCCCTTCCAGCATCAGCCTCCGCTCCTCTGCCGTCAGCCGCAGAAGCCGCAGCTTGTTCGCCACGAAGGACTGGGACACCCCGAGCATCGCCGCGCAGGCCTCCTGGGTGCATCCCGTCCGCTCCACCAGAGCCGCGATGGCCGCCGCGCATTCGAAGAGGCCGATCTCCTCCCGCCGCACCGTCTCGACGATGGCCTGCGCCGCCCCGTCAAGCCCGCTCCCTTCGGATCCCCCGTCCGGGGCGGAATCCACGTAGACGCAGGGGATCTCCCCGAGTCCGGCAAGCTCCGCTGCCTCGACCCGGATCTCCCCCGCCACGAGGACGCAGTCGAAATCCCCGATCCCACTCCCAAGCTGACCGTCGGAGGGGAGGATACGCCGCACCAGCACAGGTTCCGGCTCCCCCTTCATGCGGATCCCGTCCGCCGCCTGCCTCACCGCCTCCTCCCGCCGTTTCCGCGCCTCCCGCCCGGACTGGGACCCCGCGGCAGTCCGCTCCTCTCCGGCTCCTCCCCGGTCCGGACGCAGGATCCGCCCCGCCGGCACCCGCTTCACCGCCCCCGCGATCTCAGGCTTCATTCCCCAGTACATCGTCATTCCTCCGATCTTTGATTTTGATTTGAACGCGGGAACAGTATACCACGGGGGGAGGATCCGATCCTGTCGCAGTAAGCCGGGGAAACGGGACTCTTTTTCGGGGGAATGAGAAAAAATCCCGCATGGGGACGGGATTTGGGCGCGGGAGGTTTGAACGGGGCGGGGGAGGGCGTGGGAAGTCGGGGAATCGGGGGCGGGATCACACGATGGGCCGTTTTGTGATTTCAGCCCAGCGGCGGGGATATTCCCGGGGCGTCAGACCGCGTTTTTTGCAGAGGACGAGGGATCGCGGGGCCCCGTTCGGCAAAGCGAAGCGGAATATTTCCGGTCCGGAGGACTGTCCCCCGAGACCGAGCTTTTTGAAGGCCGGACGCGCGGCTCCGAGCTCGCCGTCTTCCTCCGCCTGGGGGACGGATTTGAGGGCGGCGAAAAATCCCCCGGGCTTGACGAAGGGAGCGCAGAGTTCGGCCAGAACCGGCAGGGGTGCCACGGCGCGGGCGGTGACGAGATCGAAGGCCTCCCGCATCCCCGGCTTCCGGGCGCAGTCCTCGGCGCGGCCCTGAACGGTCCGGACGGTGCGCAATCCGGCATACTCCGCGGATTCCCGGACGTGGGCGAGCTTCTTCCCGGTGGCGTCGAGGCCGGTAAAGCTGAGAATCTCCGGGTCATCCGGCAGGACCGCGGCCCAGGGGAGGAGGGGGAATCCGGCTCCGGTGCCCACGTCGAGGACCGTATACGGCTCGCCGAGATCTTCCCCGAGGGGGAGCCCGCAGTCGAGCAGGATCGAAAGGGGGACGAGGGAATCGGCGAGGTGCTTTTCCGCGATGTCCCGGGGGGCGAGGATCGAGGTGAGGTTGAAGCGGCGGGCGTTCGCCGTCAGCCGTTCGGCGATGCGGAAGAGCTTCTCCGCGGCCTCGTCGGAGGAAAAGATCTCCGGCTTCGCGGCAAGCTCCGGGGAGGCGGCGAGGGTTTCGCGCCAGAGGGGGAGGAAGACCTCGCGGGTCAGCGGCTCCGGCGTCCCGGCGGATTTTGCGCCTTCTGCGGGTTCGTGGGTCAGTTCAGCCATGTTCGGACCTCGGAAAAGGGAATTTTCAGGTTTTTCAGGATCATTATACCGCATTGTGAGGAGAGAGTCAAGGGAAGCCGGGGTAGTTGTCAGTGGAAAGCGGCTAGTGGTTAGTAGAGGACGAGTGAGGAGTGAGAAGTGAATTGCGCATCGGGGGGCGGGCTGTGCGGGATTTTTGTTTTTTTATATGGGAGCGCTTCGCTGGGATTCGGGGGACGCGCGGTCGTTCAGCCGATGAATGAGCCGATCCCCGCGGGTTTCTTCCGATTCAACCCGGACGAGCCGGAAAATGAAGCCAACCTCGCGCGGTCTGTGTTCGTGCAGTTGAAACATGCGCAGACAAGTCTGCGGGCTTCGCCGGTGATTCAGGCGCGCATTCGGCGATGTTCGCGCGTCCGTGCGGCGGGATCTGTTTGTCAGGCTTCGCGCTAATCAAGAATAACAAGGCTTTTGGGCCTGTTGTTTCACGTGAAACATTCTTCCTCAGTTTCGGCCGCCGCACGTCCCGTTCCGCCTCCACGTTGTCATTCTGACGCACCAACGCAGTTGTGCTGTCAGCGAAGAATCTCCCAGCTTCAAGGCCAACCCATCCTCCACGTGCGGAGATTCTTCGTCGCAGGCTCCTCAGAATGACATAGTAAAGCGGCAACAGACGAGTTTCCGGCCTGAATGAAGAATCGTTTCAGGAAAAACAGAACGAAATCCCAATTGTTTCACGTGAAACATCCGCCAATTCCTCATTCTTCATTTAATCTACGCTCAGGACGGTTCTACTAACCACTAGCCGCTAGCCACTAACCACTAACCAGCAACTTCTTTTGTCAATTTCCTATTGACATTCGGGCCGGATTGTGCTACAATAGGGGCGGGAGGTTCCGATGTTTCACGTGAAACATTCAAAAAATCCTGTTGACTTTTCCCCTTCCGTTCTTTATAATGGTATTATCCATTTTTATCCCGACCGAAAGGCTCCGCCATGCCGAAACCCTATACCATCGCGTTCGCCAATCAGAAGGGAGGCGTCGGCAAAACGACCTCCTGCGTCAACGTCGCAAGCTGCGCTGCCGAAAAAGGGCTCCGGGTCCTGCTCGTCGACTCCGACCCCCAGGGCAACTCCACGAGCGGCGTCGGCGTCGGGAAGCGGAGCATCGAAAAGACGACCTACGACGTTCTGATCGACGGGGCGGATCCCGCGGACTGCGTCGTGAAGACCGGATTCAAAAACCTCTCCCTCCTCCCCTCCACCCTGGGGCTGGCCGGGGCCGAGTTCGAGCTCTTCGACGCCGAAAAGCGGGAACGGCGGATGCGGACCTTCCTCGAAAAGTGCGGGGACGAGTACGACCTCGCCGTGATCGACTGTCCCCCGTCCCTCTCCCTGCTCACCGTCAACGCCCTGACCGCGGCGGACAGCGTCGTCATCCCCATGCAGTGCGAGTATTACGCGCTGGAGGGCCTGATCCAGCTGATGCTCTCCATCCGCAAGGTGCGGGAGCTCTACAACCCCGATCTCACCGTGCTCGGGATCCTCGTCACCATGTACAACGGGCGTCTGACGCTGACGGGCGCGGTGCTGGACGAGATCAAGAAGCATTACGGCGACAAGCTGTTCAAAACGGCGGTGCCCCGGGCGGTGAGGCTCACGGAGGCCCCCTCCTTCGGCAAGCCCATCAATTATCACGACCGGTATTCGAAGGCCTGCGACGCCTACATGCAGGCCACGGACGAGATTCTCGAGAGGATCGGGATCGTCCCCAAAGCCTGACGGCACGAACACCGCCATGAAGTTTTTGATCAAATTTTTATATAAATGCTGGCCGGGGATGCGCAGCTCCCGGAACCTCCAAGACTTCGGGGGAGTTCCTCTTTTGGTACTCGTGTTCAACTTGTTGAACCGGCTCCTCGATAAAGGAGAAAAGAACCGCTTGATCCCCGCACTCACTTCACCCCTTTAATTCCATCTTCCAAACTTCAACGGAGCCATCCATCATGCCGAAACCGAAAAACAAAGGTCTGGGCCGCGGGCTGGACGTCATTTTCTCCGACAACAGCCTCCCCGAGACCGATCCCCGCAGAGAGGAAGCCCGGACCGGACGCCTCTCCGTCCCCGTTTCCGAGATCGACGTCAACGCCGACCAGCCCCGCCGCATCTTCGATCCCGAAGCCCTCGCGGAGCTCGCCGACTCCATCTCCCGCGACGGACTCCTCCAGCCCGTCCTCGTGCGCAGGACCCCCGCCGGGCGTTATGAGATCATCGCCGGGGAACGCCGGTTCCGCGCCGCCAAGCTGGCAGGACTCGACGAACTGCCCGTGAACGTCATCGAGGCGGACGACGCCAAAGCCGCAAGGTTCGCCCTCGTGGAGAACATCCAGCGGGAAGACCTCAATCCCCTCGAAGAGGCCGCCGCCTTCCAGTCCCTCGCCGACCGCTACGACTACACCCAGGAGCAGATCGCGGAACAGGTGGGAAAATCCCGCTCCGCCGTCGCCAATTCGGTCCGCCTCCTCGACCTCCCCGAAGACGTGCGCGCCCTCGTCCTCTCCGGCACCCTCACCGCCGGCCACGCCCGCACCCTCCTCGGCCTTAAGGACCCAAACGAGATCTCCCCCGCCGCCAAACTCGCCGTCGAGCGGGAAATGTCCGTCCGCCGCCTCGAGGACTACGTCGCCTCCCTCAACCGGCAGCTGAATCCCCACGCCCCGAAAGCCCCCCGGCCCGAAACCGAATACCTCCGCTCCATCGAGGGCCGCTTCCAGGGTCGGACCGGCCGCCGCTGCAAGATCCACTATACCGGCAAAAAACACGCCATCCAGATCGAATTCCGCGATAACGCCGACCTCGAGGCCATCTGCAAGCTCCTCGGCGGAGACGATTTCTTCGAAGATTTTTAAGGGGAAGACGCGGCTTTCTTGAAAGAAAGCCTGGCAAAGAACTTCAATGAGGGGGGAAACATGGCTTCCCCAATGTCGTTTTTCTTTGCCGGCGTAACGTACCAGAGTTGTTGTTCGCGCGGTCTGCCCAGAGCGATCAAAAACCATATCTATAATAAAACTGTTATTTGTCCATCAATCTCAGACAAGGAGGAGCCAGATGTCACGGAAGCTATACAGTTACGAAAATTTTGACCTGATCTCCATCAACAGCGCGTCGTTTCTCTTCCTCGTCGGGGGACTGTACGTCGGGATCCTGCTCGGCGTGCTCCTCTCCCTCATCTTCCGCGTCCATTCCCACAAGGTGGTCAAGGCTCTGGCGGACCGGGGAGCGAACAGCCGCGATACCGCCGCCACCCTCGAGGAGCTGGGGATCGGGAAAAACCGGGTGGTGCGCAGTCTGTTGAAAACCGACGGATCCCTCCGCCACGTGGTCGCCTGCGCCAACGAGACGGACTTCGCCCCGAAGAAGCAGAACGCCCTGAGCCGGTTCTGGCACAACAGGATCCTGAAAGATCCTCTCCCGCCCCAGACGGATTTCGCCGTCGCCCGGTTCTATCTCCCCGAGGAGAAGCGCATCACCGCCGAGCTCCGCTTCACTCCGGAAAAGCATCCGGTCCGCAGTTTCATTCTGGCCGCCGCCGGACTCTTCGTCCTGGCGCTCGTGACGATCTTCGTCCTCCCGGAGCTGCTTCTGATGTTCGATAACCTGCTGACGCAGATCAAGCCGCAGTCCAGGTTCTATTGATCCCAAAAAGGGAAAAAACGAACGACTTCGCCTTTCTGAATCAGCCATGACGGACATTCTTGTCCGTCGGCGGAGAAAGGCATACCTTCATCGAAGGTATATAAGGAATGAAACGCTCCGCGTTTCGGATTTAATGTCCCTGCGCGGGACGGGCGGCGAGCACGACTGCGTCGGTGCGGGGGACACATCTCATGGCCGACGAGTGTATGGCATAACTGTACAGCTCGTCCCGGAATCGAAATTCGATCTTGTATCCCACGTCCTCGCGCGGTCTATGTTCGTACAGTTTAACCCGTGCACGGAACAAGTTCCGTGGCCTTCGGCAGCGTTTCAGGCGCGCATTGGGCACAGGGACGCGCACGACTGAATCGAAACCTGTTTCCGCATCTTCGCGCACATGTTCAGATTCAGACAGACATGCAGACAGAACGGCGCGATCGAAAATCTGTCCGGCCTAAACATGGAGTCCCAGCATGTGAATGTTTCACGTGAAACAATTCCTCATTCACTCCTCACTCTGCTAACTTCCAACCACTAACAACTCCTCACTACCGAAAGGGGTTTTTCCCGTGAACCGCAAATCCTCAAAAACTGTGAAAAAGCGCAGTCTCCTCGCCTCGATCCTGATCGTCGTGCTCATCGCGCTGGTGATCGTCGCGGCGGCGGGGGTGCTGCTCTACCGCTCCGGGTACCGGTATATCAAGGTCAGAGTCAACCCGGACCTTTACGTCAAATTCCTCGGCCGCGTGAATCCGGACGGGGAGCCCATGCGCGGCAAGCTCATCTATTCCAACGGCATTTCCGCCGACGTCAATCTGGACCGGGAGGAGATCTCCTATTCCAACGGGGATATCTATTCCGGGAAGCTCTCGAACCTGCTCAAGGAGGGGGAGGGCGTCATGCGCTTTGCCAACGGCGACGTCTACGAGGGATCTTTTCTGGCCGACGTCATGACCGGCGAGGGGACCTACACCTACGTGGGCGGCGAAGTCTACAAGGGCTCCTTCAAGAACGGCCTCAAGGACGGGTACGGCGTCTACACCTTCGGCGACGGAAGCGTCTATTCCGGCTTCTTCGCGGACAATCTCAAAAACGGCGAGGGCTCCTACCTCTACGCCTCCGGGGACTCCTACATCGGCACGTACCGCGAGGGCGTCAAGAACGGCACCGGCGTCTACACCTGGGCTAACGGGGACGTCTACGAAGGATCCTTCGTGAACGACGTCCGCTCCGGCGAGGGGATTTATACATGGGCCAACGGCGAACGCTACGAGGGCGAGTTCCAGAACAACATCCCCTCCGGCTACGGCACCTACTACTGGCCCAGCGGCCGCACCTACACCGGGTACTTCGAGAACGGCGTGTTCGTGAGAGCCGAAACGCCCGGTGCGTAAGAGGAGTGAGGAGTGGCTAGCGGTTAGTAGCTAGTGGCCAGTAGAGCCGTTCTCCGTTGTTTCACGTGAAACAGAAAGCCGTCAGGGTAGAACTTGATGTTCCGCTCTGACGGTTTTTGTTCGTTTGGTTCGGGTTGGTTATGGGGTTGAATCTGCTCATGTGCGCGGGGATGCGGAGGCGGTTTCAGCTTTCCGGATGCGCGTCCCGTGTAATGCGCGCCTGAATCTCTGCCGGAGGCCGCAGACTTGTCTGCGCATGTTTCGGCTGCACGGGCAGAGACCGCGCGAGGACGTGGGATGAACTGTCGATTTTCGAATCCGATGTGAGAGGACAAGTTATGCTCTCCGGCCAAGGGACCCTCGGGAGGGGCCTTCGGCCTGAGATGGTCCCTCCCGGCGCCTGTCCCGCGCA
>CACZNC010000019.1 GCA_902782445.1 uncultured Ruminococcus sp.
CCCGTCGTTCGCACTCTACGGAGAGCGATCAAAACCCATATAGTTAGCTTTTTAGAACGAGAATAGTATAAAGCAAAAACCCCCGCCCGGAGCGGCAGCCGGAGTCTCGTGCCCGGCATACCGAACGGACGGGGATCTTTTTATCTCATTCCACCCTGAAATCGCGGCTCATGACGATCTTCTCCGCGTTGTCGGCGAGGAAGACGCGGAAGTCGCCGGGTTCCACCTCCCAAACGAAGTCGCGCCGCAGGGTCCGCATTTCACGGGCTGTGATCTCGAGGGAGACGGTCTTTTCCTCCCCCGGCTCCAGTTCCACCCGCCGAAACGCTGCGAGGGTCATCTGAGGCTTGACGACGGAGCTGTACCGGTCCCGCAGATAGAGCTGGGGAACCGCTGCGCCTCTCCTCGATCCGGTGTTGCGGACGGAAAAGGTCGCCGTGACGGATTCGCCCGGTTTCACGGTTTCCGGCGAGAGGGTGAGATCGCCGTACGCGAAGGTCGTGTAGCTCAGCCCGTACCCGAAGGGCCAGAGGGGAAGCCAGTCCGTCTCGACATAGCGTTTCCCGCCTCCCGGCCTGCGGCTGTAATGGCAGGGAATCTGTCCCACATGGCGCGGGAAGGAGATCGGAAGCCTGCCGGACGGATTGCTGTCGCCGAAGAGGGTCTCCGCGATGGCTTCGCCGCCTCTTTCTCCGGGGAACCAGGCCTCGAGGATGGCCGGAACATGGTCGTTCTCCCATACGGCGGTCACGGGACGTCCGGTCTGCATCACCAGAACCACGGGCGTTCCGGTCTCTGCGACGGCTTTCACGAAGGCAAGCTGATTTCCGGGCAGATCGAGGGAAACGCGGTCCAGATTTTCGCCGCAGGAATCCCGGTCGTCCCCGACGCAGATGACGGCGACGTCCGCCTGACGGGCCAGTTCCACCGCGGGTCCGAAATCCTCGGGAGCCCGGTCCCAGCCGAAGACCACCCTTGCCCCGTGTCCGTCGCTCCGAAGCTCGACGCGGATGCCGTGGGAAACGCCCTTTTCAAACCGGAACGGGACCATCCGGGGATCGCAGTCCGAAAGGCCCTTCATGTCGAGGATCTTCTTCCCGTCCACGAAAAGGCGCATACTGTCCTGGGCCCGGAACCCGATCATGCCGTCGAAGGCCTCGGCGGGGGTGAGCGTTCCGGTCCACGCGACGCTGAAACATCCCGCGTCCACGCCCTCCGGCACGCCGTTCATGTGCCAGTTGAAATCCACGGAGCGGTCGGTCACGGTGAGGACGGGGTCTCCTTCGGGTTCCGGACTGTTATAATAGCGGGCTGTGAGTCCCGGCCTGCCCTCCTCGTCGGTCAGAACACCGGAGGGGAAGGGAAACGCCGCGTCGCCGATCACCTTGCATCCGGGATCATAGAGGACTTTTGTCCGGGGAGAGACGATCCGCTTCACGGCTTCGAGGGTCGATGTGCCGCCCCTGCCGTCGACCGAATAGTCCCCGAGGACCGCCCGTCCCGCGGAAGGCCCCAGCACGGCGACAGTGCCGATGTCCTTCGACAGAGGAAGGATCCCGTTTTCGTTTTTCAACAGAACCATGCTCTCCCGTGCGATCTCGAGGGAGAGATCAAGGTGTTCTTCGTTTCGGACTGCCGATTCATGGAGCGTCGGGTCGATATAGGGATTGTCGAAGAGCCCGAGCAGGAATTTCATCCTAAGTACCCGCCCGCAGGCCTGACGGACCACGTCCTCGCCGATCCTGCCGCTCTCCACGAGTTCCCGGATGGTCGACTGCCATTCGTCGTGGGGGAAGTCGTAGAGCTGGAGATCGACGCCCGCTTCCAGCCCCATCGCGATGGCCTCCGCGTGGGTGGGAGCGAGATAATGATTGTCGTAGAGCCGCTTCACCGCCGTCAGATCCGACCGCACGAATCCGCGCATCCCCCAGCGGTCCCGGAGGACTTCGGTCAGCAGTTCATGATCCGCGGCGACCGGGATCCCGTCGATGGCGTTGTAGGAGCACATGACATCCGCGGCTCCCGCTTCGGCAATCGCGGCTTCGAAGACGGGCAGGCAGTCGGAGAAAACCTCGTGCCGTCCCAGAGCGCAGGGAGCGCAGTTCAGACCGCCGACGGGAGCTCCGTACCCCGCGTAGTGCTTCGGTTCTGCGGCGACGGCGTCGGGATCGGAGAGGTCCCGTCCCTGCATCCCCTCCACCACGGCCCGGGCGAATTCCGAACAGAGGTGGGTGTCCTCGCCGTAGGACTCCTCCGTTCTGCCGTAGCGCGGATCACGGATCAGGTCCATGACGGGGCTGTACGTCTCGTGGATTCCCAGCGCCCGGGCTTCGGTGCCGATGGCGCGTCCCATGCGGAATCCGGCGACAGGATCGAAAGTGGCGGCCAGTCCGATCTGCTGGGGGAACACGGTCGCGTCGGAGTGGCAGAGTCCGTGGAGCGCCTCTTCGCTGAACAGAAAGGGAATGCCCAGCCGGGTCTTTTCGACGGCGTAGGACTGGAGCTCGTTGATCTGCTCCGGCGTCATTTCCCGGGCCTGGATGCTCCCGACGCTGAACCCGCGGAAGAGCCTGTCCGCTTTCTCCATGTCGAGCCGCACCGCGTTTCCCTCGCCCGTCGGGGTGGTGAAATCACAGCTGAAATACTGGTCGGTCTGAAGGATCATTTCCTCGAGCGTCATCCGGTCCAAAAGATCCCGGACCCGTTCTTCGATATCGAGATGAGAATCCCGGTAGTCTCCCATAGCGCGTTTCTCCGTTTCTGACTGGATTGCGCCGCCTCCGTCCCGCACGGATCGGAAGGGATCGCGGCAGGATCATTATACCACATTCAGGCCGGGGAATCAAGGTCCCGCGAGGGTTCGGATAAGAGCGACAAGGGAAAACCGTCCGTTCCTTGAAATTTCACAGATCGTTTACAGAAAAAAACGTAACAAATCGCCGCCTGAAACGTTTTAATAAGCAAAAGACTGAAAACAAAGGAATTTCACGTCATGAAAAACAGACAGCTTTCCATCCTCCTCTCCATTCTGCTCCTGTTCTCCTCCTGCCGGAAAACAGCCGATCCGACGGACAAGCCGAACGCTCCCGGCGCTGTCCCTGCTGCACAGCCTTCCGGCGGAGTACCGATCATAACCGCAGAAAACCGCGCGGGGATCTGCGAAGTAAAGGAATTTCCCCTGCCGGAGGATTATGCGGTATCCGGCGAAGGGATCGCCTATCGGGACGGGATCTTTTCTACGGACATCGTTTTCTTTGAAGACGGGAGCAGTTACCTGACCTACCAGCGGAAAACCATGACCTTTGACGCGGAGGGCGGGCAGGTTCAGTTCTCCGACGCGGACCCGGACAGGATCGCGGTGATGGATACTTATGCGCTGAGCAGAGGCCTCTGGTTTTTGGACGGCGCGCTCGCGGTCCTTGACGAGGACTTTCTTCTCACTCTGGTGCGGGAAGGGGAGGAAATCGCCGCGCTGGATCTTCCTTCCGCCTTCGGATATGATCTGGGGGAAGAACGCCGGACCAACAACTTCACCGGAAAATCCCACGCCCCTTTCGCCGTGCTGGACGTCACAAACTCCGACGCAGGCTTTGTCATTCTGACAACGGAGGGGGTCTGCGCGCTGGATCCCGAAGGACGGCTTCTCTGGACACAGGGCGATATGGAACGGCCGAACGCCATCCTTCCGGCGGAGCGGGGGATCTGGTATCTCGTGAACAACTGCGGCGCGGAACAGATCTTCGGGAAAAGAGAACTCTATCTTTTGGACCCTGCGGACGGGAGCGTTCTGTCCTCCGTGGAACTGCCGGAAGTGATCCGCAATGGACAGCCGATGGGAAGCACGACCTGTCCGATGCGCCTGTACCCGGGAGACGGGACCTGCGCATTTTACGCGGCGACCGCCATCGGCCTCTGGGGGGTGACGGTCGAAGAAACAAAAGACGGCAGCTTGTCCGCCGAGGCTGAGGAAAGGATCGACTGGCTGAATTCCGGCGTGTCCCCCGACAGTCTGATAGACCTGTGCATCGCGGACGAAAAGACGGTCGCCGTGCTGGACGGGTGGGGTGAGGACTGCCGCGTGCTCCTTTTGAAAAAGCCAGACGCGCCGCCGAAGACCGGGATCCTCACCCTCGCCTCCTTCTGCGACAACACGGGTCTGAATCTGTATATCCACCAAGCGATCGAGCGGTACAACCGGTCCGACAGCGCATACACAGTCGCCGTCACGGATTTCACTGTCTACGACAAATCCATGCGCACGACCTTCTTCAACGCCGAAATGGCCGCCGGCAGGGTCCCGGATATCGTCCTGATGCAGACGGAGTCCGCACAAGATCCCACGGTCTTTACCTATACACACAACGGAGTCTTCTGCGATCTGGCCCCCCTTCTGAAAGCGGATGAAGAGTTCCGGGACGACGACCTGCTCGGCTATGTGACAAAACCGTATCAGGAGGACGGGGCACAGCGCGTTTTTCCCCTCCGTCCCTTCACATCGACCTGTTTTGGCTCAGCGGAGGCGTTCGAGGGTCCCGTGACGGCGGCGGAGGCTGTGGAAAGGATCCGCTCTTTGCCCGCCGGAACCTCATGGAGCGAGTATGCCAACGAAAAAGACAGTATTCTCGACGGGATCCTGAACGATTTTACCAACATCGGGGACGCAAGCTGTTCCTTCGACGACGGGAGATTCGCGGACATCCTCCGGGCTCTTAACGATCTGCCGGAACAGAAGATCCAGCGGAACGGAGCGAACCGGATATACAATCCGCAGCTGACATTCCGATCCCTTGCAGAAGGGAAGATCATGCTCGCGGAATACGAAGCGTGGAGTCTCGCGGATTATGCCCTCATGAAACAGTGCGCGGGGAGCGGGATCGTCGCAGTCGGCTTCCCGAACGAGCAGAGAAAGCTCTACGTGCGAAACGGAGGGACCGTCTATTTTGCCGTTACGGAATCGAGCGGGCAGAAAACGGAAGCGGTCGGTTTTCTGAAAACGGTCCTTTCGGAATTCAGAGGAGCGGAAACCAACGGCTCCGTCTATTACGCAGACGACGTTTACGAAGAACTGAGCCGGTATGCGGACAAGACGGTCGCCCTGGACTCCATCGGCATCCGCCTGTACGACGATTCGGATCTCCCCGCGACCGCGGTCAGGACCTTCAAAATCACAAAGGAGGACGCGGACGAATACATTGCTTTCCTCGACTCGATAGACGCCCTTCTTCCGACCGCCTCCCCGATCTACGAAATCTATTCCGAGGAGTGCGGGAGTCCGCTCCCGAGAAGTCCCGAGGATACGGCGAGAGTCATTCAGTCCCGGGTGTCCGTCTTCCTTTCGGAGCGGTTCGGCTGAGTTTTTCCGGAGTTTCCTCCGCCCCCTTGCCAACCGGGAAAAAATGTTGTATACTGTCCTTTGAAAATCATACATTCCCGGAGGGTATCATGCTGCAGTATTCCGTATGGTCCAGTTATTTTGTAGAACTTCAGCCGGAGGAGATGATCAGGGAGTTTCTTGCCGCCGGATTCACCGCGACGGAGTTCTCCGACGAGCACGGCTTTATGATGCTGGCGCGGGGAGACGCCGAAAAGGAAGGGGCCAAACTCCGCGCTTATGCCGAAGGCCGCGGATTCTCCTTCCCGCAGGGACATCTGCTCCTGAAAGCCGATATCTGCGCGGAGGGAGCGGCGGAGATCCTCAAACCGTGGCTCGATCTCTTCATGACGATGGGTATCCGTTCGGGCGTGCTCCATGCGGCGGGCGGCGGCGGGCTGGCTCCCGAAGAGCGGTTCGAACGGCGCGTCAAGACCCTCGCGGAACTGACCCGGTACGTCCGGGGGAGCGATTTCACGATCTGTCTCGAAAATCTCCGGGGAGCATCGAATCCCGAGACCGTGGAAGATCTGAACGCCCTGATCGACGCCGTCGGGGACGACACGAACCTCGGGATCTGCCTCGATACGGGACACCTCCACATAGAACGGGAGAAACGGCAGAGCCAAATAGATTTCATCCGCGGGGCGTGGAAGAGACTGAAAGCGCTGCACATCGCGGACAACGACACGACGAGCGACATGCACCTCATGCCCTACGGCCGCGGGACCGTCGACTGGAACGAGGTCATGGCGGGACTCAGAGAAGTCGGATACGACCGCCTGTTCAATCTGGAGATCCCCGGGGAGAGGCGGTGCCCCCTGCCTGTCCTGCGCCGCAAGCTGGTCTATCTCCGCGGGCTCTGCGAATACATGCTCGCGGAAGCGGGTCTCTGAACGGCTCCCGGGCCGAATCTGAACGGAAAGGATCGCAGATCATGACGAAACCGGGAAAGAAACTTCCGATTCTCGCGGCGATCTGGGGATTGGTGTTCTGCATGGCTTTTCTGAATTCCGCCCTTCCTGCCTGGGCTGCCTCCCCGGTTCTGACCCTCGGAGCATCGGACGGCACGCTCGGCGGAAAAGCGTCGAAGAACGGCGGCAAGATCAACAACATCGGCAAAAACGGAGGCGATATCGAGGGGACCGTAACCTTCCGGGATCTCGCTCTCCCGGCGGACGGCTTTTATACCCTCTCCGTCACCTACTATTCCGGTTCCGACGACCGATATTTCATCCTTACGGCGGATGGGGAGACATACAAGCTCCCCTGTCCCTCCACCGGCGGATTCGACAGGAGCGGCACCGTCACCGTCGATCTCCCCCTGAAAAAGGGCGGGACGCTGACCGTCGGTTCCGACTGGTACGGCCCGGATCTCGGGAAAATCGAGATCTTCGAACCCGAACGGGACGAAAACGAAGTCCGATCCTACGAAAACCGCCGGGAAGAGCGATTCGGATCGGAGGAGGCTTTCCTCGTCCTCGACACGGCGAACGGGATCTGGTCCTTCGCCTCCTACGGGACCGGGATCCTCCGGGATGCGCGGGCGGAATGCGCGATCGGCGGGCGGACGGTTTCCTCCGACGAATTCACCGTACACCGGATCGAAGCGGACGGGGACCGGGTTTCCTTCCTGCACGAAAATCATCCCTCCTTCCCCGGCGCCATGACCCAGACCTTCCTGCTCAGACCCGGATCTGCGAGCCTGCTCACGGAGGTATCGGTTTCCGCGGATGCGGGCGTGGAGACCAATCATATCGCGCCGGTCTCGGTCGGGAAGGGCGGCATCGGCGGGGAGCACGGCGTCTTTCTGCGGATCCCCTACGACAACGACATGTGGGTCGAGCCGGAATTCACAGAGATCCGCAAGATCAGCGGGACGGCAGTCTCCTACGAGGTCGGAGCTTTCATGGATCCTTTCTCCGGCGCGGGGACTGTGTTCGGCTCGGTGGAGCACGACCGCTGGAAGACCGGGCTGATCCTCGAAGCGAAGTTTGGGGATACGGAGAGATTTGAAGTCGCCGGCGGAATCGCGGACAGCGGGACCCGGGACAATTCGCCCCACGGCACGCTGACCGGGCAGACGGTGAAGTCCCCGCGGATCTACGTCGGCCTGTTTTCCGACTGGCGGGACGGGATGGAGTCCTTCGCCCGGGAATGCGCCGCAGCCGAACCGTCGAAATCCTCCGTGCAGAACGTCCCCTTCGGATATAATTCCTGGGGTGTACTCCAGTCGAAGGTCAGCTACAGCGCGATGACGGCGGTTTCCGACTACATCATGACCCATTTTCAAAACGTGTGGGGAAAGGACGGCGCTCCTGTCTACGTCAACATCGACTCCTTCTGGGATTTCCTCACGGTGAACGATCCCGGGGTCTCCCTCAGTCTGGATGAGGCTCTCCGGGCGTTCGTCGAAAAATGTCACGAAAACGGACAGAAGGCGGGGATCTACTTCACCCCCTTCGCCTGCTGGCACGGGGACGAGGAAGCTCTGAAACGGAGCATGGTCGAGGGGACTTCCTACACCTACTACGACGCCGCCCTGAAACGATCCGACGGAAGCGGCCTCTACGGGAAACTGGACGGAGGATACGCCCTCGATCCCACCCATCCCGCGACGATCCGGAGGACGAAGGACAAGCTCAATTATTTCATCGGTCTCGGATTCGAGTACGTGAAGCTCGACTTCATGGCGCACGGGGCCTGCGAAGGTCTTCATTACGACCCCGGGATCCGCACCGGGATCGAAGCCTACAACGCGGGGATGAAGCGGATCCACGAAATATGTGACGGAAAGATGTTCGTGAACCTCTCCATCGCCCCGGTCTTCCCCTACCTGTACGCGGACGGACGCCGGATGAGCTGCGACGCGTTCTCCTCACTGGACAACACGCGCCATGTGCTCAGCTATCTGACCGCCTGTTTCTGGGAAAAGGAGATCTACCCCTATCCCGACCCGGATCACCTCGTGGTGTGGGGAAAAGACGGATCGGTGGAAGAAGGGGAGGCGAGATGCAGAGTGACCTGCGGCGCGATCTCCGGGACCAGCTTCCTCGCGGGTGACGACCTCTCCGACGTGAAACCCGGCTCCGCGAAGGAAAAGAGGCTGGACGCGATGCTCGCCAATCCCGGGATCGTGGAGATCGCCAAGCTCGGAGCGGCGTTCCGGCCCTGGAGCGTGACTCCGGGGGAGAAGTGCGCGGACATCTTCTGTCACCGGGAAGGGGAGACGCTTTATCTTGCCCTCTTCAATTTCTCCGACGCCGAACGCAGATTCGCGGTCCCCCTCGAGGAGAAGGAAACCGGCGGTTATACGGTCCGGGAACTCTGGCGCGGGGACGAATGGACGGCGGACGGGGATCTCGTCTGCTCCGTTCCGGCAAGAGACGCCGCGGTCTGCCGCATTGTCCCGCTCTCCGCGGAGGCTGACAAAATCGACGGCACGGGATCTTCCGAACAGACCGGCCCCGGATCCCCTGCCGACGCAGTCCCGGAGAAATCGGACGCTTCTCCGACGGCAGTGTCCTCCCGGAAGCCTTATGCCGCGATCCTTGTCGGCGCGGCTGCCGCGGTCGCGGTGACGGCGGGAGTGCTGATGATACGGAAAAGAAAGAAAAAACAGTAAACTAAAAGACGGTCCTCTGTGAAAGGGGGATCGTCTTTGTTCTCATTCGGTCATTTCGCCGCAGGTTTTCGGAACTCCCTGTAATACGCCAGACAGCAGAGGAAGATCGAAACCGTCCCGACAGCCGCGAGGACAGTGCCGCTTACCGCATCCGCGATCATGCCGAAGACGGCGGTCGAGAGCACCGTGCCGAGGGTCGTGAGAGCCATCCGCCAGGTGTGATAGGAACTGATCACATTTTCCTCTACCCTCTGGTACACCGCGTCCGGGATCGCATAGCAGACGAGATTGTACCCGCAGTAGGCGAAGAAGAGGACGGCGAGAAAGAGCGCGGGAGAACCCCAAAAAGCAGCGCAGAGGAGGAAGAAAAGGCAGGCCCCGGCCAATGCCAGCGTCGTCGCCCGGATCTTTCTCTGCCGGAGGAGGCCGTAAAACCCGCAGCTGAGAAACGTGGCGGCGTTCATCACCCCGGAGACCATAGCGGACTGTTCTTTCGGGAGTCCCGCGTCCTTCATGGCCAAGAGGGGCAGGATGGCGACCACACCGGCTCCGAATCCCCGGATGAAATTCGGGAGGGCCAGACGACGGAAATCGGAGCGGGAGAGGACTGTTTTCACAGAGGAAGCGCGGTCCTTCGGCGGATCTTGTCCGGGAATCTCCTCTTCCTTGCCGGGCAGAAGGCGCAGGCATCCGTTCAGCGCCGCGGCAGCCAGGCAAAAGAACCCCGATGCCGAGAAGACGGCAAGCGTCACGGAAGTATAATCAAACCGGGCGTAGAACACGGGAAGCAGGATCCCCGGCAGAATCCCTGCGACGCCGCAGACGATCCCGCTGACGGAGGAATAGAGAGAGTACCGCTCGACGGGGATCACTTCGCAGATCATCTTGTACTCGAACACGACGCGGATGGTATTCGAGACATTGACGAGCACGCCAACCGCGAACGCCGCGAAGCAGAACAGGGCGGAGGATTCAGGCAAAAGGCAGAGAACAGTCTGAACGAGCAGGGTCAACCCGTTTGCGAAGAACAGAAGCGTCGCCGCCCGTTTGGTCCTGACGCACCGGTCCGCCGCGCCGGCAAAGAGAAGGGAAAAGACGAGGAACACCGCCTGCGTGAAGGAAGCGTAGTAACTCACTGTCCCGTTCTCCATGCCCATTTTCAGAAAGAAGGCCTGAAGCACGGAGGCGGAGGACAAGGTCGTCGAAAGGCAGTACAGCGCGTCGCGGAACCAGAGGAGAATGAAATTGGATCGCCGGTTCATGGGGAGTCTCCGATTGAAAAGGATTCCGCTCCATTATACTGTCCCGGCGGCCAAAAGTCAAGAATCGGACGCTTTTCTCTGTAAACTTAACCGCCGGTTAATCCCCGCTCTCCGACGCGTATCTTCCATCCGTCCGCCGGATATGCTATCATACCATCACCGGGCCGGGATTATCAAACTTGATTCAGGAGGAGAACCATGTCAGAAAGTATGGGAAGCGTGATCCGAAGACTGCGGAGAGAGCGCGGAATGACACAGGAAGAACTGGCGGAACGGCTCAACGTGTCCGCTCCCGCCGTTTCAAAATGGGAAAACGAAACGAGTATGCCCGACATTTCGCAGATCGTGCCCCTTGCGAGCGTTTTCGGGGTATCCACGGACAGCCTTTTCGGTTTCGGAGATCGTTCGACCCGCGAAGATGCGCTCAGTGTGCTTACGGAAGCTGGGAAAGGCCTTGTTTACGGCGAGCTGGACACATATCTCGCGGCTTACGACAGGATCATTGCCGGACTGGCGCGTTATCCGGACAATCCGTTTCTTCTGCTCAACGCGATGGAGTTCGGTCTGTCCCTCTGTCTGAAGGAAAACGGCTGGCTCTATGCCGGTGACCGGGCGGACGCCATCGCAAAGGAGACGGAGCGGCAGGCGAATCTGATCCTTCACACCGCAAAAGCCGGACAGGACGCTTTGCAGGCCCGGCAGGCGCTGATCCTGCTGTCCACGGAGCGGGGCGAATACGACAGAGCCGCATCCGTCGCCCGGGAGTTTCCGATCCGTTCGGACCTGACGCAGGGATCGAATCTGGCTTATGTGGATATGCGGCGGGGAGAATACGAAGATGCCGCGGCCGATCTCTGCACCGATCTCGATTACGTGATCCAGCATATGGAGGACGACGCGGCCCGGCTCGGTCAGGCGTATCTGAAAAGCGGAAAACCGGAGGAAGCGGCCGCGGTTTACGAGATCCTGTTTGAGGTCCTGCGGGCGGTCTATCGGGACGAATGCCCGTGGCGGTATCACGATTTTGATTCCGGCGACTGTTATTTCCTGCTGGCGGAGGCATATCTTGCGTCCGGAAAGCAGGAAGAAGCTCTCGATGTTTTGGAGAAAGCAGTCCTTTATGAAGAAAGGTTCTGCGAAGTCATACGGAAGGAGCGGAGCGGTCGGACTCCCGGCGGTGCTTTTCACCGTTCGACCTGGGTCAGATTGAGCAAAGCGGCGGCCTGCCTCACTTTCGCTTCCACCTCTGTCTATCGGACCAAACTGCTAGCGAAATTCGACGCGCCGTTTCTCGATCCGCTCCGGGACGATCCTCGATTCGCAAAAATCCGGGAGAAAGCGGAAAGGATCGCTTCGGAAAGCTGAGAACAAAAAGGACGGAAGCCGAACTCCGTCCTTTTCCATATCCGGTGTTGATTTACGACGCCGATTTTTCCCGGTCCTTCGCGGGCATTTTCGACATCTGCCGCTGCGCCATGACGAGACCGTAGTAAATCCCTTTCCGGCGCATGAGTTCTTCGTGGGTCCCCATTTCCGCGAGTTCGCCCTTGTCCAGAACGAGGATCCGGGTGGCATTGCGGAGGGTGGAGAGGCGGTGGGCGATGGCGAGAGTGGTGCGGTCCGCGATCAGCTGCTGGAGGGCGTCCTGGATCTGCTTTTCCGTCTCCGTGTCGAGGGAGGCCGTCGCTTCGTCGAGAATCAGGATCCGCGGGTTGTGGAGAAGAGCCCGCGCGATGGCGACCCGCTGACGTTCGCCGCCGGAGAGGGTCTGACCGCGCTCGCCGACCTTGGTGTTGTAGGCGTTCGGGAGCTTCATGATAAAGCTGTGCGCCCCCGCGATCTTCGCCGCCGTGATCACCTCGTCCCGGGTGGCGGTGGGCTTGGCGTAGGCGATGTTGTCGTAGACCGTGCCGGAGAAGAGGAAGGTCTCCTGAAGCACTACGCCGATCTGGGAACGGAGGGACTCCTGCGAAATATCTCGGATGTCGATCCCGTCGATGCGGATCGCTCCCTCCGTCACGTCGTACATGCGCATGACGAGGTTGATGAGGGTGGATTTTCCGACGCCGGATTTGCCCACGATGCCGACCATTTCGCCGGGCTTGATCTCGGCGGAAATGTGTTTCAGGACATACTGGGTCTTGTCGTACCCGAAAGACACGTCGTCGAGGGTGATGGTCCCGTCGATCCGGTGATCCACGGCGTTTTCGCGGTCCGCTACGTCGACGGTCTCGTCAAGCACGTCGAAGATCTTGACGACGGAGGTCATGGTCCGGGTCAGACGGCGGGGCAGCCAGGAGAGCCAGCGCAGGGGACCGTAGATGATCCCGACGTAGGCCGAAAACTGGCTCATTTCGCCGAGGGTCATTTCTCCTCCGATGATCTTCGATCCGACATAGTAGAGCAGGAAGTATTCGCCGATTCCCATGAGGAAGTTGAGGAAGGGCTCGATCTTCGCGAAGAAGTGCTCCGTCAGGATCCGGGTGTCCCGCAGGTCGGAGGATGCCTTGTCGAAACGGGCGATCTCCTTCTTCTCCATGCCGAACGCCTTGACGACGCGGATGCCGGAGAAGGTGTCGTGAAGGATGGAACTCTCCCGCGAATCCAGCTGCCAGCTCCTGTGGAAGACGTGGCGCATGAAGCTGTGGAAGAGCCGGAAGCTGACCATGACGATCGGGGTGGGGACGATGATCATGAGGGCGAGCCGCCAATCGTAGCTGAACAGATAGATGCCGACCGCAAGCAGGATGAAGATCTGCTCCACCATCGCGCCGAAATCGTTGGAGATGAAACGGGAGAGCTCGTTCGTGTCGCCCGAGACCCGGTTCATCAGCTCGCCGGCGGTGCGCTTCGAGATCCGCTGGATCGACATTTTCTGGATCTTGTCGAACACCATTTCACGCAGCGTCACCGTGATGCGCTGGCCCGTGCGAATCAAAAGGACGCTCCGGATCATGGAGAGCCCGCCCGTGAGGATGCGGACCGCGAACATCAGAAGGATCACGGCGACGAATCCGGCCAGCTTCGGCATTTCGGCGGCCTTGATATAGTCGTCCACGAGGATCCGGTTGATGCGCGGGGGGATCAGGTTCGCGAGCGCGATGAGAAAATAGAAGACGATGGAGATATAGATGAGATAGTGATAGGGCTTCGCAATCTTCCAGAGCCGCAGGATGTACTGTTTTTTGTCCACGCAGTGCTCGCAGACATTGGAGCCCGGGCGGAACTGCCTGCCGCATTTCGGACAGCGGTGGTTGACCTCCGCCTCGTATTCGTAGGAGATCTCTTTACCCTCGAGATAGCGGGAGATCTCCCGTGCCGCCGCGGCATAGAAGTCGAGATACTGACCGTCCGAACGGCAGAGGATGTGCCAGCCGCCGCTTTTCAGGCTGTATTCGATGAAGCAGCAGCCGATCCCCTTGCGGAAAGCGACTTCGCCGATATCGGAGAGGGGGATCTCCTCTTTCTTTTCGCCGTTCTCGTAAACGACGAACCGGTCCTTTGTCAGAACGGCGATCCCGTCGATCCGGGTGCGCTTTGCTGTCGCGGTCAGATCGTAGTCGATCGGAAGAAGGACGTCCTCCTCCCTGAGCGAGGGATCGATCCCGGTCACGCGGGCCGTAAGCGTTCCTCTGTTTTCCATGAAATACCTCCCGGATCAGAGGAAGAGCTCGATCTTTTTGAAGCTCTTCCGGTCAAGGGCCTCGAGATCGGGGATCTCAAAGCGGTTGCCGTCGATATCGTTGACGAAGATCCGCGTCCCCCCGACCTTCAGAAGGCTGGAGAAGGTGTCGCGGCAGGTGAATTCGATCTCGCCCTCTTCGGTGACGACCTTCCAGTAGGAGTAGCCGAACTTGTCCTTGACGGAGAGGATCTGTCTGATCACCGGGGTGTAGTACTTCCGGTCCAGCTCCGCCCGGAGCATTTCGGAGGCGTCTTTGTCGAACTCGTCGACGTCTTTGATCAGGCCGATCTCCTTCGAATCCGGGTCCAGGACGGAGATATAGGCGTAGGGAAAATCGAAGGGGAAGGCGCGGTGGAGGAAAATGCGGTCGTAGGTCTTTTCCTCTTCCTTGCCCTCGTCGTCGGGGAGTGTGACCGTCAGGCGGATAAAGTCGCCGAACCGTTCGAATTTCGCGTTGTCCTTTGTGATATACCGGACCGCGACGACTTCTTTCAGCGCGGTCTTTTCGGTGTGTTTTTCTTCCATCTCAGCCTCCGTTATTCTTCGATGCCGATGTTCTTCATGGCTTCCATCTGGAGCCTGTAGAGGTTGAAGTAGATCCCCTTCAGGGCGATCAGCTCCGCGTGGGTGCCGGTCTCGGGGACCTTGCCGTTTTCAATGACGATGAGCTTGTCCGCGTCGCGCAGGGTGGAAAGGCGGTGGGCGATGGTGATGGTGGTGCGTCCCACGGAAAGCCTTTCGAGAGCGGTTTGGATCTTGCGCTCGGTTTCGGTGTCCATCGCGGCGGTCGCTTCGTCGAGGATCAGGATCTTCGGGTTGCGCAGGATGGCGCGGGCGATGGAAACTCTCTGCCGTTCGCCGCCGGAGAGATCCTTGTGGCCGAATCCGATCATGGTGGAGTAGGCGTCGGGGAGCTGGACGATGAAGTCGTGAGCTCCCGCGATCTTGGCGGCTTCGATGACCTCTTCTTCCGTCGCTTCGGGCTTCGCGTAGCGGATGTTGTCTAGGATCGTCCCCATGAAGAGGTAGGTCTCCTGGGACACGATGGCGACGTTGTTCCGCAGATCCTCGTAGGCGAGATCCTTGACGTTCACGCCGTCGATCAGGATCTCTCCCGCGGCGGCGTCATAAAGACGGATCAGCAGATTTGCGAGGGTGGATTTTCCCGCCCCCGTGTGTCCCACGATGCCGAGAGCCTCGCCGGGCTCCACGGAGAAGGACACGCCGTCGATGACCTTGCGGTTCTTTTCGTAGGAGAAGTCCACGCCCCGGAATTCGACCTTGCCCCTGCATTCCCCGAGATGGACGGGATTTTCTGCTTCCGCTACGTCGGGCTTGGCGTCCATGATCTCGCACAGACGGCTCATGGCGTTGAGGCTGTCCGTGAATTCGTAGACCATGTTGACGAAGGATCCTAGCGGGGAAAGGATCATGTTCATGTAGGCCGTAAAGGTGAGGAGGATGCCGTAGGTCATATCCCCCTTGATGACCATCCAGCCGCCCACGCCCAGCACGATCAGATTGCTGACGTACACCAGCAGATTGATCGTCGGGAAGGCGACGGTGCCGAAGGTCGAGGCCTCGATCTCCGCGTTCGAGAGATTCCGGCTCGAACGGTCGAAGCGGGCGGTCTCGTCTTTTTCCTTCGAGAACGCTTTGACGACCCGCATACCGCTCAGGATGTCGGAGAGGACGGCGTTCATCTGCCGGGACCGGGTCCACCGCTTGATGTGGAACTTGTCCATCCGCCCGAAGAGGAAGCGCATCCCGAAGAAGAGCAGCGGGACCGTGATGAGGGTGAGCAGGGTGAGGACGGGGTTCATGATGAGCATGATCACGAGCATTACGGCGATCTCGGCTCGTGAAGAAGGAGAGGGAGAGCCGCTCGATGGAGGAGAAAATCACCTTTTTCAGGTCGTAGATCACGTTCGCGGCGATGGTGGTCGTCACGAGGCTGTGGAACATATTGAAGACCGTGGTGAGGAGCCGGGTCCCGATGATGATGCCGAGGACCATCAGGATCTGCCCGTAGAACCGTCCGCCCTTCTCCAGCACCTGATCGTAGTAGAAGCCGGAGGAGATATAGGGGGAGAGCACCCCCAGGGCGCTGGTCAGAAGGAGCATCAGAACGAGCAGGGCGATCCGCACCTTGTATTTCAGAACGAACTGTCCCGTCCTGGCGATGATGCGGCTCTTGTCCATGCACTTCGGACAGAGCTTGCGCTCCTCGTCTATGTAGCGGGTCCCGCATTTCGGGCAGAACATCCGGTCGTGCTGGTGTTCCGTGTGCTCGTCGGGCGTGATCTTTCCGTCCTTTTCGATCTGACCGAGAAAGCGGGTCAGGGAATAGAAGTCGGATTTATACGTATTCGAGAGATTGTCGAGAAGGATCCAGTCCCCGTCCTTCGTCTTCGCCGTGAACCGGGCGGACGCGATCTGCTCCTCCACGCGGTAGTCGGAAAGATCTTTCAGATCGAAGACGTCCCAGGAGTTCAGTTCAAACTTCCGCTCCAGCCGGTTCTTCGTGTGAAGAGGCGTCATCCCCGGCCTGCGGGAGAGAGCGTTGGAGCCGGAGAGCACGATCAGATCGGAGTCGGTGGCCAGCGTCCAGCAGTCGCAGCGCACCATCTCCCGGTTGAGATCGGACTTGACGCAGAGAAGGATGTGATCTTCGGGGATCCCCTTTTCTTCAAGGACGGGCTTCAGTTCGTCGGGAACGGACCCGGGTGAGGCCGCGTCGAAATACCATTGTTTTTCAGCCATGAGAACCTCCTCGGCTGTGAGCTGTGCGGGACCGCGGGAGGGGGAGAGAAGAGCCGGTCCCCGCGCTGCGCAGTCTTTGATTATTATAGCCCTTCGGCGGGCAAAAGTCAAGACGGATGAAAATAATAATTAAAAATACTCACCAAATCTTTAATTAATATTTCGCAAAAGTCTTAACAAAAGGCCGAGGATATGGTATAATGGAATCGCTCCCCGGACACGCTCCGGCTTTATGAGAAACGGAGGACGACATGACGGAAAGAATGCAGTCGCTGGACCCTGCCGGACTGAGAAAGAGTTTTCTCGGCAGCCGCGGAACCGAAGGTCCCTATATGTACTATCCGCTGGATTCGGAAAGAGGAGAGGATCAGCCCGAACGGATCGCGAAGCTGTTCGCGGGATACCGGCACTCCGGGTTCTGCGGCGTGATTCCCTTTTCCTATAAAAATTTTGCCTACAAGCCCCTGACGGAGGCCTTCGACGATCTCTGGCGCACCGTGGCGTCCAAGGCGGCGGAGTCTTCGCTGTCCCTCGGCTATCTCGACGACACCTACACCATGCGGGCGTATCTCGCCGGGCTCGGGGAACCGGAAAAAGCGTGCTGCCGGATCCTCACCTGCTACGAATACGCCTGCACGGAAAAATCCCTGTTCCGAAAGAAGCTGAAAACGACCGGGATCCGCATGGCCATCGACGCCGTGAACGACGACGACCTCACCATCCTCGATCTGCGGGAGTTCGTCCGCGACGGCGTTCTCGAATGGCAGGTCCCGCCCGGAAACTGGAACGTCTCGGAGTTCCTCTGCGAGCCCGACGTGGAATCTCACTACGTCGATCTCATGGACTACTCCGTTTCTTCCGAATACCTGAAAAACACCTTCGGGCACGTCCTCGACGTTTCGGCGGAAGCGAAGGCACAGGTCGATCTCTTCGTCTACCGCAACGTCCTCTTCGCCGGGAAGAACCGCCGGATGTGGCACCCCGGATTCAACGATCTCTTCGCGGAGATGTTCGGCTTCGATCCCGCCCCGTACTATCCGGTCCTCTTCCGCGATTTTGCGGGGAAATCCGGACGGTACCGCTCCCTCATCATGACCTGCCGCTCCCGGATGATGACGGACGGGTACCTGAAAGCGGCGGCCGATTTCTGCGCGGCCAGGGGGATCTTCTGCACGGGCTACGCGGCGGAAGGCAAGGCGACGTTCTGCTCGTGGCTTTTCGGCGACGGACAGATGCTCCACCGCTACGCTTCGGCTCCCGGGATCTCCATGCCCTTCGCCTATCTGTACGGTCTGAACGCGGCGAAGGTGGCTTCCGGCGCGGCGGACGAATTCGGATGCGAAACCGTAACGGCGGATCTCTTCAAATACTATATGAAGCTGACGAAGGACATCATCTACCGCGAAGCCATGAACGCCTACGTCCGGGGCGTCAATATGCTCTTCGTCCACCTCGGCGAGGACCGCACCCGGGAGGAGACGGATATCGTGGAAAGCGACGGAAGCGTCCTCGGCTCGATCTTCTCGAAGGGGGACGATCTCTCGGACTTCGCGGGATTCGCCGGCCGGACGCAGACTCTTCTCCGCGGCGGGGAACACGTGGCGGAGGCGGCGATCGTCTATCCGATCCATTCGCTCCACTCCTACGTCTACCTCTATCAGTCCGAGCGGCGGGACTTCGAATATCCCTCGACCCCCGAAAACGCCGACTACATGGAGGTCATGAACAATTTCCTCAACTATGTCGGGATCGACGCCTCGTTCCTGCACCCGGACGTGCTCGCGGAGCGGGCGTTCTCCGAAAACGGGATCCTCTACCTCCCCGGTGACCGCGGCGTGATGAAATTCCGCCTGCTCGTTCTGCCGTCCATGACCCTCATCAGCGTGAAGACTCTCCGGGTGATCCGCAAATTCTTCGAGGAGGGCGGCAAGATCATCGCGACGGACAATCTCCCGTTCTGCGCCTCCGAAGCTCCCACCCGGGCGATGGATATCAACGAAGCCCTGCGGTTCGAAAGCCCCGAGGACGAAGAAGTCAAGGCATCCATCCGGGAGATCTTCGGCGCGGAGGTCGGGGACCCGCACATCATCCGCAGTTATTACAAGAACGAGAGCGAAAAGGGCGGAGTGGCGTACTTTTTCCCGGCCAACCGCACCACCGTCGACGGCACCGACACCGTCACCGCGGATATCCTTCTGCAGGCCGCGCGGAACTTCCGTCTTCCGGTGGACGTCTATATCGAGAAGAAACCGCGCGTGGAGTTCCTCGGCATCGTGAACCAGCATCTGCCGGACTTCCTCAAAGTTGGGATCGACCGGAGACTGGCGCGGGGATGCTCCATGAACTGCCTGCACAAGCGGTACGCGGGGAGCGAGATCTACTATTTCACCAACACCACGGGGAACGACTACAAGGGAGCCGTGCTGCTGAGAGGCCGCCTCTCTCCGGAGGAATGGAACCCCCTGACCGGAAAGATCCGCAAATGCTCCTCGGAGACCGTCCGCATGTTCGGCGAAGTCTACACACGGGTACCCCTGAATCTCGAAGCCTCGTCCTGCGCCTTCCTCGTCAGCCCCTCGGCACGGACCCAGAAAGAACTGATCCGGGACCTGACGGAAGCGGAGGATATTCCGGTCTTTATTCCCTTCGACTGAGCGTCCCGGGTCCTTGACAAGTCCCATCCGGCATGGTACAATAGAAACGACAGAAGAAAAAAGAAAACAGGAGAGAGTATGTACAGCGAAACCGTCTCAAAAACCGCAGGTGCCGTGGTCGCCAACGTCGGGCGGGCCATCTACGGCAAGGAAAACGAGATCCGTCTGATCGTCGCGGCTCTCTTATGCCGGGGCCACGTCCTGCTTGACGACATTCCCGGAACCGGCAAGACCACGCTGGCAAAAGCCCTCGCAAAATCCGTCTCCGCGGAAGGGAAGCGCATCCAGTTCACCCCCGACCTGCTCCCCTCGGACGTCACGGGCGTGAACTACTTCAATCAGAAGACCTCCGATTTCGTATTCCGCCGCGGACCCGTCTTCACCAACATCCTGCTGGCTGACGAAATCAACCGCACCACCCCCCGCACCCAGTCCGCGCTGCTCGAGTGCATGGGCGAACGTCAGGCGACGGTGGACGGCGTGACCTACCGTCTGGACGATCCGTTTTTCGTCGTGGCGACCCAGAACCCAATCGAATCGCAGGGCACCTTCCCGCTCCCCGAGGCGCAGATGGACCGGTTTTTCATGAAGCTATCCCTCGGCTATCCGGAGAGAGAAGCGGAGAAATCCGTCCTCACCAATTACAACGACGCCTCCCCTCTCGACACCCTGACTTCCGTCTGTTCGAAGGAAGAGCTGAATCTCGCCTCAGACCTGGTGCAGAAAATCACGGTCAGCGAGCCTGTGAAGGACTATATCATCTCCGTCGTCACCGCCACCCGTGAAAGCGAACGGCTCAGACTCGGCGTATCCCCCCGCGGATCCCTCGCCCTCATGAAGGCGTCCCAGGCGTGGGCGGCCATGTCGGGCAGGGACTACGTGATCCCGGACGACGTGAAGAAAGTCGCCGTTCCCGTCCTGTCCCACCGCATCATCACCCGTTCGCAGAACACCATCCGCCTGACGGACACGAACGAACAGGTCATCGAAGCGATCCTCGATACCGTCCGCGCGCCCGTCGACTGAGAAAAGAATCATGATTTATATTGCGATCGTAGCCGCCGCGGTCCTCGTGGTGATGCTGCAGTCCCGGATCTGGCGGAACATGGCTCTGAAAGATCTCGACTACCGGGTGGAGGTCTCCGCCGACGAAGTGTTCGAGGACGAGGAGATCTATGTCTACGAGGAACTCAGAAACAACAAGTTCCTCCCCCTGCCGTTCCTCAAGGTAGACACCGAACTGCCGGACGGGCTGAGCTTTCATCTGTTCGAAGAGGACGGGAAGGGCGGTATGCGCGAAGTCTATCCCCGGGTGGTGCATTCCGTGTTCGTCCTCCGTTCGAAACAGATGATCCGCCGCAGATGGCGCGTCAAATGCGATGTCCGCGGGACCTACCGCCTCGGCACCGTCACCATGATGGCGGACGACGTGTTCGGGCTCACCCCCGTCGTGCGGATGGACGATCCGGCCGGGGAGGGGAAGAACACCGTCGTGGTACTGCCGAAGGCCATCAGTCTTGCGAAGGAATTCACCTGCTCGAAATACACGAGCGGCGATTTTCTCGTACAGAACAGCCTGCTCACCGATCCCCTCCTCCGGGCCGGTGTGCGGGATTATCTGCCCGGGGATCCCATGAACCGGATCAACTGGACGCAGACTGCTGTGCACGGGTCCCTCATGACCAACGTGGAGGAGTTCACCAACCGGCACCAGTTCAACATCGTCATGAACATGCAGGCCCGCGACATCGAGAAGGTGATCCCGGGTCCTCCGAGCGTCCGCGCCACGGTGGAAATGTGCATGACGGTCGTCGCCTCCATCCTCGACGGCGTTTCGAGCGAGAACGTCCCCGTCCGCCTGATCTCGAATACCCCGCCCGAACAGTACGGGGACACGGGGCCGGCCCCGGAGGAGGGAGAAGCGGACGATCCCGGGGCGAAGATCTTCGTATCCCGGGCGTTCAAAGGCCGCTCCGACATTCTCGCCGTTCTGCGGATGCTGGCACAGACGGAACTGATGATCTCCCTGCCCGTCGAGAAGATGCTCGACCACATCCTCGCCAACTGGGCGGCGTACACCGGGGGCGGGAACATCATCTTCGTCTCCGCCTATCTGAGCGAGCGCATGATCCATTTCGCCTACGCCATGAAGCGCGTCGGAGTGACGGTGCTCTTCTATATCACATCCACCAACCTCAACGCCGCCATCATTCCGGAGGATATCGAAGTCCGCTATCGGACCCACGCGGACGAATGAAAGGAGGTTAATCGTGAATCTGCGCTTTTACGACCGTCTGTTCAACGTCGTCGCGCTCACGGCGGTCGCCATGCTGTTCGTGCCCCTGTTCCTCATCTTCTTCGGCGGGACCGTCCCCTATTCCGTTCCGATCTTCTCTTTTCTCGCGGTCCTCTCCGTCTTCGCGGGATACGGACTCCAGTGGGGATTCGCCTCCCTCACCGGCAAAACGGCGTCCTCCGACGGGTACGACGATCCGACCCGGGGGGTGCTCGGGCATTTCAGCATCGCCTATGCCGCCGTCCCGATCCTTGTCTCCCTCGCCCTCTCCGCCGGCGTGTTCTTCCTTTATAATTTCATCCTCTTCCGGATGTTCGAGAACGGCGTCTCCCTCCCGAACGGCCAGCTGATCCACTACACGATGCTGTATCCTCTCCTCGCGGCGGTCCTCGTCTTAGCGGCGGCGGTCTGCGGTTGCGTCGTGTGGTTCTATCCGGTGGAAAGGCTGACGAGCATCTATCTGCTGATGGGCGCCTGCGTGCTCTTCTTTCTTGAAAGCGTCGCCCTGTCGGTCACGGCCCGCGCGACTCAGGCAAGCTCAGGGGCCTTCGTCAGCGTCAACCTCGGGGTCCCCTTCGCCATATTCTTCCTCTGCGTCCTCGTCATCTACAACCAGAGCAATCTGCAGAAGAAATACCGCGGATCGGTTGTCTCCGTCATCACGACTTCCGAGCGGCTTTACAATCTCTTTCTCGTCTTCCTGCTGACCCTCGTGTTCGCCGTCGCCGTGGGGGTCATGTTCATCCTGCTCAAAGGGCTGTCCATCATCGGACGGATGCTGCTCTTCATCATCCTGTTCCGTCTCTTCCACGGAGAGGAGGGCGGGGGAGAACTCGGGAAAAACTACGAATACTACGACTCCGACGAAGCCTCCAATATGATGCGGAGGAACGTCATGTCGCCGGAGAACCAGTATATCGTGGCCGTGTTCTTCCTCACGATCCTTGCCGCCGGGCTCATCGTACTTGCCTGGAGGACGGGGCTCCTCAAAAAATTCTGGATCTGGCTCCGCGAATTCATTGACACCGTGCTCATCGGCATCGGGATCTTCAAGATCTCCATAGATCCGAACGAGGACGATGTGGCCTACAACTACAAGGACGAAAAGCGCAAGATCCAGAAGGCCGGGATCCGGGATCTCGAATCCCTCGCGGCGGACACAGATTCCTACCGGCTGTTCATGACGAGGCTTTCCCGGCTCAAGACCTACGATGAACAGCTCTGCTTCGCCTACGCGGTGCTCCTCAAGCTGTACAAGCAGATGAATATCCCCCTGAAACACTCCGACACGCCGAGAGAGGTGGAGAAAAAAGTTTTCCGCGCCCTCTCCGAGGCTGAGATCTCAAAGATCACGGCCGATTTCGAGTCCATTCGGTACGCCGAGCACGAACCCGAGGACGCGGAAGCCGCCGCCATCCTCTCGAATATCTGCGGCGCGGTGAAGCGGTATATGTACTGAACCTCTGTCCCATTTCCCATGCGTCCCGCATAAAAACGCCGCCGCTCCCGTACAATATGGGCAGTCAACTCACCGTACCGGAGCGAACCGATGGCGTACAAGTGTCTTTTCCTGATCCTCGCTTTGCTTGTCTTTTCGGCGGCGGCTCTTCCCGTTTCGGCCGAGATCCCGGACGAGATGCCCTTCGAGGTGAACTGCCGTTCCGCCGTCCTGATGGAAGCGGAGACCGGACGGGTCCTTTTCGCGAAAAACGCGGATCTTGCCCTGCCTCCCGCCTCCGTCACCAAGATCATGACCCTTTTGCTCTTCATGGAGGAGGTGGACGGCGGGAACATCGCCCTCGACGAAGAGATCTCCGTGAGCGAATACGCCGCTTCGATGGGCGGATCCCAGGTCTATCTCGAACCCGGGGAGACCATGACGGCGGAGGAACTCCTCAAATGCGTGATCATCGCCTCGGCCAACGACGCCGCTGTGACGCTGGCCGAAAAAGTCGCGGGAAGCGAAGAGGCCTTCGTCAATAAGATGAACGGGCGTGCGGAAGAACTCGGGATGAAGAACACCCATTTCGAGAACGTGACGGGTCTCGACGATACCGTGACGAAGCATCTGACGAGCGCCTATGACATCGCCCTCATGTCGAAAGCCCTGTTGTCCCACGAGACCATCATCCGTTATTCCACCGTCTGGATGGACAGCATCCGGAACGGCGCGTTCGGACTCACCAACACCAACCGCCTCGTCCGTTTCTACGAAGGGATCACGGGGCTCAAGACCGGGTCCACGTCGAAAGCGGGATTCTGCATGAGCGCGACCGCCCGCCGGGACGGGATGCACCTCATCGCCGTTGTGATGGGATCCCCGAGCCGCGACGACCGCAACGGGACCGCGCGCCAGCTTCTTGACTACGGATTCGCCAACTATTCTCTTTTCCGAAGCGAGGGGGGCATGGGAGAACCCGTTCCCGTCCGCGGCGGCGTAAAGGATTTCTGCGTTCCTGAGATCCCGCCCTGCGCCCTGCTCCTGCCGAAGGGAAAGAGCAGGTCGGTGCAGACGGAGCTTCTGCTCGACGAATACCTGGACGCGCCGGTCGAGAAAGGGAGGACGATCGGGACGGTGCGCTATCTCGCGGACGGGGAGATCCTCGCAGAGGCTCCGGTGACGGCGCGGGAGGACGTTGAGAGGATCGGATTCGGCGGGATCTTAGTGCGGATCGCGGGACGCGCCTTGCTCAAAGCGGAAGAATGAGGAGGAAACGCATCTTTCCGCGTCCAAAAACAGGTCAAAAGAGAGAAAGTTCTCCGAGGGGGTTGAAAAGCGGCGAAAAATGTTGTATGATACTTATGAGCATTTATTTCGCCGCACCCCCATGCTCACCGATTCGCGGGGTGCAAACGGAGGACACTTTCAAACATGGCACTCACACTCAATGAAACATACTTGAAGGGATTTATCGCGGAAAACGAAACGGAGAAGATCGCGCACATTGCCGAAGCCGCTTTCGATCTTGTGAAGACGCGCTCGGGAGCCGGCTCCGCGTTCCTCGGATGGGTCGATCTGCCCGTCAATTACGACAGGGAAGAGTTCGCGCGCGTGAAAGCCGCCGCCGCCCGGATCCAAAAGAACAGCGACGTGTTCGTGGTCATCGGCATCGGAGGGTCCTACCTCGGAGCCCGCGCCGCCATCGAATTCTGCCGCTCCCCTCTATATAACAATCTGAAAAAAGACACCCCCGATATCTATTTCGCGGGCAATTCCATCTCTCCCTCCGCCCTCTCCGATATTCTGAAGATCTGCGAAGGCCGCGATTTCTGTGTCAACGTCATTTCCAAATCCGGTACCACCACCGAACCCGCCGTCACCTTCCGCATCTTCCGCTCCCTTCTCGAAAAGAAGTACGGCGAGGAAGGCGCGAAGGAACGCATCTTCGTCACCACCGACCGGGCGAAGGGCAAGCTGAAGGAATTCTCCACGGAAAAGGGCTACGAGACCTTCGTCGTCCCGGACGATATCGGCGGACGCTATTCCGTGCTCACCGCCGTCGGACTTCTCCCCATCGCCGTCGCCGGGATCGACATCGACGCGATGATGAAGGGGGCCGCGGACGCGAGAGAAAAATACCTGAACGCGCCGATCGCCGAAAACGACGCCGTCCGGTACGCCATGCTGCGCAATATCCTCTACAACAAGGGAAAGACTATCGAGATCCTCGTCTCCTACGAACCCGCCGCCCAGATGTTCGCCGAGTGGTGGAAGCAGCTCTACGGAGAAAGCGAGGGCAAGGACAACAAGGGGCTTTATCCGTCCTCCGTCGTTTTTTCGACGGATCTGCATTCCCTCGGACAGTACGTGCAGGCGGGACTGCGCACCATGTTCGAGACCGTGCTCGATTTCAAAAACGCATCGGACGAAGTCGTGATTCCCGACGACCCGGTCAACATCGACGGCCTGAACTTCCTCTCCGGCAAGACCCTGCACGACGTCAACCGCACGGCGATGACCGGAACGCTCTTCGCGCACAACGACGGAGGCGTGCCGAACATCCTCATCGAGGCGGAGAAGCGGGACGAATCGAATTTCGGCGCGCTCGTGTATTTCTTCGAACTGGCCTGCGCGGTGTCCGGCTATATGCTCGGCGTGAATCCGTTCGATCAGCCCGGCGTGGAAGCCTACAAGAAAAACATGTACGCCCTCCTCGGCAAGCCCGGATACGAGGAGCAGAAGGCCGCGCTCGAAGCAAGAATGAACTGAACAACTCATACAAATACGGAGGAATTTCATGATCAGACTCATCATCGGCAAGAAAGGTTCCGGCAAGACCAAGACCCTTATCGAACTCGTCAAGTCAACTCTGGAGACGACAAACGGCGCGGTCGTCTGCATCGAGAAGGGCGACAAGCTCACCTACGACATTCCCTATCAGTGCAGACTGGTGGACGCGGACAAGTACCTGATCACGGACGGGCAGTCCCTGTTCGGGTTCGTCGCGGGAATCCTTGCGAGCAACCACGATGTCGGCGACATTTTCATCGACTCCGCCCTGAAGATCTGCCAGAACGACGCGGAGAGCTTTGATCTCTTCCTTACCGAGATCGCGAAGCTGGTGGAAGAACACGGCACCAACTTCATCATCACCTCCTCCCTCGACCCCACTGAGGCGTCGAAGACCGTTCTGAAGTATATCGGCTGAACGAACAGAAAACCGTGAGGACCGCCGGAGAGGAAATCGGACGCGGACGGCTGACCGGAGCAGCATTCCCGCCCGTCTCTCACCCGGAGGTCCTTTTTCCGCGCCTCCCGGAATCTGTGTCCAAAGACGCCCGCCTTTCATAAGATGGAAAAGAAGAGAAGGCTCCGTGCCGCGCTCTTCCTTCCAACGAAACCAAAGAAAGGCATGATGAACATGGCTGATACCAAATGCGGGCAGCGCGACATGGTCTGTGTGGATACCTACCGGGTCCTCGACTCCTGCCGCGACAAGGACTGCTTCGAGGACGTCCGGGTGTTCCTGACTGCTCCCGGCGCGGATTTGCTGAGCCGGGCGGGGGCGGTGCGGGCGAAATCGGCGAAGGTGGTCTGGGCCTGCATCGACATTGACAGCGTCCCCTTCAACCGGGGGTTCTGCCAGCTTCTGATCCGCATCTACTGCAGGATCGCGGCGGAAGTCTGTCTCGGACAGGGCGGCTCTCAGGAGATCGAGGGCATCGCCGCGGTCGAGAAAAAGGTGATCCTCTACGGCGGGGAAGGGAACGTCAGCGTCTTCAAGAGCGAACTGTCGAACGCCGGATTCTGCTCCTGCGGCGGCAAACCCACCACCGCGGGGAACACGCTTCCCATCGCCGTCCTCGAGGTCGTGGATCCCATCGTACTCGACACGAAAGTGACGGAGGCTCCGCGCCCCTCCTGCTGCACGGCGGACGAAATCCCCGAGCGTGTCCGGGCGTTTGTCTCCGGGCCTCTTTCGGACGGTCCCTGCGCGCTTCTCGTCTCCCTCGGATTTTTCTCCGTTGTGCGGATCGAGAGACCGGCGCAGTATCTGGTGAACGCGGTGGAGTATACCGTCCCCGAAAAGGAGTGCGCCGCCCCCATCGTCGAGGACGCCTGCTCCCTCTTCCGTCAGATGGCGTTTCCCGTCTCCGAATTCTCTCCCTCCTCCCAGACCCCGCCGGTTCTTCCGGGGAACGGTGGTCCGGGCGGCGGAGACTGTGGATGCGCGCGGTGAGAACGAGGATCCCGACTGCCGGAGAACGCGCTTTTCGGACCAAAAGACAGGCTTGATGAGCCGCGGCCCTCTCAGAAAACGGGAGGAGCCGCGGTTTTTGTGAAAAAATCCCCCTGTTTTTTCCGTTCAGGTCTTGCAATTGACAGCCCTTTGTTATACAATATACAGTGAACAAAAAGGGCGATTGCCCGCAGCTTCACACAGGAGGATTCAGTTATGACCCTATTCATTCTCGCGGCCGGGATGGGCTCCCGGTACGGCGGACTCAAGCAGATCGATCCCTTCACCGAAAACGGCGAATTCATCATTGATTTTTCCATCTACGACGCCATCAAGGCCGGATTCGACCGCGTGGTCTTCGTCATCAAGAAGGAAAACTACGAGATCTTCAAGGAGACCGTCGGATCCCGCATTGAAGGCAAGGTCGCCGTGGAATACGTCTTCCAGGGACTTGACAGCTTCGTTCCCGCCGACAAGATCCCCGCGGAGAGAGTGAAGCCCTGGGGCACCACCCACGCGCTGCTCTGCGGCAAGGAAGCCCTCAAGGACGGGTTTGCCGTCATCAACGCCGACGACTTCTACGGGCGCGACGCTTTCGTGAAGGCCGCGGAATTTCTGAAGGACGCCGATGAAAACAGTTCCCACTTCTGCATGGTGGGCTACCGCCTCGGCAACACCCTCACCGACAACGGCTCCGTGGCCCGCGGCGAATGCCATGCCACTCCGGACGGCTACCTCGACAAGATCGTGGAGCGCACCAAGCTCTTCAAGGAAGAAGGCGGCGCGTACTTCGAAGAGGACGGCGAGACCGTTCACCTCCCGAACGACACGGTGGTCTCCATGAATTTCTGGGGCTTCACGCCGAAGGTCTTCGAGGGACTGGACGAGGACTTCGCCGCGTTCCTGAACGATCCCGAGAGAGAGCCCCTCAAGAGCGAATGCCTGCTTCCCAACACCATCGGCAAGATGATCAAGGCGGGCGACTGCGACGTCAAGGTACTCACCACCTCCGCCAAGTGGTTCGGCGTCACCTACGCCGACGACAAACCGGACGTGATCGCCAAGCTCAAGGCTCTGATCGCGGCGGGCGAATATCCGAACGGACTCTGGAAATAAGGAGGAGAACATGGCAATTCTCGTAACGGGCGGCGCCGGCTATATCGGCTCCCATACCGTCATCGAACTCCAGAACGCCGGCTACGAGGTCGTGGTCTGCGACAACCTCTCGAATTCCTCCGAAAAATCCCTCGACCGCGTCCGTCAGATCACCGGCAAGCCCGTGAAATTCTACCTTGCCGATATCTGCTCCCGGGAGGACATGGAAAACATCTTCGAAAACGAGAAGATCGACTCCGTCATTCATTTCGCGGGGCTCAAGGCCGTGGGCGAATCCGTGGCCAAGCCGTGGGAGTACTACAACAACAACATCGGCGGGACCCTCGTGCTCACGGACGTGATGCGGAAGCACGGATGCAAGAACATCATCTTCTCCTCCTCCGCCACCGTGTACGGTTCCCCCGCCTTCGTCCCGATCACCGAGGAATGCCCGAAAGGGAACTGCACCAACCCCTACGGCTGGACCAAATCCATGCTCGAACAGATCCTCACCGACATCCAGAAGGCCGATCCCGAATGGAACGTGGTGCTGCTGCGCTACTTCAACCCCATCGGAGCGCACAAGTCCGGCCTCATCGGCGAGAACCCCAATGGCATCCCGAACAACCTCATGCCCTATGTCACCCAGGTCGCCGTCGGCAAACGGGAAAAGCTCACCGTCTTCGGCAACGACTACAAGACCCACGACGGTACGGGCGTCCGCGATTATATCCACGTAGTAGACCTGGCAAAGGGTCACGTCTGCGCGGTGAAAAAGCTCGCGGAGAACTGCGGCACGAAGATCTACAACCTCGGCACGGGCGTCGGATACAGCGTCCTAGATATCGTGAAGAACTTCGAGGAAGCCACCGGCGTGAAGATCCCCTACGTCATCGGCCCCCGCCGTCCCGGAGACATCGACGAATGCTGGTCCTCTGCGGCTCTGGCGGAAAAAGAGCTCGGCTGGAAGGCGGAGAACGGCATCCGCGAGATGTGCGAGGACTCGTGGAGATGGCAGAAAAACAATCCGAACGGATATGAAGACTGAACAAGGAGAGCGGACATGATCAAAAAGGAACTTTTCGGCAAACTGCCCTGCGGATGCGAAGTGAACGCCTACACCCTCTCGAACGATTCCATCGTTTCCGTGTGCATCCTGAACTACGGCGGCATTCTGAAGAATATCTGGGTGAAGGACAAGAACGGGACTGCGGCGGACGTGATCTGCGGATTTGACTCCATCGACGGCTACCTCACCTCCGGCGGATATCAGGGAGCCCTGATCGGACGGATCGGCAACCGGATCGCGAAGGGCCGCTTCACCCTCGAAGGGAAGGAATATCAGCTCTTCTGCAACGACGGACAGAACTCCCTCCACGGCGGCGAAAAAGGCTTCAACGCGAAGATCTGGGACGTGGAGGAAAAGGACTGTCCGAAATCCCCCTCCCTCGTGCTGACCTACGTGAGCAAGGACGGGGAAGAGAACTATCCCGGCACCCTCTCCGTGAAAGTCACCTATACCCTGACGGAGTGCGGCGCGCTGTCCATCCACTATGAGGCGACGACGGACAAGACCACCATTGTCAACATGACCAACCACGCCTACTACAACCTCGGCGGCTTCGACTCCGGCGTGATCGACGGGCAGATCCTCCAACTCGACTGCGATAAGATCAACTCCCTTGACAGCGAGCTCATTCCGGACGGCAAGTTCATTGACGTGGAAGGCACGCCCTACGATTTCCGCGCGGGCAGACCCATCGGCGAGGGATTCGCGTCCGACTACCCGATGATGAAGGAATTCGGCGGCTACGACAACAATTTCGTGTTCGCCTCCTACAACGGACAGCTGAGACCCCGCGGATCCGTCACTGATCCGAAATCCGGCCGCAAGGTCACCCTCTGGACCGACCAGCCCTGCGTACAGATCTACACCGCCAATATGATCAACCCGGAGGATCCGGCGTTCAAGGGCGGCGTGAAGCAGTACAAACACTGCGCGGTCTGTCTCGAGACCCAGTGCATCCCGGACGCGGTGAATCATCCCGCATTCACCTCCACCGTCCTGAAACCGGGCGAGAAGTACGACACCACCACGGTGTACAAGTTCTCGAACTGATTCCCGAATCAAGAAATGTCAGCCGCAGGATTTCCGGTCCCGCGGCTGTTTTTCATTTCCAGAGTTTTTCGAAGAGATAGTCCGAAATCCTTGACGTGTCCCGCCGGAGCGCATAGGTGCGGGAATCCGTAAACAGAAGATCAAGCACGTGGAAGAGTACCAGAACAAATTGGGCATAGTCCTTTGAAAAGTAGTAATCCGTCACACCGTCGTGAAAGGATTTGGAGTCGATCAGATGCAGGGAATCCAGTTTTTCCACCGCTTCCAGAACTTCGTCTTCATCAAGACCGCAATCCGCGGCAACAGCGGGCACGGTATACGTGCAGGCCCATTCCCAGGATTCTGTTCCGGGATCGGAAGATTTTCTATCAAAAGTCGTTCGGTACATATAGGCAAAGACTTTCAGCGCGTTCCTGTCCGTCAGTTTTTTCAGGATCGGGATCAGTTCCGCGCGCTCGAAGACCGCCTCGCTGCCGGGCATACCGAATGTGTTTTCAATAAATGAGAAGTCTCTCGAGAGAAATACGGTTCCGGATGTGTCCGATACGCATCCGAGCAGGTTGATATGCTCGCCGAGCTCCGTGCCGCCCGGCATTCTCGCTCCCGCCTGTTCGACAAAGAATCTCTTCAAGGCTTCCCGCGCGGCTTTCGGGAAGTCGTCCGCCCGGACTTTCTCCTCTTTCTTCTCTTCGATCCCGTAAAGCGCGTTCAGCGTCACCCCGAGCGCATCCGCCAGTTCCGGCAGGAGCATCACGTCCGGCAGAGACGTTTCGTTCTCCCATTTCGAAACCGCCTGATTTGTCACGCCGAGCCGCGTCCCCAGTTCTTCCTGCGTAAGACCCTTTTTCTTTCTGAATTCCAAAATCGTCTTTCCGAGTCCCATTCTGAACCCTCCGTTATTCTTTGATTTGCCGGCATGGGTATTATAGCACGGAACCGGCGGGAAGGGAAGAGATCATTTGTCGAATTGACGCCTCCGCAGGAAACGAAAACTCGCCGGATGGTTGGAAAAATCAGTGGGCTCCGGCCCGGAGTCTGTACTCTCTCAGCATGTGCTCGAACAGTTCGTACATCCAGCAGTCGACGAGGTAGTCCTTTCCGTTGTAATTGACATACCCGACCCGTCCGCTCATTTTATCCCGTTCTCTGAGAAGGGTGATCGCATGTACGGTGCCGTCCTTTTCCGTCAGGGTCAGCATATCCCGGGCGTTTCTCGGAAAATGTTCGTTCACCGGCCGGATCAGTTCCAGCTTCATGAGGGGTTTCCGCATCGCGATCAGGTCCGCTTCCCGGATTTCGAACGACTTATCCGTCCCCGTCAGCGTGTAGACGACCGACAGAGGCTCTTCGCGGAACGCGTCGGCGAGGGGTGTCTGACCGTGCGGGAAACAGACTAGCCAGACAAGGACGGCGGAAAGAATGAGGGCTGCGAGGGCGAAAAACACGAGGGCGGCGGTCTTGATTTTATCTTTCACGGTTCTTTTCACTCCTCCGGTCTTCTGTTTTGCTCTACATACATTATATCATATCGTTTATCGTCTGTCAAGACGATTGGAGAATAAATCCGGGCCGTATCGCCGTCATAAACCGTCCCCTCCCTCATATACTGAACCGAGACAACCACTCCCGGAGGGGAACATGAGATTCGATGTGTATGAACGGTGCGCGGCTCTGGGGCAGTACATCCTGGAAAACAGAGCGACCGTGCGGGAGACGGCGGCCCGGTTCGGAGTCAGCAAATCCACGGTGCACAAGGACGTGACGGAACATCTTTCCCGCTCCAATCCCGCTCTCTTTCACGCGGTCAAGGAGGTGCTCGACACCAACAAGGCGGAGCGGCATCTCAGAGGCGGGGAAGCGACGAGGCTGAAATATCTGCGCCTGCACGGACAGGGAGGAATCTGAGGGGGGATCTTGCTTTTTCCCGCTCCCCGTGATACAATGAAGAAAAAAGCGGCGGAGGCGGACAATGGAACTCTGGAAGACGGCAAAATGGATCTGGGCGGAGGGATACGATTCCGTCAATACCTATCTGATCCTCGAAGGACGGTTCCCGGCGGAAGCGGGCGGACGGTATACGCTGGCGATTTCAGCCGACACGGATTATTCCTTCGAGATCGGCGGGCGGATGTTCTTCGGGCAGTACGCCGACTACCCCTTCGACAAGGTATACGATCTGAACGACCTCGGAGATTCGGTGACGGCGGGAGAGAATTTCTTCACCTTAAAGCTCTGGCATCAGGGGGACGACAGCTCCACGGTCCGGGGCGAAAAGGCGGGCGTGATCTGGGAGATCTTTGACGAAAACGGGACCGTGGTCTCATCAAGCGGGGAGGACGCGGTTTTCCGTCCGTATTCCCGTTTCGACATGGGCCCCGGGGTGGAGCATGTTTCCGGCCAGCTCGGGTATTCCTTCCGGTTCGACGCCCGGCGCCCTATGCCCGATCCCGTCCCGACGGTCATCCAGAACAAACCGCTGCCCGCCCGTCTGCGTCCCGTGAAGAAACTGACAGTCGGAGAGGACGAACCCGCCGTATTGAGCCTGAGCGGGAGCTTTACGGAGAAGCGCGGGCGGACCCTCGGAGAACGGATGCAGTACGCCGGGATCTCGTTCGGAGTCCACGATCTCGGCCGGAGACTGCCGAGCAGGAAAGGGATCCTGCTCCGGGCGGAAGAAGGGGAGGACGGCGTATTGGCCCTCATCGACACCGGAAGGGAGAACGCCGGGATCCTCTCCCTCGATCTGGAGGTGCCGGAGGAGGCCGAGATCCTTGTCGGTTGGGGTGAGCACCTCGACGACGGACGGGTCCGGGCTTACGTGGGCGGGCGGAATTTCGCGGCGTCCTATTTCGCCCGGGCGGGACGGAACATTTTCGTCAATCCCTTCCGCCGCCTCGGGATGCGGTATCTCGAACTCCACGTTTACGCAAAAGAAGTTCGGATTCACTATGCCGGGATCCGCCCGACCGAATATCCCCTCGACACGGAGGTGGAATTCACCTGCGCGGACAGCCTGCACAACCGGATCTTCGAGGTCTCGAAGCGGACGCTCGAACTGTGCATGCACGTGCACTACGAGGACTGCCCCTGGCGCGAGCAGGCTTTATATTCCATGGATTCCCGCAACCAGATGCTCTGCGGCTATCTCGCCTTCAAAGAACTGGATTTCCCCCGGGCCTCCCTCCGGCTCATGGCTCAGTCGATCCGGGACGACGACATGCTCGAACTCTGCTCCCCGGCCCGGGTATCCATAACCATCCCGGCGTTTACGGCGATCTATCTCACGCAGGTCTGTGAATACCTGGTCTATTCGGAAAAGATCAACGGACAGCCGGACACGGACACCGCCCGGGAGCTTCTGCCGGTCCTCATCCGGATCGCGGACGGGTTCATCCGCCGGAGAGATCCCGGAACCGGTCTGATCCCGTGCTTCAAGGAGGCGAAATACTGGAATTTCTACGAATGGCAGGACGGTCTGTCCGGTTCCATCGGCGGATCGGTCGGAGAGGATGCCGTCACCTTCGACGCTCCGCTCTGCGCCTTCGTTTCTTTCGGACTGCGGTCCCTTGCGGACATCCTCGATCTTCTCGGAGACGGGGAAAGGGCAGAGTATTACAGGAACGAGCACCGGTCCCTCAACGAGAGCGTCAACCGGTATTTCTGGGACGAAGACCGCGGGGCGTATGCCTCCTACATCCGCCGGTCGACGGGCGAGAAATTCCACTATGCGGAGCTGACGAACGCGCTGATCGTCTATGCGGACGCCGCCGTGGGAGAGAGGTTAACGTCTACACTTGTAAGTCTGGAAGGGAAGTCCGGTCTGATCCCGGTGACCCTGAGCCACAGCATCTTCAAGTACGACGCACTCATGAAAGATCCTGAGAAATACGCGCGGTTCGTATTCCGGTCCATCGGGGATCTGTGGGGAAGTATGCTGTATCAGAACGCGACCTCGTTCTGGGAGACCATCGAAGGCGCGCGTGATTTCGGAAACGCCGGAAGCCTCTGTCACGGGTGGAGCGCGATCCCGATCCGGTTCTACGCAGAATACGCGGCGGAGATGGACGGTGAGGAAACGGGGCTGTACGAATGCAGGCTGAAAGAAATTCGGCTTTCCGACCTTTCGGGTTCCGTATGTGCGCGGATGTTTTGACGAATTCGGGATAAAAGTGTACCGCGGGTTTGTATGTGTTCAACATTGCAAATCCGCGGATTTTTTGTTATAATGGAACCGCCATAGGACGGAGGGAACACCCGATCCGTCCGGGAATCTCTCTTGGCATGATTATACAAAATGCAAATTTTGTATAATTCAGGGAAGGATTCCAAGACGTTTTTCTACATCGGAGGATAAAATGAAACGCAACAAATCTGATGTCCGCAAACTCGCAAGAGTCGGTATCCTGATTGCAGTGGTGATCGTTCTCCAGCTGCTTCCGATCAAATTCGGACCCGTCGAGATCAATCTCGCGCTGATCCCGATCGTGCTCGGCGCCCTGCTGTACGGACCTCTCACCGGCGCGCTGCTCGGCGTGATCGACGGTATCGTCATTCTGCTTCTTCCCGGGACCGGCGGATTTCTGAGCTTTAATCCGATCTGCACGATCCTCATGTGCCTGCTGAAAACCGGTCTTGCCGGACTGATCGCCGGTTTCATTCACAAGTCCCTGCGGAAATTCGACGAGACCGTGGGTATCTCGATCGCCGCCTTTTCCGCTCCCGTCGTGAATACCGGGATCTTTATTGTCGGTGTGCTCACGATTTTCAGAGGACTATTTGAAGGTGCGGCCGCCGAACAGGAACTGACCATGATCCAGTATGTGATCGCCACCTTCATCACCACCAATTTCCTGATCGAGATCATCGTGACGATGGTGCTGTCCCCCGTCCTGATCCGCCTCGTTTCCATGTTCAAGGACAAATAAGGATCCCGGGCTGAGATTATACAAAATTTTTGACCCTGGGTCCTGACCCAAAAGAGATGCAGACACGCTTCCGAACTGTCTGCATCTTTTCTGATTTATTATAAGGTCGTCTTATTCAAGCTCGTACCCGAGATCCTTCATGTCCCCCTCGAAGAAATCGAACATGTGGACGCCGTCGTCCTTCCGGTACCGGCCCACGGAATCCGGGCGCATTTCGATCTTCGCGATCGGGATCCCGAGATAATCGGAAATCCGCTTCACCGTGTTGTCCTGATCGAAGACCATATCCTCGAACCGGACGTACAGCGCGTGCTTCGGCTCGGGAACGGAACGGACGATTTCCCGCTGATACAGCCAGCTCACCGCGCGGTCATGCCGGACGTCGCCCGTCTTTTCGTATTTGACGCCGAAATCCCCGAGATCGTCGGTCAGGTGCGCGCCGAGGATGCAGTCCCGCGGATCCCGGACCCAGAAGATGTAGCGGATATCCGGGAACATCCGCGCGATCCACGGATAGACAAGCGTCGTTTCGGGGATCTTCCAGCCTTTGTATTCCGCGTCGGATTTGAGGACGCTCTGGAGATATTCCTCGATCAGGACCTTGAACTTTCCCGGGATCTCGCAGGTGTTGACCCTTGTGAAATCCCATGTATTGCCGCCCTTGTAGTCGACATATTCCGCGAAGACCCGGCAGGCTTCGTACATCTTTTCAGGAGGAAGCAGGTCCCCCGATCCGTTCAGCGATTCCCCCATGAAGACGCCGCTTGCCGTCAGGGTGTGGGAGATGGAGCGGGTGCCGGAATGGCCGCGTCCGATGATGGTGATGAGCATGGATTCCCTCTCTTGTTTTTGATTGATTCCTTTTCTGAGTGTATCACATCCGGAGCGGGAAGTCAAGAACGGACGGGACTTCTTCCCCGCTTCCCTTTCCCTGAATGATGAAATTTGTCGCCATGAACAATCCGGAAAGTCATTTTTTGTGCGAATCGCCAAATCTTGAAAAAATGCCAGGACTTGCTTTTCAAAAATCACGGAGTGTGATATAATATCCTGTAACGATTTACGAACCGAACGAACGGAGGATACGTTTTTATGAAAATGAGAGTGATGTACGCCACGAGGAAGGGCAAAATGGTGACCTACGCGGAAGCCATCGGAGCAGCCTGCGGATGTCTGGTGAACGATATTCCCCCGGCCTATCCCGCCGACAAGGAACGTCTCGTGCTGATCGGGCTGTCGATGAGCGGCGACCCCGAGGACCGCGTGCGCCGTTTCTGCTCCGAACTCACTCCCGATAAAGCCGCATACGTTGCGCTCTTCATCGACGGAGAACCCGGAGGCGAGGGTGAGGAACAGGTCAAGGAGATCCTGAGAACCGCCGGCACCAACGTGCTCGAAGAGACCTATTACGTCAAGTGCGGCCGCTTCAACTTCTCCAAAAAGATCTCCCTCGAAGAACGCCAGCACATCGTGGACTGGGCGAGAAAGATGCAGAACTGGGTCATTTCCCTCAACGGCAAAGCCCCGACGACAAAGACCTTCGAACCCGCTCCGAAAGAATAATAACCGAACGCCCCGGATCGAGCCTGTCCGGGGTTCGTTTTCTCTCTGCCTGTCTGCCGGAAAGGAGGAGTGCGTTTGGATCCGCTCTGTCTTCTGCTCGCGATCCCCGTTGCTTTCGCCGTCTGCCACTATCGGTGGGGAAAGTTCCCTCTCAGCGCGTCCGTGACTCTGTCCTGCGCCGCGATCACCTTTCTCCGGGCGGATCCCTGGATCACGGCCGCCTATCTTGTGTCCGTCGTCGGAGACTGGTTCATGAATCACTCCGGCGGAAAGGACGGCGACCGGATGCTTCTCTGCGGGATCGGCGGATTTTTCCTCGCCCACTTCTGCTTTCTCTTCGCGGGGATCCGAAAGATCCGGGCGGAGGAGTTCGGTCCTTTCTGGCTGATCCCCTGCGCCCTTCTCGCCGCCGGATATACGGTATTTCTCGTGAAAAAGCTGTTTCCGGCGCTGGACGGGCGGATCATGAAGGCCGCGGTCTCCGCCTACGTGGGAATCTCCCTTTCCGTCATCACGGTTTCCCTGCTCTCCTCCGCCGCGCCGCTGCCGAAATTCCTGTTCGCCGCCGGGATCGCCATGATCCTCTTTTCCGACACCCTCATCGCGCTGTCCCGGTTTCTGAAAATCAAGAAGGTCGGCCGCGCGGTCTGTCCCACTTACTTCGCCTGTCATATCCTTATCGCGGCGTCGGTGTTCGCGGAGCGGGGATTCTTCTGATTTTTCAGGCCGGAAGAAAAATTCTCCGACTTTTTTTCCGAAACCCCTTGCAATCCGGGATAGAGTATGATATAATGCCTATGTTCCAAGGGAACATGGCCTGTTGGTCAAGCGGCTAAGACGACGCCCTCTCACGGCGTAAACGGGGGTTCGATTCCCCCACGGGTCATAAAGAGATCGGATTTGCTTCCGGTCTCTTTTCACGTTGAAAAGGAAGCTGTACGAAACGGGAATCGAACGGGTGCGTGTCAGAAAAGTCTCCGGGGGAGAGTTTTCCCGCACCCTGACCGAGCCCGCAGGCGAGACCGATTCCCCCACGGGTCATAAAGAGATCGGATTTGCTTCCGGTCTCTTTTCATGTTTATCCCCCGATCAACGAACGTCTTAAAAATACCTGCGGTCCTCACACCGCGGGTTCTTTATTTCTGAGGCGATCCGCTTCGGCCGATTTTCTCCCCGGGAGACTGAGCGTGAAGAGCAGGTATAGGGCGAGAAATGCTATCATTGAAACTGTCGGCGGAAGCGTTCGGAAAAAGATCCCCTTTACAACGGAAACGGCGAGAACAGACGCGGCGGGACGGATATACGCCGGAAACGCCTCCCGGATCCCGGTCCCCGTGACTTTTCCGAGACGCCGGATGCTCGCGGCCAGATTCCCGACTTCGCAGAGCCAGATCGTAAGAATGTACCCGTCCAGTCCCATCGCGGGAGTCAGCAGAAGGACGAGGATCAGTCCGGACGCCGCGTCCGCGATATTCACCTTCATCGAATAGACCTGCTCGCCCACCCCTTTCAGAACGGCGTCGACGGCGGTGTCCAGATACATGAAGGGGACCAGAAGTCCGAGGATCAGGGTCGGGCGGGCGGCTTCCGCGGATCGGTACACCAGAAGTCCGAGCTCCTCCGCGTAGTTGACAAAGATCCCGCAGGCAAGAAGGGAGAAGAGCGCGGAAGCCCGGTAGACCTTTTTCACCGCGCGCCGGATCCCCTCCGAATCCCCGCGGGCTTTCAGCTCGGACATCTCCGGAACCAGCAGCGAAGTGAAGGATCCGATCACGGCATAGGGGAACATGACGAGGGGAAACGCGATCCCCTGCAGGAGTCCGTAGGCAGAGAGGGCACGCTCCCGGGTCAGTCCGTTTCGGATCAGCCCCTTCGGGATCGCAAGGTGTTCGAGAGTCGTCAGGCCCTGCCGTGCGTAAGTCCCCACCGCCGCCGGAAAGGAGATCGCCGCGCCGTCGAGGAACCGGGTGCGGATCCGGACGCTCTTCCCTTCCTTCCCCGCCCCCTTCGGACGCTTCGAATCCGTCGCCCAGAAAACAAGGTTCAATAAGAGGGTCCACGCTTCGGACACAGCCGATCCTCCCACCACAGCGAAGCACGCGCTCTCCACGTTCCCCGGCAGGATCAGCATGAGCGAAGCGGAGGTGACGGCGATCTTGACGAACTGTTCGGTCACGGTGGCCGCCGCGTTCTTCGGGACCTTGCGGATCCCCGTGAAATATCCCGAAAGAGCCGAGGACAGAGAGATGAAGGGCAGGCTGAGGGCGAGGACGCGGAGGGACCGGAGGGTGCGCATATCCCCGAGAAGCCGCTCGGCGACGGGGACGGAAAAAGCCATCAGAGCCGCTCCGCTCGTGCACCCGAAAAGAAGGCTGTACAGGCAGACCGCCCGCATCACGCTTCTCATGGCCGATCTCCAGGACTCCCCGTCCGCTCCTTCCAGTTCGGCGCAACGGGCGGAGGTCAGCCGGACGGCTCCGAGATTGACGGATGAGAGCGCAAGGGTGACGGCGAATCCGTAGACGCTCATTGTCAGGGTCACAAGTCCCATGCTCTCCGGGCCGATCTTCCGGTTCACCCACGCGCTGAAGCTCACGGCGACGCCCCGCATGAGGATGCTCACCGCGGAAAGAAAGAGGGCGTTTTTCAGAAACGGATTTCGCTTTTTCACTGGCATCCCCTCCCGGGCCGGTTCTTTTCCAAATTTTCCGCATCGCGGGCGTTTACGTCTTGATTTCTTCACAATCCGTGGTGTATAATAAAAAAAACATGCGAAAAAAACCGAGGTCTCCATGGAACGAGTAAGCAAACACAATTATTATCTCGATATCGCCCAAACCGTCTCGGAGCGGAGCACCTGCCTGCGCCGCCGGTTCGGAGCGATCATCGTCAAGAACGACGTCATCATTTCCACCGGTTACAACGGATCCCCCCGCGGACGGGCAAACTGTTCCGATCTCGGGACCTGCTATCGGGAACAGATGAAGATCCCGCGCGGAGAACGCTACGAGCTCTGCCGCTCCGTACACAGCGAGGCAAACGCCATCATCGCGGCGTCCCGGGAAAACATGCTCGGCGCGGTCCTCTATATGTGCTGCACCGACCCGAAGACGGGAAAGATCATGCCCGGAACCAATTCCTGCATGATGTGCAAAAAGCTCATCATCAACGCGGGCATCTCCACCGTCTTCATCCGGGACACGGAGACGGAGTTCCGCGAGATCCCCGTGACCGACTGGGTGACAGACGACGATTCACTCTCCGGCAAACTGGGTTACTGATCCCCCGGCGTCATTGTATGGAAGGTTTGGCTTGTATATGAAGAAATTCTCACGGATCCTTGCGGCTGTTTTTTCTGTCCTCTTCCTCCTCGCCTCCTGCTCCTCCTCTCCCATCCGGCTCACCTACGAAGACGGGCGGCTGGTACACAGCGGGAAAAAGCTCTCCTATCAGGCGGCTCCCCTGAACTATGAACCCGTCGCCATCGGGGAGGAGTACGCTGTTTACGGCAAGGCGAATTTCCCCCTTTACGAGATCGTCGGACTGGACCCGAAGGAATGGCTCACCGAGGCGAATTCCGGAGCGACGACGACCGTGTTCTACGGAGAAGGGGTCACCCTGCCCACCCTCCGGGAGATGGATCCCACCGAGCTCTATGTCTGCGTCAACGGGCTCATCACCTTCGCCGACCGGGTCGTGACGGACAAGCACGCCATCGACAGGATGATCGACCTCTTTGAAAACGGCGAGCAGGTGACCTGGCCCCTCTCCGGCTCGATCCGCACCTATGAACTGAAATTCCATTCCCCGGAACGCTGGCCGCGGATCTATTACAATCTGACCTTCGGCGAGTTCCCGGAGGGGATGTTCCTCTACGACCGCACCACGAAACGCTGCGTGGAGATCGGCGACCTGCTCGACAAGGCGGAAAGCCGGTGAGCAGGATGGAACTTCACATTTCCTCCGCCGCGGTCTCTGATCTTGACGAGCTTTTGCGGATCGAAAACGCTTCCTTCACCTGTCCCTGGTCGGAGGAGAGCTTTCTCGAAGCCCTTGCGTCCGACGCCGTGCGGGTCTACGTCTGCCGCTCGGACGGCGGGGAGATCCTCGGATTCGCGTGTCTATTGACCGCCGCCGACGAAGGGGAACTCTTGAACATCGCGTCGGATCCCGCGGTACGCCGGTTTGGCGTGGGACGGGCTCTGCTCGCGCGGTGTCTCGAAGACTGCGAAAAAAACGGGATCGGCGCCCTCTATCTCGAAGTACGGGAATCCAATCTCCCGGCCCGCTCCCTCTATACCTCCGCCGGATTCGTAGAGATCGGCGTCCGGCGCGGGTATTACACGAAACCACGGGAAAGCGCGATCCTCATGCGGCGCGTGTTTCCCATGAATCTGGAAGGACAGTCATGATTCTCTTTGCGATGGAAAGCTCCTGCGACGAAATGGCGGCCGCCGTGGTATCCGCGGAAAACGGACGCTTCGAGGTCCTTTCCAATATCGTCTCCTCGCAGATCGCCATTCACGCGCTCTACGGCGGCGTCGTCCCCGAAATCGCCAGCCGCGCCCACTGCGAATCCGTCACCGCAGTCGCAGGGGAAGCGGTCGAAAAAGCCGGGATCCCCCTCTCCGCCGTCGACGCCGTCGCGGTCACCTTCGCGCCGGGGCTCATCGGATCCCTGCTCGTGGGGCTGAGCTTTGCGAAATCGACGGCGGCCGCCCTGAAGGTCCCGCTGATCCCCGTGGATCACATCCGGGGGCATGTGGCGGCGGCGTATATCGAACACGAAGACGTCCGGCCTCCCTTCCTCGCGCTGGTGGTCTCCGGCGGACACACCTCCCTCTATCAGGTCGAGGACTGGACGGATTTTCGTGAGATCGGATGCTCGCGGGACGACGCCTGCGGGGAAGCCTTCGACAAGGTGGGGCGCGTGATGGGCCTTCCCTACCCCGGCGGCGCGGCGATGGACAGACTCGCGGCGGAATGGACGGAGCTTGAACACAACGGCGCGAAGAATTCCTATTCCTTCCCCTCCCCGGCCGTGAGCGACGAATCCTACGACTTTTCGTTCAGCGGGCTGAAAACCGCCGTTATCAACACCCTGCACAATGAAAAGCAGAAGAGGAAAACGGACGATCTTCCGCGGGAGGTCTGCCGGGAGATCGCCGGGGCCTTCACCCGCACGGTTTCCGACGGGATCTGCCGCAAGCTGAACGCGGCTCTGCGCGAAACCGGAGCGGAAACCCTCGTGATGGCCGGAGGCGTGGCGGCCAACAGCCATCTGCGTGCCGCGATCGGGGAAACCTGCCGGCGCAGAAAGGTACGTTTCGCCGTTCCTTCCCTCCCCCTCTGCGGAGACAACGCCGTCATGATCGCCGCCGCCGGGTATCATTCGTATCTCGCGGGCATCGAAGCGGATTCCTCCCTGAACGCCTATGCGTCGGACGAGGGATCGGAAGCCTGCGTTGCGGCTCTTCTCGAAATAAAAGCACGGACCGGAACAGTATGAAAATCACACCGATATATCAAAACAAGATCATCTGCCTCCCCGCGGAAGCCGTGACGGAACGCCTGACTTCCGCCACCGCGGACGAACTGAAAGTCCTGATTTCCCTGATCGCGGAACCGGAGTTCGATCTCCCGTCAAGGGCCGCTGAACTCGATCTGACCGAAAAATCCGTGCTTCGCGCGATCGACTCCTGGACCGCGGCAGGCGTGCTGAAAATAGAGGATCCGGAGTCCTCACAGGCAGGGAAAACCGAATCCGTAGAAGCCGCCCCTCCCGAACAGCTCACCCTCGACGGCACGGCGGAGAAAAGCAAAAAGAAGCGCGTGCTCTCCCGGTCCGCTCTCCCGCATTATTCCTCGGAGGAACTGGCGGACGCGGTGGAAAAGACCGACGGCGCGGGGGAACTGATCGACGCCTGCCAGCAGCTGCTCGGCCGGATCTTCAATACCGCCGAGACCTCCGTGATCGTGGGGATGCTCGACTATCTCGGCCTGAAACCGGATTACATCCTCCTCCTCTGCTCCCACGCCGCGGCGATGGAAAAGACCTCCGTGCGCTATGTGGAGAAAATGGCCATCGACCTGCACGACCGCGGGATCGACACCTACGAGACCCTCGAAGAAGAGTTGAAGCGGGTGGAAGTGCGGTCCGCTATGGAGACCTGGGTCCGGGAGCTTTTCGGCATCGGGCGGCGGGCTTTCATCAAGAAGGAAAAGGGATTCATCGACGCCTGGGCCAACACCTACCGCTTCGGAAAGGATATGGTGGCGAAGGCCTACGAGGTCACGGTCTCGAACACCCAGGGAGCCAGCATGGACTATACGAACCGTGTCCTCGAAAACTGGTACGCCTCCGGTTACACGACTCCCGAAGAGGTGGACGCGGCGAAGGCGGAACGGAAGGAACAGAGATCCGCGCCGGAGGGGACGAGCTTTTCCACCGACGATTTCTGGGAATCCGCCCTCAAACGGTCCTACAAGCCCGGGGACGGGGAAGACGGAAACGGATAAAAGGAGCAGAGCATGAGCAGAAGTGAATGTATCCGCCGGGCGAAGGAGACCGTGGAATCCCGCCGCGCGGAGGCTGTAGCCCGCTGGGAGCAGAGGGTAGCGGAAGTCTCGTCGGTCTGCCCGGAATTTGCCGAAGCGGACCGCCGTCTCCGCGTCACCGGTCCGAAGATCATCGCCGCATCTCTCGGCAAAGGGACGGAGGGATCCGGGACAGCGGTGGAGGAGATCCGGAGGGAATACGAGGAACTGAGCGCGAAACGGCGGGCGGCCCTGAAAGCGAACGGCTATCCCGAGGACTGGTGCGACGTGAAGTACAGCTGCGCGAAGTGTTCGGACTCCGGCTATGTCGGCATCGAGATCTGCGACTGCCTGAGACGGGAGATCGCCAAAAACTTCCTCGCGGAATCGGGGCTCTACGAGCTGACAAAAAAACAGACTTTTGAGACGTTCTCTCTTGACTATTACGAAAAAGATGATAGAATAAGAATGAAGCAGAACGTGGAGATCCTGTCCCGGTTCGCGTCGGAATTCCGGCCGGATCAGTCGGACAGCTTCCTCTTCCTCGGCGCGACGGGACTCGGCAAGACCCATCTCTCCTCCGCCGCGGCGCGCGCTGTCATCGCGAAGGGGTATTACGTGGTATACGAATCCGCGCAGGATCTGTTCAGCTCATACGAGACCCGGAGGTTCGGACAGAGCAGCACGGTGGGCGAGGACGAGGGCGACATCGACCGGTTCCTTGACTGCGATCTGCTCATCGTGGACGACCTCGGGGCGGAGATCACCAACAAATTCACGGTGTCCTGCCTCTATAATCTGATCAACGCGCGGCTCATCCGGCACAAACCAACCATTATCTCCACCAATCTGAACGCGAAGGAGCTGAGGGAGCGGTACGCCGACCGGATCGCCAGCAGGCTTTTCGGGGAATACTCTCCCCTGCTCTTTTCCGGGCACGACATCCGGGAGCAGAAGCTCCGCCGGAACACCGCGAAATGAACCCGGAATTCACACACGAAAATCATTACTCTCAGGAGGAATACTTATGAAAATCGGCGCAATGGTAGAGTCCTTCCGGCTCGGATTCCGCGCGGGCGTGGAAAAAGCGGCTGAACTCGGCATCGAGGGCATTCAGGCGTATGCCACCTACGGGGAGCTCGCGCCCGAAAACATGACGGAAGAAAAGATCCGCGAGACCCTCGACATCGTCAAGTCCAACGGTCTCTGCTTCTCCGCCCTCTGCGGCGACTTCGGCCACGGCTTCATGAATCCCGACGACAACAAGATCTACGTGGAAAAGTCCAAGAGAGTGCTCGATCTGGCGAAGAAGCTGGAATGCAACGTCGTCACCACCCACATCGGAACCGTCCCCGCCGAGGAAAACGAGACCCGCGAGATTATGCGCAAAGCCTGCCGTGAACTGGCGGAATACGCGGACTCCGTGGAAGCGGCCTTCGCGGTCGAGACCGGCCCCGAACCCGGCAAGCTCCTCGGCGAATTCCTCGATTCCCTCGGAGCGGGCGGCGTGCGCGTCAACTTCGACCCCGCCAACCTGGTCATGTGCGTGGACGACAGACCGGAGAACGCCCTGAAATACCTCGGCAAGTACGTCGTGCACACCCACGCGAAAGACGGCATCATGCTGAAGAAGAAGATCGACGAAGCCCTCGAGATCGGCGCGGAAGCGAAGGAGCATCAGGCTCTCCTCGAAATGGGCCACAAGTATCTTTCGACGTGTACCTCCCCGCCCTGGCCGCCACCGGATTCAACGGCTTCCTCACCATCGAGCGCGAGGTCGGCAATTCCCCCGAAAAGGATATCGCTCTGGCAGTCGGATTCCTCAAGGAAAAGCTCCAGAAGTTCAACCTCGCCTGATCCGCGATGAAACTGCTCATTGCCTCCGATCTGCACGGGTCGGCATTCTGGACCGGACGGCTCGTGGAATTCTACCGTTGTTCCGGGGCGTCAAGGCTCGTGCTCCTCGGGGATCTGCTCTATCACGGTCCGCGCAACGACCTGCCAGAAGGATACGATCCGAAAGCCGTGATCGCTCTCCTCAACCCGCTTGCCGCTGAGATCGTCGCGGTCCGCGGCAACTGCGAGGCGGAGGTCGACGGGATGGTGCTCGACTTCCCCGTGTCCGCCGATTACGGCGTTATCTTCGACGGGGAGAAGGCCCTGTATCTGTCCCACGGACACCGCGAAATCCCGAAGATGCCGGAAGGATCCGTATATCTGACCGGGCACACGCACATTCCTCACGATTATACGGAAAACGGAGTCCGATATCTCAACCCGGGCTCCGTCTCCATTCCGAAAAACGGATCCGCCCATTCCTGTCTCCTCTATGAAGACGGTGAATTCCGGCGGATCGACCTCGAAGCGAAGGGAGAGATCCTATGAAACTGGCGGAAGCCCTCATCGAAAGAGCCGATCTCCAGAAACGTCTCGATCAGCTGGAAGACCGGCTGCAGAGCAACGCGCTGGTGCAGGACGGAGAGGAACCCGCGGAGGATCCGGTCGCGCTGATGGCGGAATACGTCACCGTGTCCGTATCCCTCGAGGAGCTGATCACGCGCATCAACCTCACCAACGCCGGGACGGATGTGAACGGCCTCAGCTTGACCGCTCTGATCGCGAAACGGGACTGCCTGCAGAAGCGGGTCCGCGCGATGCGCCGTTTTCTCGGGACCGCCAGCCAGACCGCCATGCGCAGCCGGGGCTCGGAGATCATCGTCAAAAGCACGGTTCCCGTCCGGGAGCTGCAGAAATCCGTGGACGATCTCTCGAAGACCCTGCGCGAAACCGACACCGCGATCCAGGCGGCCAACTGGTCGACCGAGCTTCTCTGATTTTCCGTGAGTAGCGGGGCGGGCGAGCGTCGCCTCAGCGTTTGAGAATGAGACGCGCGACCGAAAGGTCATTTATGTGGTGAAAAGCGCGGAGCCGCTTGACCGGTTCGAATCCTGTGACAATCATGCTCCTCAGATTTACACGCGCACACCTCACCGGGCATTTTTACTACCGGACGCTGACGTTTCGCGAGGGCGGGATCGGGGACAACAAGAAAAAGAACGGGTACGCCCAGAAAAAGGACGCGCCCGTTTTTTGCCGTCTTTCCCCGCCCATTACGGAGCCGGGGAGAAACGACGCTCCGTCAGTTGCAGAGGATCAGAAGCAGGAGAATGATCACAATGATCCAGACGAAGGTGTCGTTGCCGAAGAGATTGCAAAGGCATCCCATGAAGAAACCTCCGGGCCGGATGGCCTGATTTTTCGTTCAGCGGAAGCGGGCGATTCCCGCCTCCACTGTCATGGTATGCGTCTGCTTCTTCCGGTGTGAACGGATCGGAAGGATCAATCCTTCGGTCTCAGATCCAGTTCGTCGCAGCCCAGAAAATCGGTGGCGGCGGTCAGGCTCCCCGCGGGGATATCCGCCGAATCCCCGCACTGCTTGCAGCGGACGTGGATGCAGTCGTCGAGGATCTCCGCCTCGTAGTCGCCGCCGTCGGGACAGCTGCACAGGATCCTGCCCTCGTCCGCGAGATCGTGAATGACGTAGAGGACGATGTCGAGAACCTGCGGATCGGTGAGCTCGCCCGTCTGATTGTGACGCCTTTCGGACAGTTCGCTGAAATCCGTGTCCCCGAGCATCTCGAGGAGTTCTTCTTCGGAGGCCTTCATGGCTTCCTGCACCCGGTCTTTCCGCCCGACGAAACAGATATCGACTCCCGAATAACTGCACGGAAGCGCGAACAGTTCCTGATCGAAGAACATCTGGGAGGAAATCAGATAGGAGTGCGGGGTGGGACAGAGAAAACAGGGCACGTTCAGCCTCACCTTTTTGTCCCTTGTGTAAACGATCTCCATCTCGGATCCGCCGCAGGGACATTTCAGCCGGATCATGTCCGCGGTCAGGGTGAAGATCCCGACAAGGCTCATGACCGACGCGCCGCATTCCGGGCAGCGGTAGGCTACGGTCGTCTCTCTCTGGTTCAGTATCATGGGAAGCACCTCGTTCTCTTTCGCTCGTCAGTACAGAAAGTATAGCACAGTTTCCGACAAAATGCAAGACAAAAATCCCGGGTTGCTTTTTCTCCTCCATTGTGTTATAATCTGTAAAAAGCCGCCGGAGGAGGGATTCTGTCGTGCCGTTCGTTTACAAGAAAATGGAGACGGAGGAAGAAATCCTCGGGAAAGCGTATGTCCACTGGAAGTCCTGGCAGGAAACCTACCCCGGACTGGTTCCCACGTCCTATCTCGAAGCCCTGACGCTCGAAAAATGCGAGGGGATCGCCCGACGGTGGCCGGACAACATCCTTGTCGCGAAGGAGGGGGACCGCGTCGTCGGGTTCGCGGGATACGGAACCTGCCGGGACGGGGATCTCGATAACGCCGGGGAGATCTTCGCGCTCTATGTCCTCGGCGAAGTCCAGCGGCAGGGGATCGGGACGGAACTGACGCGCCGGGCCCTCGATCTGCTGGCGGACCATCCCGTCGTCGCCCTCTGGGTGCTCGACGGAAACGAGAAGGCGATCCGGTTCTACGAAAAGACGGGGTTCCGATTCGACGGCGCGGAGCAGACTCTGCAGCTCGGAGAACCCCGGACGGCCCGGCGGATGCTGTTCGCCCGGTAAATCCGGCGCGGGACCCGGAAAACGGAGGAAAGGAGGGGGATCATGCGGTATGAGAACGAAACCGGCCGGATCATCGTAGCAGTGACGGATCTGGCGCGGTATGCCTACCAGCGGGAAAATCCGCGCCTGCTGTCCGAACGGTACGGCTTCGTCCGGCTGGCGGAGAACGGCGAATTCCCCGATCCTTTCGGAGTCGATCCCGGGCCGGACGACGGGGAGTTTTCCGCAGCCTCTCCCATCGAGCGCGGAACGGAGCTTCATCACGTTCTCGAAACCGACGCCGCCCTCTTGGAAGACGCAAGGACCGAAGTCCCGCTTTCCAGAACGGTCCAGAGGGACGAACTTTTGATCTCGGTCGAGGGATATGCCGATAGTATCTCCTTCGACGGGCGGATTCATACGGTCGAAGAGATCAAGACGATGCGCTCCCTCCCGCGGACGCTGAATCCCCTCTCCGATCCCTCCCATTTCGCCCAGGCCGCCGTTTATGCCGCCCTGTTCGCGGAGACGTCGGGTCTCGGTTCGGTGAAGATCCGTCTGACCTATCAGAAGCAGTCGGGCGGGGAACGGGCGTCCTTCGAGGCGGTCTTCGGGAAGGAAACGCTCGGGCGGATGTTCGACGCGCTGATCGAACGGGCTCTTCCCTTCTTCCGGGCTTATGCGGACCGGTTCACCGTGTTCCGGGAGGAGACTTCCGCCATGCCCTTTCCCTATTCCTCTGTCCGCGAGGGACAGCGGGCCTTCATCCAGTCCGCATACCGCGCCGCGAGACAGGGGAGGAATCTTCTGGTCTCGGCTCCGACGGGGATCGGCAAGACCATGTCCGCGCTCTTCCCCTCCGTGAAAGCGGTCGGAGAGGGACTGGCGGACAAGATCTTTTACTTCACGGCGAAAAATGTGACCGGACAGGCCGCGCTGGACGCCGCCCGACGTCTCTCCCGGTCCGCGCCCCACCTCAGAACGGTCATGATCTCCTCGAAGGAATCGGTGTGTCCCCTGAATAAGGAAGCGCGTAAGTTGAACACTCCGTTCCGTATGGACTGCCGGTCCTGCGAGCGGGTGGACGGGGTGACGGACGATTTCGGCGTGACCTTCATCCCCTACCGCGAACGCCAGATCCGCGCCCTGACGGAACTGCTCGGATCCGACGATCCGATCTACACGACCGACAGACTGATCCGGAAAGCGGAGGAGCACCGGGTCTGTCCCTACGAGCTCAGTCTCGATCTTTCGGAAGCCTGCGTTCTGATCGTCTGCGACTACAACTACGTCCTCGACGAAAACGTGCGGTTCCGCCGGTATTTCAAGGATCCCGGGAATACGGAGAAATATCTCTTTCTCTTCGACGAGGCCCATAATCTGCCCGACCGGACCCGCGCCGTCTATTCCGCGAAACTCGGCGAGGATTTCCTTGCGAAGCTTTCGGAATGCGCGTCCTCTTCCCTGCCGGAGGAGGCGGATCTTGCGGCTCAGATCGGAGAATTCGCGGACGCTCTCAGAGAGGTCTCCTCCCTCTGCGACGAGGACGAATATGTCCGGTCCACCCCAGACGGAGAGGTGACAGGCGCGTACCATCAGGGGGAGAGGGTCCCCGGCAATCTCGTCCGCTGTTCCGCGAATCTGGTCCGCACCATGCGGCAGATCGAACGGGACGACGCCGAGGCAGGGGAACTTCTCCGGCCATTTTCCGACGATCTGCGGCAGTTCGTGTTCGCCGCGTCCTTCTTCGACAAGCATTTCCGCTTTTTCGCGCATCGGGAGGGAGACAGCCTGCTGTGCGAGATCCTCTGTCTCGATCCGTCGGGGATCCTCGAACGGATGCTTGCCGCCGGGAAATCGTCGATCCTGTTTTCCGCCACCCTCGCGCCGACGGAGTATTTCCGTGAGGTGACGGGGATGCGGGGCGCGGAAACGCTGGAACTTCCCTCCCCTTACGAGCGGGATCACCTCTGTCTCGTCGCCTACGACGGAGTGAGCACCCGCTACGGGGACCGGAAGGAGACCGCCGAGGACTGCGCCGGGATCGTCTATGAAACCGTTTCCGCCCGGGAGGGGAATTATCTCGTTTTCTTTCCTTCCTACGAGTATATGAAACGGGTATGCCGGGCGTTCCTCGCGCTCTCTCCGGACTGCGACGTGGTGATGCAGAAACCGGGGATGAGCAGGCGGGAGCGGGAAAAGTTCATGTCCCTCTTCCGGGAGCGCGGGCGGCGTGCCATGGCGGGATTCTGCGTGCTCGGCGGAATGTTCTCGGAGGGGATTGACCTGACCGGGGAAAGTCTGATCGGAGCGGTCGTCTTCGGGACGGGGATGCCCCAGCTCTCCCCCGAGCGGAACCTCATGTCGATGTACTACCAGGAGACGGCGGAGAGGGGATTCGACTTCGCCTATCTCTGCCCCGGGATGAACAAAGTCCAGCAGGCTGCGGGCCGCGTGATCCGCTCCGAAAAGGACGTGGGCGTGGTGGTGCTGGCGGACGACCGCTTCGGAGAACCCCGGATGAAGACCCTGTTTCCCCGGCACTGGCGGCACATGAAATACACGGGGGATCCCGCTTCCCTCGGCCGGATCCTCGAGGAATTCTGGGACGCACATCCGGCTGAAACGGCTGACAAAAATTGAAATCCGGCGAGGCAGCTTTTTTCGCAAATCGCTGAAATTCAAGTTTTTCGGCCGTTCTTCTTTTCTTGAAAGGGAAAATGTGATATAATAACAAGGTTGGAACAGATTTCCCGGGATATTTGCAGCCCGGCGCGATATTGTAAATTCGGAAAGGTATTTTCTCAAGCGGGAAAAGAAGGGTTGTTGTTTTGATCAGAGAAGATCTCAGAAACGTCGCCATCATCGCCCACGTCGACCACGGCAAGACCACGCTTGTGGACCAGATGCTGAAGCAGTGCGATACCTATCATGAGAATCAGGTCGTGAGAGAGCGCGTCATGGACTCCGGCGACCTCGAACGGGAACGCGGCATCACCATTCTTGCCAAGAACACCTCCGTGGTACGGAACGGCGTGAAGATCAACATCGTCGACACCCCCGGCCACGCGGATTTCGGCGGCGAAGTGGAGCGCATCCTCAAAATGGTGAACGGCGTCATTCTTCTGGTGGACGCCGCGGAAGGGCCCATGCCCCAGACCCGCTTCGTCCTCCGCCGCGCCATGGAGCTCGGACACCGGGTGATCGTCGTCATCAACAAGATTGACCGTCCCGACGCGCGTCTCGACGAAGTTCCCGACGAAGTGCTGGAGCTTCTCATGGACCTTGATGCCACGGACGAACAGCTCGACTCCCCCGTGCTCTTCTGCTCCGGCCGGACGGGCAAAGCCTCCCTCAATCCCTACGACATGGGCGAGAACCTGGATCCCCTGTTCGATACGATCCTCTCCTATATTCCCGCTCCCGAGGGGGATATCGACGCGCCCCTCCAGCTCCTCGTCTCCTCCATCGACTACAACGACTACGTCGGGCGGATCGGCATCGGGCGCATCGAACGCGGCGTGATCCGTCAGGGCGAAGAGGCAGTGATCGTCAACTACCACACCCCGGACGCCCCTCCGAAGAAGACCAAGATCGTCTCCCTCTACACCATCGACGGGCTGACCCGCAAACCGGTGGCCGAGGCTTCGATGGGCGATATCGTCTGCTTCTCCGGCGCGGCGGACATCACAATAGGCGACACCATCACCTCCCCGCTGGATCCGACTCCGCTGGAATTCGTCAAGGTTTCCGAGCCGACCCTGGAAATGACTTTCTCCGTCAACGATTCTCCCTTCGCCGGACGTGAGGGCAAGTTCGTCACCTCCCGCCAGATCCGCGAACGGCTTTATAAAGAGACCCTGAAAGACGTGTCCCTTCGGGTTTCCGACGGCGAAACCACCGACTGCTTCAAGGTCGCGGGACGGGGCGAGATGCACCTCTCCATCCTGATCGAGACCATGCGGCGCGAGGGCTACGAGGTCTGCTGCTCCACGCCTCGGGTGATCTACAAGGAGATCGACGGCGTCCGCTGCGAGCCGATGGAAAAGGTCACGATCGACGTCCCCGAGGAATTTGTCGGATCCGTCGTCGAAAAACTCGGCGCGCGCAAGGGCGAACTGTTGGAAATGGGACTGCACGGCTCCCGGATGCGCATCGAATACGACATCCCCGCCCGCTGCCTCTTCGGATACCGCTCCGAATTCATGACGGACACCCGCGGAGAGGGCATCATGAACACGCTCTTCAACGGCTATCAGCCCTATAAAGGAGAAGTCGTCACCCGCTTCACCGGATCCCTCGTGGCGTCCGAAGACGGGGAGGCCACGTCCTACGGTCTCTTCAACGCGCAGGACCGCGGCGTAATGTTCATCGGCGTCCAGACCCCCGTGTACGAAGGAATGCTCGTCGGCGAATGCCCGAAGAAGGTCGATATCGCCGTGAACGTCTGCAAGAAGAAGCACCTCACCGCCATCCGTTCCGCCGGGGCCGACGAAGCGCTCCGCCTCGTGACGCCGAAGGTCTTCTCGCTGGAACAGGCGATCGAATTCATCGCGGAGGACGAACTCATCGAGGTCACCCCGAAGAGCATCCGGCTCCGCAAGAAGATTCTGAACACCGAAAACCGTCTGAAGGCCCAGGCAGCGGCTCAGAAGGCGAAATAATCCCGAAAGAAAGAGCGGAACCCGTTTTTGGATTCCGCTCCGCTTTGGTTTTGATACGAATCACCGGGATTTTACGCGCGCCTGTTCAGCGCTTCATGGATTTTACCGGCGACACCGCGGCACTTTTCAAGCCCGAAGTCTTCCGGGAAAAATTGATTAGAAAACACGCTGTTCACCGCTTCGGCAATTTCTTCCGCTGTCAAGCCCGGAGAGATCCTTTCTGCTACCATCCTGCTTTCGGTATCAAATTCGTCTTCCGGCGCACCGATCTCCAGCAGTCCGTAGGGATCCCATTCGTCCACGCAGCTTTTGACTGCGGCATAGACCGGGTCCAGGTTCCCGCGAAGAGAAAGCTGTTCCATCGTTTCACACCTCTCCGACATTGTTTCTTTCTGAATTATATCAACTTCTTCCTGCGCAGTCAATGAAAAACCGAAACTTTTTTGAAAGTTTCAGAAAAAAGACTTTACTTTTCACGCCCGTTAGGGTATAATGAATAGGATTGAAACGCCGCCTCCCGCGGTATGTGCAGTCGAACGCCGTTTACAATTTTTTACGGAGGAATATACAGCATGGCAAGAAAAAAACTCTCCATGGATGGCAACACCGCTGCCGCGCACGCTTCCTATGCGTTTACGGAAGTAGCCGCCATCTACCCGATCACGCCCTCGTCCGTCATGGCTGACGTGACCGACACCTGGTCGGCCGGCGGTCTGAAGAACATCATGGGCGACACCGTCAAGGTGATCGAAATGCAGTCCGAAGCCGGTGCGGCCGGCGCAGTCCACGGCTCTCTCGCAGCCGGCGCTCTGACCACCACCTACACCGCTTCCCAGGGTCTGCTCCTCATGATCCCGAACATGTACAAGATCGCGGGCGAACTCCTTCCCTGCGTCATTCATGTTTCCGCCCGCTGCGTCGCGTCTCACGCCCTGAACATCTTCGGCGACCACTCCGACGTCTACGCATGTCGGCAGACCGGTTTCGCCATGATGGCGGAGTCCAACCCGCAGGAAGTCATGGACCTCGGCGCAGTCGCCCACCTCGCCACCATCAAGGGCAGAGTTCCGGTCCTCAACTTCTTCGACGGCTTCCGTACCTCCCATGAGATCCAGAAGATCGAAGTCTGGGACTACGACGACCTCGCTTCCATGGTCGACAAGGACGCCATTGCCGCGTTCCGTTCCCGCGCCCTCAATCCCGAGCATCCCGTTCTCCGCGGTTCCGCCGAAAACGGCGACATCTTCTTCCAGCACAGAGAGGCCTGCAACAAGTACTACGACGCGTTCCCGGCCATCGTGGAAGAATACATGGACAAGGTCAACGAGAAGATCGGCACCGATTACAAGCTCTTCAACTACTACGGCGCTCCGGACGCTGACCGCGTGATCGTGGCGATGGGCTCCATCTGCGACGTCGCGGAAGAAGTCATCGACTACATGCTCGCCGCCGGTGAAAAGGTCGGTCTCGTCAAGGTCCGTCTGTACCGTCCCTTCGTCGCCGCCAAGCTCGCGGAGGCCATTCCCGCAACCGTCAAGAAGATCGCCGTCCTCGACAGGACCAAGGAGCCCGGCTCCCTCGGCGAACCTCTCTACCTCGACGTCGTCACCTCCCTCGCCGTCACCGGCAGAAGCGACATCAAGGTCGTCGGCGGCCGCTACGGTCTCGGTTCCAAGGATACCCCGCCGCAGTCCGTCTTCGCCGTGTTCGCCAACCTCGCCGAAGAATGCCCGAAAGCCAACTTCACCATCGGCATCGTGGACGACGTGACCGGTCACTCCCTCGAGGAGAAGCCCGCTCCGGACACCGCCGCTCCCGGCACCATCGCCTGCAAGTTCTGGGGTCTCGGCGGCGACGGCACGGTCGGCGCGAACAAGAACTCCATCAAGATCATCGGCGACCACACCGACAAGTACATCCAGGCTTACTTCCAGTACGACTCCAAGAAGACCGGCGGCATCACCATCTCCCACCTCCGGTTCGGCGACAAGCCCATCAAGAGCCCGTACTACATCAACAAGGCCGATTTCGTCGCCTGCCACAACTCCGCCTACCTGACGAAGTACGACATGGTCAGCGACATCAAGCCGGGCGGCACCTTCCTGCTCGACTGCGCGTGGACTCCCGAAGAGCTTGACGAGCACCTGCCCGCCAAGGTCAAGAAGTACCTCGCCGACAACGGCATCAAGTTCTATATCATCGACGCGACAACCATCGCTTCGAAGAAGATCGGCAACGCGAAGGTCAAGAACACCGTTCTTCAGTCCGCGTTCTTCTCCCTCGCCAACATCCTCCCGAAGGACGAAGCGATCGAGTACATGAAGAAGGCCGCCTACAAGTCCTACATCAAGAAGGGCCAGGCGATGGTCGACCTCAACTACGCCGCCATCGACGCCGGTTCCGACGCCTTCGTCGCCATCGACATTCCCGAGGCGTGGAAGAATCCCGCTCCCGACGCTGAAAAGGCCGCCTTCACTTCCCCGAGACCGGAGCTTGAGAAATTCGTCAACTCCATCGTGGAACCCGTGGGCCGCATGGCCGGCGACAGCCTCCCGGTGTCCGCGTTCACCGCTTATGCCGACGGTACGTTCCCGCAGGGCTCCGCTGCCTCCGAAAAGCGCGGCGTCGCGGTGTACGTCCCCGAGTGGATCCCCGAGAACTGCGTCCAGTGCAACACCTGTTCCTTCGTCTGTCCGCACGCTGCGATCCGTCCCTTCGCCATGACCGAAGAGGAAGCCGCGAACGCTCCGGCCAACACCAAGTTCGCCGCCCGTCCCGTGCTCAAGACGAACTACAAGTTCACCATGGCTGTCTCCCCGATGGACTGCATGGGCTGCACGCTCTGCGTCAAGGCCTGCCCCGTCACCGCCAAGGCGGAAAAGGACGGCAAGGACGAGAAGAAGGCTCTCCGCATGGTCCTGAGAGAGACTCAGGAAGCCGAACAGGCTCCGTTCGACTACGCGGTCGCCTCCGTTGCCGAGAAGCCCGAACTCGTGAACACCACCGTCAAGGGCAGCCAGTTCAAACAGCCGCTGCTTGAGTTCTCCGGTTCCTGCGCGGGCTGCGCTGAGACCTCCTACGCGCGTCTCATCACCCAGCTCTTCGGCGAAAGAATGTACATCTCCAACGCGACGGGCTGCTCCTCCATCTGGGGCGGATCCGCGCCTGCCACTCCCTACACCGTCAACAAGGAATCCGGCCGCGGTCCCGCGTGGGCGAACTCCCTGTTCGAGGACAACGCGGAGCACGGTCTCGGCATCTACCTCGGCCAGAAGACCATCCGCAACCGTCTGATCGCGAAGGTCGAGGAAATGGCCGCTTCCGACAAGTCCTCCGAAGAATTCAAGGCGGCCGCGAAGGCTTACCTCGATTCCAAGGACGACGGCAAGACCAACACCGAAGCGACGAAGGCCCTGATCCCCGAGCTCGAAAAAGCCGCGGCGGACGGATGCCCCATCGCTCCCGAAATCCTCGCCGAGAAAGACTACCTCGCCAAGAAGTCCGTGTGGATCTTCGGCGGTGACGGCTGGGCTTACGACATCGGCTTTGGCGGTCTCGACCATGTGATCGCTTCCGGCGAAGACGTCAACATCATGGTGTTCGACACCGAAGTCTACTCCAACACCGGCGGACAGGCCTCCAAGGCTTCCAACATCGGTCAGGTCGCTCAGTTCGCGGCGGCAGGGAAGGCCATCGGCAAGAAGAACCTCGCCGAGATCGCCATGTCCTATGGCTATGTCTACGTCGCGCAGGTCGCGATGGGCGCGGACATGAACCAGCTCCTGAAGGCTCTCACCGAGGCCGAGGCTTATCCGGGACCGTCCATCGTCATCGGCTACGCTGATGTTCCGCTTCAACCCCGCCGCCCGCAAGGAAGGAAAGAACCCGTTCACGCTGGACAGCAAGGAACCGACCGCAAGCTACATCGACTTCATCAAGAACGAGAACCGCTACGCGCGTCTGGCTCAGACCAATCCCGAGCGCGCCGCCGTCCTCTTCGAGAAGGCGGAGGAGAACGCGAAGGCCAAGTACGAACGGCTCACCAAGTACTCCAAGCTGTACGAATAATCTTCGAAACGGCGAAACAAACAGAAAAAGGGGATGCGTTCCGGCGTGTCCCCTTTCTTACGTTTTTCCTTCGATTATTTCAGCACATCGGACAAAAATTCCTTTGGAATTCACGATTTTTTCTTGCTCTTTCTCCCCGAAACTGATATAATAGAAGAAAGATCATCGGATGAAGGAGTCCGGCCATGAAAAAACGCATCCTCACCGCAGTACTCGCCGCGCTGGTCCTTGCCATGCCCGCCGCAGAGACGCATTTTCCCCGTCTTCCCTCGTTCGCCGCGCGGGCCGAGGCATCGGGTCTCCTCACCGAAACCGAAATCCGGCTGCCCGCCCTTCCCGCCGCCGGGGACAGTCCGACCCCGGATCTCTATACCGTCTCTGAGGGGACCCTCTCCATGACGCGCTGGATCGACATGGCGGAAAAGCGTCCCCTCGGCCCCGATGACCGGTTTTCCGAAGGGCATGTCTGCTCCTTCTCCGCCTATATCGACGCGCCCGACGACTCCGGCTGGGCTGTGACCTCCGACGGGTATCCGAAGGTCCGGGTCACCTGTACGGCAGGCGAAGAGACGACCGAAGCGACCTCCGTCATGTTCAATCCGAACGCCGACGGAAGCGTCACCCTTCTCGCCGTCTTTGTCTTCACGGTCCGCACGAAGGGGACGATCGTCGGGCATGAAGATCCGGACGAACAGGGGGATACGACCGAACCTTCCATTACTGATGAACCCGCGGATCCCTCCGTTCCTCCCGAATCGGGGGAGATCACGGTTTCGCCGCCCGAACCGAAAGACGACGGTCCCATCGTCCGGTCCGCCGTGGTCCGCGGAGCGAGAGTTCCCGGGGACGGCGCAAAGATGCAGAGTTCAGGATGGGACGCCTCCCCCTGTACCGTGCGGGACTGCGGCTGGTACAATGTTACCGACGCCCGCGCCATGAAGACCGGCGAGACCTTCGTGGGGGGCAAGGAGTATGACGTTTCGCTCTTCCTGCTTCCTCCCGGGGGGAAGGAATGGGCGGAGGAGGTCTCCCTTTTCCTCGAACTCGAAAACGGAACGAAAGTCTCCCCTTCCCGCTGTTTCTTCCAGACGGATGCGGACGGTACGACATTCCTGATCGGCGATTTCATCCTCACCGCCATGTACGAAGGACCCGTCAGACCGGCACAGCCCGAAACGCCGAAGGAGGAGGACAAACCCGCCGAAACTCCCGGGAGCACCGGAGCGGTGTATGTCTCCCTCTCGATCACGCAGGAGCCCTCCGATCTCGCGGCAGTTCCAGGGTCCTCCGTCCTCTTCCGGGCGGGGTGCGGCGATCCGAACGCCGTGTGCCGCTGGGTCGCCATGAACGGGGACACGCTCATCCCCCTCTCCGACGGTCCCTTCGGCTACGGCTCCGAACTATCCGGGACCGCCACGGCCGAGCTTACGATCGGAAACGTCTCCGAAGCGTTCTCCGGGCTCTCCTTCTTCTGCATCTTCACCGACCGGGAGGGAGTCACCCTCTCGACCCGCGCCGCCCTCCTGACCGTGGGGGCCGCCCCGGATCCCGAGCCCTCCTTCACGGACGTCGGTCCGGACGACTGGTATTTCTCCTCCGCGGAGCGCGCCTCCTCCCTCGGTCTGATGAACGGACGGGGCAGCGGGAAGTTCGTTCCCGACGGGACCTTGACCTACGCGGAAGCCGTCAAGCTCGCCGCCTGCATCCGTCAGCGCGTTCTCGACGGAGCCGTGAGCCTTCAGAACGGGGATCCGTGGTACGCGCCGTACATCGACTACGCGGCGGAAACGGGGATCCTGACGGACACAGAAGCGGAGGGAACGCTCTCGGCCGCCGATATCTACGCCGCGGCGAATGATCCCGTCAGCCGGTCGGCCTTCGCCTGGATCTTCTCCCGCGCGCTCCCGGAAGGGACCCTGCCCGCCGTCAACGAGATCCCGGACGGCTCGATTCCGGACGTGACGGAGCCGGGCGAACGGTCAGCGGCGGTTTACATTCTCTACCGCGCCGGGATCATGAACGGAAGCGACCGATACGGGACCTTCCGCCCGGACGCCGCGATCAAACGCTCCGAGGTGGCGGCAGTCGCCGTGCGCATGATTCTCTCGGAAGAACGGGTAGGCGCGCCGGAATCCCTCGGGGTACGGTAAGTCCGATCCCGCATACCGTTCAGCAGATACTATGTCAGCAAAGCCGCCGGACAGTCTCCGGATTCTCTTCTCCGGGCGGACGGCGAAACAACATACAGAAAGGCAGACCCCATGAAAAAACTATCGGCGATCCTTCTTCTCCCGTGCCTCCTCTGCTCCCTCTTTTTCACCTCCTGCGGATCCGGCACACCCGCGGCCGATCCCGGCGCTTCCGATCCCGGAACGGTCTCCGACGGCGGAGGTGAAACTCCCGCGGAACCGGTGGATCTCGACGCCCTCGTCGCTTCGATCTGCGAAAAATACGATCTGACCGCCGGATTCATCTTCACATCCAGTTCCGAAGAGATGGGCGAATATCTGGACGAGGACCTCATCCAGTCCTACTACGGTGACGCCTCGGACAAGCCGGATTTCTCGAAGGTCTCGGAGTACTGTCTCTACGTGGACGAGAGCGACCCGGACATCATCATCGACGTGGGGGTCTTCCGCATGGCGGACAAGTCCTATTCCGACACCTTCATGCAGTACCTCCAGTCCCGCATTGACGTCAAGATCGAAAACGGCGCGCGTTACACGAACATCGACGTCGCCACCCTGAAAAAATCGGTCGTCGCGAAAACGGGGGACTATGTCTATTACGTGATCTCCTATTCCACCGCCGAAATCGTCGCGGATCTCAAAGCCGCCCTCGGGAAATAAAACATGGTCTTTTCTTCCCTGATCTTTCTCTTCGCCTTCCTCCCGGTGACCCTCGCGCTGTATTATATCGTCCCTGGGAGAAAGGCGCGGAACTGGGTGCTCTTCCTTTTAAGCCTGGTCTTCTACGGCTGGGGGGAGCCCGTCTACATCCTCGTGATGCTCTTCTCCATCGTCTCCGCCTGGGGGTTCGGATTCCTCATCGGGCGGCACCGGGAGAGTTCCCCGAAACGGGCGCGGGCGTGGATGGCGGTTTCCCTCTCCGTCAATCTGGCGGCACTCCTGTTCTTCAAATACGCGAATTTCTTTCTCTCGAACCTCCGCCTGTTCCCGCCGCTCACGGACAGGATCTCCCTGATCGAAGGGCTGACCCTTCCCATCGGGATCTCCTTCTATACCTTTCAGATCATGTCCTACACCATTGATCTGTTCCGGGGAAAGACGGAAGTCCAGCGCAATTTCGTGGCCTTCGGCGCCTATGTCACCCTTTTCCCGCAGCTCATCGCCGGTCCCATCGTGCGTTACCGGGACGTGGACGACCAGCTGACGGACAGGAGGGAGACCGTCCCTCTGTTTTCCAGCGGCGTGCGCCGGTTCCTGATCGGTCTCGGGAAAAAGGTCCTGATCGGCGACGCCTGTTCCCGGGTTTACGAATACGCGAAGGGGACCGCTTCCTTCCGGGCGACCGCAGTCGGGGCGTGGATGGTCATGATCTTCTACACCATGCACATCTACTACGATTTCTCGGGCTACTCCGACATGGCGATCGGGCTCGGGAGGATGTTCGGGTTCCGTTTCCTCGAAAACTTCAACTACCCTTATATTTCGGGGAGCATCACGGAATTCTGGCGCAGATGGCACATGTCCCTCGGCAACTGGTTCCGCGAATACGTCTACATCCCCCTCGGCGGAAACCGGAAGGGAAAGCTGAAACAGTACCGCAACATAGCGGTGGTCTGGTTCCTTACCGGCTTCTGGCACGGCGCGAACTGGAACTACATCCTCTGGGGCGTGTACTTCGGCGCGATCCTGATGCTCGAAAAGACCTTCCTTTTGAAGATCCTCGACAGGCTCCCGGGATTTGTGCGGCGGCTCTACGCGATCCTGCTCGTGGGATTCGGCTGGATCCTCTTTTCCCACACGGATCTCGCAGCGGGCTGGACCTGCTTCGTCTCCCTCTTCGGGATCGGGACGGAGGCATTCTGCACGCCGACCGTGGGATACGAACTGCTCCACGCCCTGCCCCTTCTTCTGATCGCGGCGGTCGGCGCAACTCCTTGGCCCGCGGAGATCTGGAACAGGCTTTCGGGATACCGGTGGTGCGGCGAAGGAGCCGTGACCGATACGGGCGAGCAGATCCCCTTCACGGACACCGTTCTCACCGCGCGGGGCAAGGTCTTCGCAGTCCTGACGACCGTCGGGTGCATCCTGCTCCTCTTCGTCACGACAGCCTATCTGGTCGATTCCACATTCAGCCCGTTTCTGTATTTCATCTTCTAGGAGGACGGCATGAAAGAAAAAGTTCATCTCATCACCGCCGTCTTCTTCGCGCTCTTCGTCATCATCGTCGGGCTCGCCTTCGTGATCCTGCCCGACCGGGATTTCTCGCCGGAGGAAAACCGCTCCCTCGCTCTCTTCCCGGAATTCAGCTGGGAGAGGCTGGCGGACGGATCCTTCTCCTCGGAGATCAACGATTATTTCGCCGATCAGTTCCCTGCCCGCGGCCTTTTCGTCGGCGTCAAGGGAATAGCGGAAACCCTGATGCAGCGGGGCGAAAATAACGGCGTTCTGCTGGGGGAGGACGGTCAGCTCGCGGTCCGGCGGTTCCGCATTTACAAGAGCCGGATCGAACACGCGGACGACATGGATTACTACTCCCCCGACGCGGTCCGCATGAATCTCGACGGCATCGCCGCGTGGGTTCAGTCCTCCGGGATCGAGACCGTGACGGTCCTGCCTCCCCGGTCGGTGGACGTCTGCTCCTCCGCTTTCTCCTATCCCCGGGAGATCTCCGACGCGCTTTACGCCGATGTCTCCTCCCTCGATCCGGCGGCGGGACCCGTCGATCTGCTTCCCCTGATGCGGGAGCGGTATGAGGCAGGGGAGTACGTCTATCTGCGCACGGACCACCACTGGAACGGCCGCGGGGCCTATCTCTCCTACCGGGAGATCATGAAGCGGTTCGGCATGGAGGACGAAATCCTCCCCGAAGACACGTTCGTGTACGAACAGGTCCCGGACTTCTACGGCACCACCTGGTCGAAATCGGGCCTGCGTTTCGTCGGGCCGGACACCCTTGAGATCCCCCTCTTCGGCGACGAAGAAGATCGCTTCGAAACGGTCTGCCTCTCCGAACGCACCGTCAAGGGGGAGGACGGCAAGCCGAAGAAATCCCTCGAACCCTACAAATCCTTCGACGGCTGGATGAACCGGGACTATCTCTCCGAAAAGGACAAATACGGCGCGCTGCTCGACGGGACCCACAACATCCAGACGGTGTTCTCGAAGACGGAAGAGCGCGAACGCCTCCTTGTCGTGAAGGACTCCTTCGCAAATCTCCTCGTCCCCTTCCTCGCGCGGCATTTCGATCTTGTGATCCTCAATCTCTCGGGCGGCGTCACGGACGCTTCCCGCTTTGCGGAGGAATTCGGAACGACCCGCGCCCTCATCGTGTACAACTGGGAAAATCTCATCACCGGTACATATCCGGGCAATCTCCGGTAATCTTACTACGAGGTACTACTCCATCATGACCAACGAAATTCTCCGGGCGACCGCGGCCCTTCTCGCGGCTGCCGTCATGCTCCCCGCTTCCGCCGGATGCAGCAAGGGCGGCATTTCCGTGAGCGACGCCACCGCACTCATGAACGAACTCGACAAAACCGGGGCTATCTCCATCGAGGATATCGAAGCGGAAAAGGAAGCTGCGGCGAAGGCTGCGGCGGAAAAGAAAGCGGCGGAACTCGCGGAAAAGGAAGCCCAGCGTCAGGCCGCGAAGGACGCTCTCAACAACAAGAACCAGAATCCGAATCCCCCGCCGAAGAAGGAAGAGGAACCCGCCGAGCCTACCGAGCCTGTGGAACTGAAACGGGACCATCCCGTCGAAGCCGTTCCGCTGGACGATCCCTCCCTCTACTCCGCCGGGCCGCGGGTTCCCGAGGTTTACGATCCTGCCGACACGCGGGAACTGAAGGTTCTCGGCGCGTCCTATTCCGACGGATTCTGGGCCGTGGCCTACGGTCAGTGCAAGGTCGGGGCTCTCGTGACCGCGACGACCTCCGACGGCGACGTTTTCACGGTCCAGTCCGAGGGCGGATGCTTCGCGCTCCGGTTTTACGCTCCGAAGATCCACACCCAGCTCATCGTCTCGGAATCCTATAACGGACAGCAGATCGGAAATTCCATCGTCTGGAACGGCGGCGTGATCACCTCCTCCTATGAAGAGGACCTGAACTGGAGCGTCCTGATCGGCGGGAACAACCAGGGCTTCTACTACAAGATGATCCCGGATTACGAATGCTCCAACCTGCTTCCGGATTCTACGATCAACAGCGTGACCGAGAAGATCCGCGGGCGCGTCGAAAAGCTCTCCGAGATCGGGGATGGGTGCGAGATCATCTACATGCTGGTCCCGGCCTCCATGTCGGTCTTCCCGGAGCTTGTGCCCGACACGGTGGAAAAAGGCGACGGGGAAACCCGCTACGATCAGGTGAAGAATCTTCTCGAAGACGCCGGAGCGAAGGTCCTCGATCTGCGTCCCGTCTTCGCGGAGCACAAGAACGACGCCCTGCCCCTCTACTACGACATGGACAGCCACTGGACGGAGTACGGCGCGTATCTCGCCTACGTGGAGCTCTTCGACTACATCTCCGACCGCTATCCTGCCGCGGCGCCTCACAAATTCGACGAATTCAGCTGGGACTGGGATTACTACACCCGCGGGGATATGCCTTGGTATTTCGACGTCGACCAGGGCGGGCTCGTCTACGAATACACCTTCAAGCGCAACCCGAAGTTCGAGCTCCCCGCGTTCTTAACGGGGCTCAACCGGTTCAAGCTGAAAAACTCCGTGTCCTATCCCGCCTACATCGATGATGTTTCCGCCGGCGCGACCTACAAGACCGGGAACGCGGAGCTGCCGGATCTCTACGTCTACCGCAACTCCTACGGCGCGGCGCTCTGGGACATTCTGGCGGAGCGGAGCAACAAGTGCGTGTTCAACACGATGTTCTCCTACACCTTCAACATCGCGCAGATCAAAAATGCGGATCCCGACTACATCGTCTTCGTTGTGACGGAGTGGGAACTCAACAACATTTACGACAACTGACGGTTTACCGGACCCTGACTCTATACTTTCTGAAACGGAGGACGCATCATGGGCAAACTGAAAATCGGCGTGTTCGGCGCGCATCGCGGCATGACGATGATCCATCAGCTGCTGAACAACCCGGACGCGGAAGTCACCGCGATCTGCGACAAGTACAGACCCTCTCTCGACGCCGCCGGAAAGACTGCGGAGGACGCGGGGCTCAAGGTCGCGCTGTTCGAACGCTTTGACGATTTCTTTGCATGCGATATGGACGCGGTGGTGCTCGCCAACTACGCCCACGAACACGCGAAATTCGCCGTCCCGATCCTGAAAAGCGGCCGCCACGTCATGAGCGAAGTGCTGACCTGCGCCAATCTCGCGGAGGCGGTGGCTCTGATCGAAGCGGTGGAGGAGACCGGGAAGATCTACCAGTACGCGGAAAACTACTGCTTCTTCAACACCACCGCGGAAATGCGCAGGCTCTACAAAGCGGGCGACATCGGGGAACTGATGTACGCGGAGGGCGAATACATCCACGACTGCGCGTCCATCTGGCCTCAGATCACCTACGGCGAGCGGGATCACTGGCGGAACCGGGACTGCGCGACCTTCTACTGCACCCACTCCCTCGGTCCGATCCTTCACGCGACGGGGCTCCGTCCGATCCGGGTGGCCGGGCTCGAAGGGCAGGAAAAGGAATTCATGATCAAGCTCGGCGCGCGGGCGGGATCCTTCGGCATCGAAATGGTGACGCTCGAAAACGGCGCGATCGTGAAGAGCATTCACGGCGGCCTGAAGCGCGAGCCCGGTTCGATCAACTACGAGATGTACGGCACCCGGGGTTCGATGGAAACCGACCGCTGGGACGGGAATCTGCACGTCTGGCGCGAAACGACCGGCAACTGCGTCGGCGAACACGAGAAATACGCGCCGTCCTTCTCCCTCGACGGAGCCGCCGGAACAGGCCACGGAGGAAGCGATTTCTTCACGACCCACTATTTCGTCCGCTCGATCCTCGGGGACGAGGACGCTAAGAAGGAAGCCGTCGACGTGTACGAGGCCGTGGACATGTGCATCCCCGGCAATCTGGCCTACCGCTCGATCATCGGCGACGGACACGCGCTCGAAGTGCCGAATCTGCGCCTGAAGGAAGAGCGGGACAAATACAGAAACGACACGTTCTGCTGCTTCGAGGAGGCCGCGGGCGAGATGTACGTCTCCTCCACCGCCGCGCAATGGGAACAGCCGGTGATAGGGGACGAGGTCTATGAGGAAGTCCGCCGCAAATGGCTCGCCGGGGAACCGGGTTAAGGAGGAAACATGCCGAGAACCATCACCGTCCGGGGAACCGGAACCGTATCCGCGAAGCCGGACCGGATCGAACTGACGCTGAATCTCTCCGCGCTGGATCCGGACTACCAGAAGGCCGCGGAGGAAGCGGGACGGAAACTGGAAGCCGTCCGGAGAGCGGTCGCCGACGCCGGATTCCCGAAGGACGAGTTGAAGACGACCAATTTCAACGTCACCACCGAATATAAGGGCGTCCACGATCCGAAAACCGGGGAGTATCGGCAGGAATTCGCGGGCTACCGAATCTTTCACGGAATGCTCCTCGCCTTTCCTCTCTCCCTCGATACGCTGGCGGAACTGCTCGGCGGGATCTCGGAGTGCGGGGCGGAGCCGGAAATGAACATCCGGTTCACGCTGGCCGATCCCGGATCCTTCCGCAAGGCCGCCCTCGAATCCGCCGCATCGGACGCGCGGGAAAAGGCTGAGATCCTCGCCCGGACATCCGGAGTCAGGCTCGGGAAACTGCTCTCCGTCCAGTACGACTGGAACGAGGTCCGCTTCGCTTCGGAGACCTCCTTCGACGCCGCAAACTACGCGGGAGCCCCGAGACTGGCCAAGGCCGCCTTCGCCGCAGACATGAGCCCGCAGGATATCAAACTGACGGACAACGCCGGTTTCGTCTGGGAGATTGAAGACTGAACAAGACGGGGTATTCCCGGACTGACATACCGCGGGGAGGTTCGCGCTCTTCCCCGCCCCGGAGGCAATCATGACCGAAGACGAACTCTATATGAATTCCAAAGCGGAGGGCAGACGGATCCGCGCGGTCTTTCGCCATCCAGACGCAGAGCCCCGCGCCGTCGTCCAGATCGCCCACGGCATGTCGGAACACATCGGGCGGTACGGATCCTTCATGACCTTTCTCGCGGAAAACGGGATCGCCTCCGCTGGGCACGATCACCTCGGCCACGGGCTATCCGCTTTGTCGGAGGACGATTTCGGATTCTTTGCCGAAGAGGGCGGCGCCTCGGCCGTGGTCCGGGATATCCGCTCGGTGACTATCGAATGCAAACGCCGCTTCCCGGGTCTCCCCGTTTTTCTGCTCGGGCACAGCATGGGATCCTTCTTCGTCCGGCGGTTTCTCTCCCTGTACAGCGGGGAGACGGCGGGGGCGATCCTGCTCGGTACCGGCTGGTTCCCCGCTCCGCTCGCCTCGACGGGACTCATCATCGCAAAGGCGGTATGCAGATTCAAAGGGGATCGCGCTCTTTCCCCGCTGCTCGATTCCCTGGTGCTCGGACGGTGTGCGAAGGCCTTCCCGGAGGACGGACTCGCGTGGCTCTCCAAGGACCCGGAAGTCGTGAAGGCATACCGGGCGGATCCCCTCTGCGGACGTCCGCTCCGCGCCGGCGGATACCGGGATTTCTTCGAGATCCTGCTCTCCGTGGCACAGGAAGAGGATTACGACGGGATCCGCAAGACCCTGCCCGTACTCGTCGCCTCCGGGGAGCGGGATCCCATCGGAGGAAAACGCGCCGTGGAAAAAATCGCGGGGGAGTATCGGAGGCTCGATCTGCACGACGTGACGGATCTTGTTTTCCCGGGGGACCGCCACGAGATCCTGAACGAGGTTGACGGGGACGAGGTCCGCGCCGCTCTGCTCGGATGGCTGAACGCCCATATCCGATAAATCTGTTTTGCGATACGGAGGACGAACATGTTCAGGGAAGTGACGAGAGTCCGGCAGAAGCTTGAAAAAGACGAATGCGTCCGTCTGCTGGGAGAGTCCCGGCGCGGGGTGCTGTCCGTGATCGGGGATGACGGTTATCCCTACGGCGTACCGCTCAATCACTGGTACTGCCCGGAGGACGGGAAACTCTATTTTCACAGCGGGAAGACCGGGCACAAGATCGACGCGATCCGCGCCTGTGACAAAGCCTCCTACTGCGTCATGGGAGACGGCGTTCGGAATCCGGGAGAATGGTGGCTGACCTTCCGCTCGGTGATCGTCTTCGGGCGGATCGAGATCGTCGCGGATCATGAGCGCGCCATGGAAATCAGCCGAAGTCTCAGTTATGCCTTCACCTCGGACGAGGACTACATCCGGCACGAGATCGAAAATTCCGGCCCCGCGGTGCTGGTCTTCGCCCTTGTCCCGGAGCACATCACGGGCAAGACGGTGCGGGAGAAATAGAGCCGCGGATATCCGAAACCGGCGGGACGGTACCGACTGAAAAATCTTTTCCGTTTGTGCGGCAGAACCTTGACGAATCGCGTCATTTATGCTATCATGGTAACAGAATCGGGATCGGCTGATTGGGATCCGTATTGCGGGTTCCGCAAAACGGTTTCCAGAACGGGTTCCGCAGAACGGGTTCCGCAGAACGGGGGGACGGTGAGAGAATGGCGATGGATGCGAAGAAACGGTTGTGCGCCGCTATATGCGCTGCGATGTTCGCTCTCAGCGGGTGCAGGGCGATGGTTCTGCGTCCCGACTCCCCGGACGAGACTGCCGGCGTCGGACGATCCGCGGAGATCGATCCGGCGGAGGAAGCGAACAGCACCGACGAGATCGAAACCGGCGAAGAAGCGGATCCCCTCGAGCCCACGGGAAAACCGATCTCGGAAGACTGCCTCTCGCCGTTCAGCACGTTTACATGGAAGTTTCTTAACGGAAAAACGGTCTACGTATTCCCGAAGCGGAACGCCTACGGTCTCTCCACCCTGTCCGAGATGGACAAATTCCCTCACGACCGTTTCGAGGACAGCCACCAGCCCCCGGAAAAGGACCAGTGGTATCCCGGAAATGTGATCTACCACGAGGACACTCACAAGCCGGAATATCTCTGGGCATGGCCGAATTCCACCGCCGACCGGAAGCAGTCTACGCTGGACACGCTGGCGAAATACGGCGCGATCTACCGGGGGGACGAGAGCAGAAAGGTGATCTATCTGACCTTTGACTGCGGGTACGAGGCCGGGGCGACGGAAAAGATCCTCGACACCCTCCGGGACAAGGGGGCTCCCGCGACCTTCTTCCTGACCGGTCCCTACGCCCGGGCGGAATCGAAGGAATACGACCGGGACTACATGCTGTATCTTTTGAACCGGATGCTGACGGAGGGTCACATCGTCGGCAATCACACGAACACCCACCCGAACATGACGGAAAAGACCGCGTCGGAAGTCCTCGACGAGATGCAGGCGGTGGAAGACGGTCTCCGATCCAACTTCCCCGACGCGCCGGATCTGGTGTATTTCCGTCCGCCGGAGGGAGCGGTCGACGAATGGCTTCTCCGCACGAGTGCAAAGCTGGGCTACCGGACCGTCCTCTGGTCCTTTGCCTACGAGGACTGGCATGAGGATTCCCAGCCGTCCTATGAGGAAGGGATCGCCGCGGCAAAACACGGTCTGCATCCCGGCGCGGTCTATCTGCTCCACGCGGAAAGCCAGACGAACGCGGACATCCTCGCGGAGTTCATCGACTGGGTCCGCTCGGAGGGGTACGAGATCCTCCCGATCTGCGATATCCCCGCGTGATTCTCTCAAAAGAAAACGGAGCTGTTTATAACGGCTCTTTTCTTTTTCGCGGGGATCTCTCAAGTTTCCGTTGAGTCGGATTCTGAGTTTATGCGCTTCCCGGGAGGGGCGAAAACTGCTACAATACGGATACCGGCCGGAATTCCATTCAAACCCGAAAGGAAACAGATATGAAAGAATCCATGGGACAGATCATCAGAAGACTGCGGAAAAACGCGGATCTGACACAGGAAGAGCTCGCGGAACACCTCGGCGTCACCTATCAGGCGGTAAGCCGCTGGGAAAATGACACCGGAATGCCGGACGTCTCGCAGATCGTTCCGCTTGCGAACATTTTCGATATTCCGATCGACGTGCTGTTCGGACGGGTCGGGCAGAATGCGAAGGAGGTGGACGACTTCCTTGCGCAAATGCTCTGGGAGGATCACCACCATGAGTACGCGGAAGGCGAAACCTTCTACGACTGGTGGGTGGGACGCTATAAGAAGCACCGGGATATGCTCGCCAAATACCCGAATCATGTCTATCTTCTGTACAGGACCTTATCGGAGGGAGTCTTCGCGGTCAATAATTACGCTGACGAAAATAATGAAGAAGACCGTTCCCCGCTGACTCCGGAGGAATACCGCGTTATATTGGAAGAATGCGTCCGGTGGGGAGAAAGGCTCATCCGTCTGGCGTCGAAGCCGGAGGAGATGGAATACGTTTATGGTGCCAAAGCCTGGCTGATCCTTGCCTATACCCTCCTCGGACAGAAGGAAAAGGCTATGGAGACCGCCCGCACCCTTCCGGAAAATTATAATTCTTTCTTCTATTCTCAAATAGCGGGCATCGCGGAACGGACAGGCGATCGGCAGGGTGAGGCTGAGGCACGGTGTCAGACGATCCGCATGCTGCTTGAAAAGTTGGATGTCGAAGCCGGATTGCTGGGACATATATACTATGACGCCGGTCAGTATGCTGACGCGCAGGAGTGCTACCTCTTCACCGCGAAGCTGATCCGCCTGCTCTACGGGGACGAGAGCTGGACGCCGCCGTTTGCGTATGACTATTCTACGTCCTATGGTATAGCCGCGCTCTGCTCGTTCAAAGAAGGACGGGAGGAAGAAGCAGTCGATCTGCTGAACGAATTTGCCAATAATACGATCTGTCATGCGGAAGCATGGAATACCCGCCTGAACGAGACGTCCGCCTCCCCGCTCCTCCGGGCGTGCAAATGGACGTATAATCCCGAAGTGAAGTGGAACGCGAAAAAAACACTGACGCGCGAGATCCTTGAATCCAACTGGCCGAAGCGGATTAGCGGCAATCCCCGTTTCGACGCGCTGGTGAAGAAGATCGAAGAACTCTCGGAGGAATGATCGTCCCCGTCATGAAATGAATCACGGCGCAAAAACAGCGGCAAGAGCGAAAAACTCCTGCCGCCGTTTGATTTTCTTCCGGTCTTACAGACTGCCCTTCGTGGAGGGGATGGCGTCCGCGTTCCGGCAGTCGATCGAAACCGCTTCTCTGAGGCTTCTGGAAACCGATTTGAACACGCCTTCGAGGATGTGGTGGGAGTTTTTTCCCGCCAGCACTCTTATATGGAGCGTGATCCCGGCGTTGTCCGCAAAGGCGGTCCAGAAATCCTCCGCAAGCTCGGTGTCGAAGGTGCCGACCTTCTGCGCGGGACACGGGATCTCTCCGTAGAATCCGCCCCGGCCTGACACGTCGACCGCGCTGAGGATCAGGGCTTCGTCCATCGGGATCGTCTTATCGGCGTAGCGGCAGATCCCCTTTTTGTCTCCTAGGGCCTCAGCGAACGCCTGTCCCAGCGCGATCCCGATATCCTCGGTGCTGTGGTGGTCGTCGACTTCTGTGTCGCCCTTGCACCGGACTGAGAGGTCAAACAGGCCGTGGGCGGCAAACAGGGTCAGCATGTGGTTGAGAAAACCGATGCCCGTGTCGATCTCGGCCTTTCCGCTCCCGTCCAGAGAGAGGGTCAGGGCAATATCGGTTTCCTTCGTTTTCCGTTTGATTTCCGCAGTTCTCATGATTGTCTCCCATCCGGCCTCCGTCTGGAAAGCCGCGTCTCTGTTTTCTCAGTCGTATCTTTCGTCGAATACTCTCTTGCTCTTCTTTTCGCTGCGGGGGAGGACGCCGAGTTCGACCACCTTGACGAGGGGCGTGAATCCGATCCGGGATTTGACACGCTCCGCAACCCGTTTCGCCATATCCGCGAAGTCAACGGTGCCGTTGGTTTCCACGTAGATGCGCATGGTGTCACGGCCTTCGAGGTGGGAGATATGGATCTGATATTCGCTCGACAGCTCGGGGAAGGAGGCGAGGACCTCTTCGATCTGCTTCGGGAAGACGTTGACGCCCTTGATCTTCATCATGTCGTCGCTCCGGCCGGCGATCACGTCGATGCGGGGGAACTTCGATCCGCAGGGGCATTCGCCGGGGATGATGCGGCTGATATCGTGGGTGCGGTAGCGGATCAGCGGCGCGCCTTCCTTGACGAGCGTGGTGAGGACGATCTCGCCCCATTCGCCGTCCGGGACGTTCTTTCCGGTCTCGGGGTCGATGATCTCCAGATAGAGATAATCGTCCCAAATATGCATACCGGTATCGTATTTGCAGTTGATGCCGATACCCGGGCCGTAGATCTCGGTCAGGCCGTAGATATCGTAGAGCTCGATGCCGAGTTCGGTGCGGATCCGGGTGCGCATTTTCTCGCCCCAGCGTTCGGAGCCGATAACGCCCTTTTTCAGCTTGATCTTGTCCTTGATGCCGCGCTTTTCGATTTCTTCCGCCAGGAGCAGCGCGTAGGAGGAGGTGGCGCAGAGGACGGTGGAACCGAGGTCCGTCATCATCTGCAGCTGCTTGTCAGTGTTGCCGGGGCCAAGCGGGATCGCCATCGCGCCGAGCCGTTCGCATCCCGCCTGGAATCCGATGCCGGCGGTCCAGAGGCCGTAGCCGGGGGTGATGTGGATGCGGTCCTGTTTCGTGATCCCGGCGAATTCATAGCACCGCGCGAACATGATCGCCCAGTCTTCGACGTCCTTCTTCGTGTAGGGGATAATGACGGGAACGCCCGTGGTACCCGAGGAGGAATGGATGCGCACGATCTCCTCGTCCGGAACCGCCGCCAGCCCAAGGGGGTACGCGTCCCGCAGATCCTGCTTCTGGGAGAAGGGGAGTTTTTCGAAATCCTCCACCGAGCTCACGCCGTCGACGCCGATCTCTTTCAGTTTTCTGCCGTAAAAATTATCCGCGGCGATGAGGCGTTTGATCTGAACGTCCACCTGCGCAAGCTGTTCTTTGGAAATGGTCATATCGGTCTCCTCCATTTATTCTTCTGCCCGGTAATACAGGGCTTTTTTATTGAGTTCATGCAGTTTCGGGGGCAGGACGGTTTCGAGGGCGGCCCAGAGTTCGTCCCGGCTGAATCCGAGGGCTCCGGTCTCCGCAGCGACGCCCAGCAGAAGGACGTTCATCACCTTGTCGCTCCCGATCTCGGCGAGGGCACGGTCTCCGTCCACCTTCACAAGCCGTCCCGCATGGGATTCGAGGAAGGCGAGCATGGCGGCGGGATCGTAAGGCGCGCCTCCGATCATCGCGCTGACGGGTACGACGGGACGGGTCCCCGTGACCACGCATCCGCCCGGTTTGAGGAAGGGCAGCATCCGCACCGCTTCCGCCGGTTCGAAGCCGAGGATCAGATCCGCGCCGCCCGGCCCTATCAGGGGTGTGGAGATCCCTTCCCCGATCCGCAGGCAGCTGAACACGGATCCACCGCGCTGAGCCATGCCGATGGTCTCCGCGGTACGGACGGGAAGTCCCGCCTGCATCGCCGCTTCCGCGAGGATCCGGGAAGCGAGGACGGTCCCCTGCCCTCCGACGCCCGCGAGCACGATATTCCTCTGTCCGAAGTCCGTCTTCTTCACGGCGGGAGAGGGGATCGGGGCGCGGGATGGCTTCTCCTTCTTTTCCCCGCCCTGCCGGTATGCGGCAAGCACGGATTCGGGATCTCCCGCTTCTCCTCCGCCGATCGCGCCGACCGGACAGATCTGCTCGCAGAGGGTGCATCCGGTGCAGAGGGTCTCGTCGATCTTCGCGCGGCCGTCCTCGAAGATCACGCCGGGACAGCCTATCTCGTTGATGCAGCGGCGGCAGCCCACGCATTTCTCGCGGTCCACGGATGCCTTCTTTCCCCGGGGCTTGAACTTCACGACGCAGGGATAGCGGAAGATGATCGCCTTGAATCCGGGTTCGTCGGCGACGCGGCGCACGGTTTCGATGGCTTTCTCAAGGTCCAGCGGATTGACGGTCTCGACGGTCCCGATCCCGATCCCCCGCAGGACCGCTTCCATATCTACGGCTTCCGCGGGTTCGTTCATGGCGGTGCGGCCGGTGCCCGGATGGGGCTGATGCCCGGTCATGGCGGTGGTGGAGTTGTCGAGGATGACGAGGGTCATCTCGGCCTGATTGTAGAATCCGTTCACCGCTCCCGTGATCCCGGAGGCGAAGAATGTGGAATCTCCGACGAAGGCGAAGGCTTTGGTGTCCGGCTCCACGTGGAAGACGCCCTGGGCGATGTTGATCCCGGCCCCCATGCAGAGGCAGGTGTCGCACATATCGAGGGGCTTCGCGTTGCCGAGGGTATAGCATCCGATATCCCCGCAGAAGATGGTCTTTTTGCCCTTCATGGCCTTTTTCACGGCGTAGAAGGAGGCCCGGTGGGGACATCCGGCGCAGAGGACGGGAGGACGCACGGGGAGCGGAGGGAGATCGGCGGGGGAAGCGGCTCCGGCATGATCTCCGAGGACCGGGATCCCGCAGAACGCGGATACGGTCCGGGCGGTTTCCTCGACGGTGTTCTCCCCGGCGGATTTCACGGTCCCGTCTTCCTTGCCGCGGATCCGGACCCTGAGCCCCTTCCGTCCGCAGAGACTTACGAGGGCCCGCTCGATCACGGGATCCAGTTCTTCTACGACGAGGACCTCGTCCAGACCGTCGAGGAACTTTTCCGCCAGCTCGTCCGGGAACGGGAAAGGAGTGGCGACTTTGAGAAGGCGCGGACGGGAGGCGGGATCGAGAACGTCCGTGAGGTATCCCCAGCTGGCTCCCTGGGACGCGATGCCCAGCTTCTTTCCGGTAAATTCACCCGTTTCGCTGAGGATCCGGTTCCCCTCGTATGCGGACAGGAGGTTGGTCATGGCACGGTTGCGCGCTTCGATCTTCCCGTGATTGGCGAGGGAGAGCCGCGGGAAGATCACCCACCGGGAGGAATCCTTGATGAATCCCTCGGGCTTTTCGGGGGCGGCGGGGATCTCGTCCACCTCCACGTCGGCATATCCGTGGTCGATCCGGGTCGTGGGGCGCAGGATCACGGGGGTCCCGTATCTCTCGGACAGTGCGAAGGCGTCGCCCATCATCCGGTATGCCTCTTCCACCGAGGAAGGATCGAAGACGGGCAGTTTCGAATACATGGCGAAGGTCCGAGTGTCCTGCTCCGTCTGGGAGGAGATGGGCCCGGGATCGTCCGCCACAAGCACCACCATGCCGCCTTTTACCCCGATATAGGAAAGGCTCATAAGCGGATCGGAGGCGACGTTCAGCCCCACCTGCTTCATGGTGACAAGGCTTCTCACTCCCGCGTAAGCCGCCCCTGCCGCAACTTCCATCGCCGCCTTTTCGTTCACCGACCACTCGACGTGGACGCCGCCGGGATTGCGCTTCGCCACGGTTTCGAGCACTTCGGTGGAGGGCGTTCCGGGATATCCCGCGACCAGTCCGACGCCGGCCGCCAGAGCTCCGAGCGCCATCGCCTCGTTGCCCATCAGAAATTCTTTGTGCATATTAGTCCCCGTTCCGGTTTCGTTCAGCTATTTTGTTATCCCTCATATTCTATCACGTTTCCGGGCAAATATCAAGCGGAAAACGTATAAAAATACGGCTTCGCGTTGCCATTCCTGTGGGTAAAACAGCAAAAAAGCCCGGATGCCGCTGAAAAACGGTCCGGGCTCGGGAATTTCCGCAGATCGGAGGATTATTATATACTCCGTCAGTCGGTGAGGCAGGCGTCGAGATGCGCTTCGATATCCGCGCGGTTCATGTTTCGGCCGATGAAGACCAGTTTGATCATGCGGTCGCCGTAGACGGGATCCCAGGTCTCCTTCGCGTCGGGATAGCGCTTCAGGAGCTCCTTCTGCTCCTTCTTCGGGGCGGAGGCGATGAAGAACCCGGCTTGCTGTTCGGTGATCTGACGTCCGGACTGTTCGAGGATATAGGCCATGTCGGGGTCCTCGCGATACCAGACCATGCCCTTCGAGCGGATCACGCCGGGGAACCAGTCCTCGCAGAGCGCGTTGAGGGCGGGAAGGCAGAAGGGCTTGCGGCGGTAGTAGACGAAGGTCTCGATGCCGTATTCCAGCACCTCGGGGTTCTCATGCTCTTCTGGATGCTCCATCGCGTCCACCCATGCGGCGGATCCGAGGGCCTTGTCGAGATCGAAGAGACCCGTGTTGAGCAGCTTTGTGATCGGCAGGTCGCAGTTGTTCGCCTCGTAAATGACTGCGTCCTTCTGGAGACCGCGGACGATGGCGCGCAGTTCCTTGAGGTTTTCCTCCGTGACGAGGTCGGCCTTGTTGAGAATGACAGTGTTGCAGAATTCGAGCTGCTGGATGAGAAGGCTTTCGATGTCGTCCTCGTCGATGTCCTCCTTCATCAGCTGCTTGCCGTCGTCGAACTCATCCCGCATCCGGGCGGCGTCCACCACGGCGACGATGTTGTCAAGCACGAGCGGTATCCCGCCCTCGGTGCTCTCCTCGCAGATCAGGGCGATGGTCTGGGCGATCGGAAGAGGCTCGCAGATGCCGGAGGCCTCGATGATGATATAGTCGAATTTGCCGGAAGCGGCCAGGCGGCGCAGTCCTTCGGCGAGGTCGTCCTTGAGGGTGCAGCAGATGCATCCGTTCATCAGGGGAACCATGTCGTTTCTTTCGACGGCTCCGCTCCTCTCGATGAGGTCGGCGTCAATATTGACTTCCCCGATATCGTTCACGATGACGGCGGCGCGGATGCCCTCCGTATTGGCGAGAATGTGATTGAGCAGCGTTGTCTTGCCCGCTCCGAGATATCCTGTGATCAGAGCGATTTTCACGGTCGGTTTCATGATTTGTCCTTTCTTTCCGAAACAATCTCTGTACATTGTATCACTTCACGTCCCGCTTGTCAAGAACGGCGGGAAAAATTCCTCCTCGCCCCGGGTCGCCCAGAAGACGGCGTATCCTTCGGGAATGCCCATTCTCCGGTAGGCTTCGAGCCGGTGGTTTCCGTCGTTGAGTTCGAGCCCTTCCGCCGTACAGTGGACGATCACGGGAGGCAGGTCCGCGCCGTTTCGGATCTCCTCCTCGAGCCAGACCGTGCGCTTCTCGAATCCCTCCCGGTCCACCCGCCAGATCATGTCCTCCTCGGGTCCGCAGATCCTTGTCAGGATGGACAGCGGGATCTTCACGGGGCCGATCCAGACACGGGGAGCGAGGTTCAGCCCGTCAGACATGGGGACATTGCGTCCGTCGGTGCGGAGATAGGCGTGGACCCACTCCTCGATCCGCCCGGCTTCCGCGTACCGGAGAGCGCAGGACAGGGTGCGATCGTAGGCGGGTAAGCCGGAAGCATTCTTCTCCGTCATACCGTTCCCTCCAATCCGAGGCAGGCGTCGATCAGATCGTCGATTTTGGCCTCCGCCATGGCGATCACGGTGTCCGCCGCGCCGTAGTAGATCCGAAGGGTCCCGTCCGGCATGGGGACCGCTCCCGTGGCGAAAATTGCGTTGGTGCGGAAGCCGTCCTTCGTTTCATAATCGGTTTCGGGGGCGAGCAGGGGGGCTTTGCAGACGCCGAGGACCTTCGAGGGATCTTCGAGATCGAGCAGCATCGCGCCGGCGCAGTACCGCTTCTGCCATCTGTCTTCCCATCCGTTCCTGCCGCGGCTCCGGTCCAGATCTACCGCGTGGGTGATGACCAGCCAGCCCCGGGAGGTCTTGACGGGCGGCGCGCCGGGTCCGATCTTGTCATTGGCGTAGGGGTAGTCCTCCACCCCGGAGACGAGCTTCGCGTTTCCCCAGTATACCATGTCGGGGCTGAAACTCATCCAGATATCGAAGCGGTCCCGTCCGCGGCTGTACACCGGCATGGGTCTTTCGAGACGGACGAACATCCCGCCGATCTTTTCGGGGAACAGGACGATGTTGCGGTTGTCCGGCACGGTCATGGAGAGGATCTCATAGTGCCGCAGGTCTTCCGTCTTTGCGATCGCGCCCCGCAGTCCGTGCCTCGTATCCACGGCGAAGCACATGTAAATCGTGCCGTCGATCACGGTGAGCCGCGGGTCGTATGCCCTTCCGATCTCTCCGCCGTCAGCCCCCGAGAGATCGAAGACCGGCTCCGGCTCCACGGTCCAGTGAATGCCGTCCTTCGAGAGAGCGAGGCCGATGTTGGTCCCGTCAAACCGCTTTCCGGCTTCCCATTCCTCCTTCGTCGCGCCGTAGTCGTTGCGGAAGATCATGGCGTAACCGTCCCCGTAAGGAATCACGCCGGCGTTGAACACGAGGTCGGAGCGGTAGGGCACGTCCGCCGAAGTCAGGACCGGATTGCCGGGATACCGCTTCACGCAGGGGAGGGAAAAAAGAATGTCGCTCATGGGAACCTCCGTTTATGTACTCAGATTCTGCTTCCATTATACCCTTCTCCGCCCTCCGTGTCAACTGAAAAAGAAGAAACGCCGCGGTTTTCCGTGACGTTTCGCGGGATTCATTCCGACCGGCTGTTTTCCGGGCAGGAGAGGACGGCGTCGGGATCCGTGTCGGGGGGCAGGCGGAAGAATCCGACGGTACCCTCGGAAAGCACGGCCTCGGAGAGCGTCACGCCTTCCGTGAGGGAGAACGCGCCGGAGGGGAAACTGAGCCGGATCTCCCCCTTCCTTGCCGCCGCCGTCAGAACGGAGCATTCCTGCCCGTTTGCCGGGGAACGGAGATAGAGAAACTCCGATTCCGTGAGGCTCAGGATGCGGAACAGCCCGTCCCGGAACACCGTTTCGTCCCGCCGCATCGTGCCCGTCGTCCGGTACCAGGAGAGCAGATCCGAATCGACACGCCTCCAGGGGAAGGGACGGCGGCAGAAGGGATCGCGGTAGCCCTCGAGTCCGGCTTCATCCCCGTAGAAAACGCAGGGGACGCCGGGCAGTCCGACGAGGATCCCCCATGCGAGGCAGAGCTTTTTCTTTCCGGCCTCCCGTTCCTCGGGCGTCATGGACAGGACCGCAAGCTCGGCGTTTGTCTTGTCCCCGGTCGGCTCTCCTCCGAGGACCGTGAGGATGCGCTCTGTGTCGTGGGTGCCGAGGAAATTGAGCAGATTGTCCGAGACCGCTTTCGGATAGCGGCGGTAGAGTCCCTCCGTCGCGTGTCTGAGAGCCCCGGTCTCCCCGTTCAGAACGTAACCGATCACGGCGGAGCGAAGGGGATAATTCATCACCGAATCGAGCTCACGGCCTGTGAGATATCGTCTGCGCCTGCCGTAGCTGATCTTGTCCGAAGCGTCCTCCCAGACCTCCCCGATCACGGCGGAATCCGGGTCCCGCTCCTTGACAGCCCTGCGGAAGTCGTCGAGGAAGGCTTCGTTCAGCTCGTCCGCCACGTCCAGCCGCCAGCCCGATACGCCCGCCTTCATCCACTTCGGGACGACGGTCTCGCAGATAAAGCGGCGGTACCCGGGATTCGCGCTGTCCACCCGGGGGAGGGTCTTCACGCCCCACCAGCATTCGTAGTCGTCGGGGAAGGAGCGGAAGGAAAACCACGGGGCATAGCGGGATCTCTTCGACTGATAGGCTCCGACGGTCCTGTAATGCCCTTCGCGGTTGAAGTAGACGGAGTCCGAGCCCGTATGGTTGAAAACGCCGTCGAGAATGATCCCCATCCCGCGGGCTCTCGCTTCCCGGCACAGGACCTCGAAATCCCGGTCGGTGCCGAACATCGGGTCGATCTTCATGTAGTTCCCGGTGTCGTATTTGTGGTTGGACGCGGATTCGAAGACCGGGGAGAGGTAGATCGTTCTCACCCCGAGGGACGCGATGTAATCGAGCTTTTCCGTGATCCCCCGCAGATTGCCGCCGAAGAACACGTTGTTCGCCACCTCTGCCCCGGGATATTCGCCGTACTGCGGGATGCCGTCGTCCCAGTCCTCGTCGAGCACGGCTCCGGGCTTCGGAGTCACAGTCCCGGCTTTGGCGAACCGGTCGACGAAGATGTGATAGACCGGACCCGAGGCAAAGCGGGAAGATGCCTTGAAATCCGGGCGGTAGAGAAGAAGCTGTCTCTCACCGATATAGTTGTCGAGGATATCGAGTTCCGTCGGGCGTTCCCCGCCGAAGACGAAACAGGATCCGTCCCCGAGCTGCACGGCGTAATGGTAGTAATAGAGCCCTTCCCCGTCTGCCGGATTGAGATCCGAGGCGAAATCGAGGGTGAGCGTCCAGTCGTAGATGTTCCCCTCTCCCGGAAGCGGGCGCATGGGGAAGGTCAGAAATTCCGTCTCCCCGGTGTTCCAGGCGTCCCGGTGGATCCCCATCGCGGCGGAATGGACCGACTGACCGGCGGAGAGGGCAAGACGGAGGGTAAATTCCATCTCCGTATCTGCCGCAAAAGCCCCGAGTTCGTTGACCCGGAGCTTTTTTCTTCTGTCAAATTTGAATTCGTATGCCTTCATACAGTCAGCGGACGGGGTTGATATGCCAGATGTTCTCTGCGTACTCCCGGATGGCGCGGTCGGAGGAGAAGAATCCCGCGGAGGCGATGTTCACGAGGGACTTCTTCGACCAGGCGGCGGCGTCGCGGTAGGCTTCGGTCATGCGGCCGTAGACGTTCATATAAGAATCGTAGTCGGCGAGGCACATATAGGGATCCGGCACGCCGTGGGAATACAGGAGGTAGTTCACCATATCGCCGTAGGAGGTCCCGCCGATGGATCCGCGCAGTCTGTCCACGGTGCGGCGCAGGCGTTCGCTGTTCATATAATAGGACTGGGAGGAATAGCCCTGTTTCCAGAGTTCGTCGACTTCCGAAGCCCCGAGGCCGAAGATATAGATGTTGTCGCCGCCCACCGCGTCCTTGATCTCCACGTTCGCGCCGTCGAGGGTGCCAAGGGTCAGGGCTCCGTTCACCATGAACTTCATGCAGCCCGTTCCGCTCGCTTCCTTCCCGGCAAGGGAGATCTGCTCGCTGATATCGGAGGCGGGCATGAGGACTTCGGCGGAGGTGACGTTGTAGTCCTCGAGATATTCCACCCGCAAAATGTCCCGCACCTTCGGATCGCGCTCGATCTCACGGCCCAGGTCGCAGATCAGCTTGATGATGTTCTTGGCCATATAATAGCCGGGAGCGGCCTTTCCGCCGAAGATGAAGGTCGTCGGGAGCCAGTTTCCGTTCGGATTGTCCCGGATCTCCTCCATGAGAGTGACGATCTTCAGAACATTCAGAAGCTGACGCTTGTATTCGTGCATCCGCTTGACCTGCACGTCAAAGACCGAGGAAGTGTCGAGGGAGCGGCCGAAGCGGTTGAAATAGAACTTCGAGAAGGTCTCCTTGTTCTCGGTCTTGATCTTCGCGAGCTTTTCGAGGACCGCCGGATCGTTTTCGTACTTGCGGAAATCGTTCAGGAGGGAGAAATCGCGGCGGTAGTCCGGCCCGATCAGCTCGTCGAGCAGGCCGGTCAGTCCGGGATTGGAGAAGCACAGCCACCGGCGCATGGCGATCCCGTTCGTCACATTGGTGAACTTATAGGGCATCGCGTTGTAGTAGTCGTGGAAGACCGTCTTCTTGAGGATGTTCGAGTGCAGGGCGGAAACCCCGTTCACCGTATGGGAGGCGGCGACGGAGAGATTGGCCATGCGGACCTGCGAATAGCCGATGACGGCCATGCGGGAAATGCGGTCCCAGTCGCCGGGGTACATGTTCCAGAGGTCCCTGCACAGACGGCGGTTGATCTCCTCGACGATCATATAGATCCGGGGCAGGCGGAGCTGGAAGAGCTGGACGTTCCACTTTTCGAGGGCTTCGGGCAGAACGGTGTGGTTGGTGTAGCTCACCACCCGGGTGACGACGCTCCACGCGTTGTCCCAGCTGTAGGAATAGACGTCCATGAGGATCCGCATCAGTTCGGGAATGACGAGGGCGGGATGGGTGTCGTTGATGTGGATGGCGACCTTGTCCGCAAAATTGAAGAGGGATCCGTAGCGCGAGAGATGGTCGGCGATGATGGACTGCAGAGAGGCGGAGACAAGGAAGTACTGCTGGGTCAGTCTGAGGAGCTTGCCTTCCTCGTGGTCGTCGGAGGGATAGAGGACCTTCGAGATCACCTCTGCGTTCGAGGTCTGCTGCATCGCCTCGAGGTACTGTCCCTGCGAAAACAGGTTCATATTGAAACTGCTCGTCTCAGCGGCCTTCCAGAGGCGCAGGACGTTGACCGCCTCGCAGCCGTAGCCGGAGACCATGAGATCGTAGGGAACGGCGCGGACGTCCTTGTAGTTGTCGTAGGTGATGGAGCATTTTCCGTTCTCCCAGACCTCATGGACATTGCCGCCGAGCCGGACGGTATAGGACTTGTCGGTGCGCGGAACGAGCCATATGCTGCCCTCGTTCATCCAGTTGTCCGGCAGTTCGACCTGGTTGCCGTCGATGATGCGCTGCTTGAACAGGCCGTATTCGTAGCAGATCGAGAATCCGGCAGCCGGATAGTCGAGGGTGGTGAGGGAATCCATGAAGCAGGCCGCGAGCCGTCCGAGACCGCCGTTACCGAGGCCCGGGTCGGGTTCCGCGTCGTAGATCCTGTCGAGATCGATGCCCATCGAGGCAAGGGCGGCGCGGTATTCATCCTCGAGGCCGAGGTTCATGAGATTGTTTTTCAGCTGTCTCCCCATCAGGAATTCCATGCAGAGATAGTACACCCGGCGGGGATGGGTCTTTTTGATGCGGTCGTGGAACACCTGCCGCTTGGCGGTGAGGAGTTCCTTGACGCTCAGGGCCGTGGCTTTGAAAATCTGTTCTTCCGTAGCTTCTTCGGGACTGACGCCGAAATGGCTGGTCAGCTTGGCTTCGATCCCTGCCCGCACGGCTTCTCCCTTTTTGACTTGATGTTTGTCCATATTTCTCCGTTCTCCGGTAAAAAATCGCGGCGTCCGGGGCAAAACGACCGGACGCCGGCGCGTGAATCGCAACTGTGATACCCACTCTATATTTTACTTCAAACCGCTGTAAATATCAATGTATCTTTTTGCCGAAACATTCCATGAAAAGTCGATTTTCATGACATTTTTCACTAAATTGTCCCATTTGGAATGATCGGGATACAATCGAAGTGCATAGCGGATCACGTTCATCATGTCGTGGGCGTTGTAATTGGTGAAGGTGAATCCGTTGCCGGTTTCCTCATATTCGTTATAGGGACGGATGGTGTCCGCGAGGCCGCCGCATTCCCGCACGATCGGAACGGTGCCGTACCGCGAGGCGATCATCTGGGAAAGGCCGCAGGGTTCGCTCTTCGACGGCATGAGGAAGAGATCGGCTCCGGCGTAGAATTTCTTCGACAAAGCCTTGTTGTATTCCAGCCGGATGGCGACCCGGTCGGGATAGCGGGCGGAAATGTCGCGGAAGAAGTTTTCGAGGGCGGTTTCCCCGGTGCCGAGGAGCACGAAGCGGACGTTCTCGGTGGTGATGATCTCCTCGAGCACATGGCGGACGAGATCAAAGCCCTTGTGGGAGGCGAGGCGTGAGACCATCGAAATAACCGGCGTTTCGGGAGAATGCGCGAATCCGCAGACTTCCTCGAGTTCCGCCTTGTCAACGGCTTTCCCGCTCAGATCGTCGGCCGAGAAGTGCGCGGCGATATCGGGGTCGGTCTCGGGATTATAATAATCCACGTCGATCCCGTTGACGATGCCGGTCAGCTTGCCCTGGGCGTCGGCTTCCCGCAGGATATGGTGCAGGCCGCTGGAATAGTAGTCGGTGAGGATCTCGCGGGCGTAGGTGCGGCTGACGGTGTTGACCATATCCGCGCAGACGATCGCGCCTTTGAGGAGGTTGATGACACCGTTGTACTCCACCACGGAGCGGTCCCATTCGGGAAGCTCGAAGACGTCCGAGAGGATCGAGAAATCGAACTGTCCCTGATAGTCGATGTTGTGGATGGTGAACAGCGCGCGGATGCTCCGGTATTCCTCGAGGTGGGCGTACTTGCGCTTGAGGTAGATCACGGTCAGGGCGGTCTGCCAGTCGTTGGCGTGGAGCACGTCGGGATAGAACCGGACCGCGCTCATGAGCTCCAGCACGCACTTCGAGAAGAAGGCGAACCGTTCGCCGTCGTCATAGCAGCCGTACAGGGTCCCGCGGTCGAAATAGTAGAGGTTGTCGATGAAATAGAAGGTCACGCCTTCGCGCACGATCTTCCAGATCCCGCAGTACTGGTTCCGCCACGAAAGACGCACGTTCATTTCGCAGACGAGCTCCAGCTGTTCGGCGAATTTCTCGCGGATGGGAGCGTAGAGCGGAATGACGGCTCTCACGTCGCTTCCCTTCCCCAGTTCGGCTTTGACGGCCTTCGGGAGGGAACCCACCACGTCCGCCAGTCCTCCGGTGGAGGCGAAGGGGAGCGCTTCGGATGCCGCGTACAGAATGTTCATGTTCGTCCTCCGTTCGGGTTCAGATCATTTTGCCCTTGACGACGTAGAAGGGCTGGGTTTCGGCGCCGCAGAGCATACGCTGGTCGCGGATGACGGCGTTCTTGTCCGTAATGACGCAGTTCAGGAAAGCGCCGTCGCCGACGATGGTGTCCTGCATAATGATGGAGTTCTTCACCGTCGCGTTCCGTCCGATCTTCACGCCGCGGAAGATGATGGAGTTCTCCACCGTGCCCTCGATGAAGCACCCGTCGGCGATCATGGAGTTGCGCGCTGCGGATCCGGCGGCGTAGTAGGTGGGCGCGGAATTGCGGACCTTGGTGTACACCGGGCGGGTCTTGACGCTGAACAGGGAATCCCGGACCTCGGCGTCGGAGAGGATCTCCATGGAATGGCGGTAATAGTCGGCGAAGGAGGTGATGGCGGCGAAATACCCGTCGTAGCGGTAGACGCGGTAGTTCCGGTATCCGAGCGTGCGGGCGATGACGTCCCTCGTCAGGCTCGTATAGCCGCGGGTCTGGGCCTGGAGCACCATCTGCTGCAGATAGGAGGTGCTCATGACGATCATGTTGAGGGAGATGTCCGCCTGACCTTCGTAATCCCCCGGATAAGCCAGGACCTCGTTGATCCTGCCGTCCTCATCGGAATTGAAAACGATGGCGGTGGAACAGTTCTCACGGGTGAGATTCACGCGCTTCACGGCGATGGTCATGTCCGCGCCGGTCTCCTGATGGTAGCGGATCATGTCGTTGAAGTCCACGTTGCAGATCACGTCGCAGTCGGAGAGGACCACGTAGTCGTCGGTGATGCGGTTGATGGAGGCGGCGACGCTTTTCAGGGAATCGAGGCGGGTGTAGGACGACAGACTGCCCGCCGTGGGGTTGGCGTAGGCCGTGATGTTCGGAGGGAGGAACTTGATGCCGCCGGAACGCCGCGCCAGATCCCAGTCCTTGCCGGAACCGATGTGGTCCATGAGGGACTGGTAGTTGTAGCTGGTGATCACGCTGATGTTGTAGATATTGGAGTTCACCATGTTCGACAGGGTGAAGTCAATGAAGCGGTAGCGGCAGGCGAAGGGCACCGACGCGATGGAGCGCAGGCGGGTGAGCTCGGGGATATTGTTGTCGTGAATATTCGAGAATATGATTCCGTATGCAGACATATCTTCTGGTCCCGTCCTTTCTCAGTCCTTATGGTTGGTCTTCAGCCATTCCGCGTCGACCATCTCGCCGGCGGGAATGTCCGTGGCGGGCTTGACGCGGAGGTCGGAGCCGATGACGGTGATCTTGCCGCCGCTGGCCCTGTTGCGCCCGACGACGGAGCCCGCGCCCACCGTCGTGTTTTCGTCGATCATGGAGTAGTTGACCGTGGATCCCTCGCCGACCGTGACGCCGGACATGATGACGGAGTCCTTGATGAACGCGCCGCGGCAGACCTTCACGCCGCTCGCCAGCACGGAATTCTCAACGATGCCTTCGATCACGCAGCCTTCGGTGATGAGGGAATTCGAGATCTTCGCGTATTCCCCGACGAAGTGCGGCGGTTCGGTGGTGTTGCGGGAGAAGATGCGCCAGTCGCGGTCCCTCAGATCAAACACCGGCTGTTCTCCCACAAGGTCCATATTGGCCTCCCAGAGGGACTGGATGGTTCCGACGTCCTTCCAGTAGCCGCGGAAGGGATAGGCGTACATCTTCCGCCCGTCCGCCAGCATCTTCGGGATGATGTTCTTGCCGAAGTCCTTCGAGGAGTTGGGATCGGCCTCGTCCGCGTCGAGATAGTCGCGGAGCAGATCGGTGTTGAAGATATAGATGCCCATGGAAGCCTTGGTGCTCTTCGGCTGCTTCGGCTTCTCCTCGAATTCGGTGATGCGGAGATCGTCGTCGGTGTTCATGATGCCGAAGCGGCTCGCCTCTTCCAGCGGGACCTCGAGGACGGCGATGGTGCAGTCCGCGCCTTTTTCCTTGTGGGCCCGGAGCATCTTTTCGTAGTCCATCTTATAGATATGGTCGCCGGAGAGGATGAGGACGTAGTCGGGGCTGTACCGGTCGATGAAATTGAAGTTCTGGTAGATGGCGTTCGCCGTGCCTTTGTACCAGTCCGCGCCGGATTTCGCCTGATACGGAGGCAGGACCATGACGCCGCTCTGTCCGCGGTCAAGATCCCACGGCTGGCCGTTTCCGATATACTCGTTCAGCTGCAGGGGCTGATACTGGGTCAGGACGCCGACAGTGTAGATGCCGGAATTGACGCAGTTCGAGAGGGGAAAATCGATGATGCGGTATTTCCCTCCGAACCGGACGGCAGGCTTCGCGGTCTTTTCGGTGAGCGTGTACAGCCGGCTCCCCTGACCGCCCGCCAGCAGCATGGCGACGCATTCCTGTTTCTTATACATATTGACCTCCGTCTGTTGAATTGTTCTGCTGTTTTCTGAAAATCACGCCGCCGAGAGCAGGAAGAGTGATCTCGATGGCCGAACGCTTGACGCCGTCCTCGCCGATCTCGGCTCTGGTGCGCACGGGCGTTTCGTTTAGGTTGTTTTTGCCGCCGAATTCGTAGCGGTCTGTGGAGAAGACTTCCTCGTACCGTCCCATTTTCGGCACGGTCAGGGGATAGTTTTCCCGCACCACCGGGGCAAAGTTCATGCAGACGACGATTTCCCTGCCCTTTTTGTCGCGGCGGCGGTAGGAAATGATGTTCAGATCCCGCTCTTCCGCGCTGATCCATTCGAAGCCGTCCCAGCCGTCGTCGATCTCCCAAAGGGCGGGGGTTTCGAGGTAGAACCGGTTGATCGCCCGGACGAAGCGCTGCATTTCCACGTGACGCGGATAGTCTGTCATGAACCATTCGAGCTGGTTCCCGCAGTCCCATTCGCGGAACTGGGCGAACTCCGTGCCCATGAAGAGGAGTTTCTTCCCGGGCAGGGTCATCATGGTGCAGAGCAGGGTCCGCATACAGGAGAATTTGTCGTCGTACTCGCCGAAGCACTTGTCGACGAGGGATTTCTTCCCGTGCACCAATTCGTCGTGGGAGACTGGGAGGATGTAGTTTTCGCTGAAGGCGTACATCATCGGAGAGGTCAGCTTGTTGTGGACGTACTTGCGGTGGACGGGGTCCGTGGCGATATAATCGAACATGTCGTTTGCCCAGCCTGTGTTCCACTTGAAGCTGAATCCGAGTCCCCCCTCGTCCGCCGGTTTTGTGATCATCGGCCAGGAGGTCGATTCCTCCGCGATCATGAGTGCGTCTGGGAATTCCGCGGACACCGCCCCGTTGAGCTTCTGGAAGAAGGCGACGGCCTCCGGATTATGGTTCGTTCCTTCGGCGCTCGGGATCCATTCGCCGGGCTCCCGGCCGTAACCGAGGTAGAGCATGGCGGAGACGGCGTCGATCCTCAGCCCGTCCGCGTGGTATTCGCGGAGCCAGAAGAGGGCGTTCGATATGAGGAAGGACCGGACCTCGGGGCGTCCCACGTCGAAATAGCGGTCCTCCCCTCCGCCGTTCTCCATGCGGTCCTGTCCCTGATATTCATAGAGCGGTTCCCCGTCGAATTCACAGAGGCCGTGGGCGTCCTTCGGGAAATGGGCGGGCACCCAGTCGAGAATGACGCCGATCCCGTATTCGTGGAGTTTTTCGACAAAATAGCGGAAGTCCTCCGGGTCCCCGTAACGGGAGGTTGGAGCGTAGTAACCGCAGACCTGATAGCCCCAGGAGGCGTCGGAGGGATGCTCCGTCACGGGAAGCAGCTCCACGTGGGTATATCCCATGTCGCTGACGTAGGGAGCCAGCCGGTCGGCGATCTCGCGGTAGTTCAGGTAGTTCTCCCCGTTCGCGGTGGTCCCGCCGTTTTCGGTGCGCCACGATCCGAGGTGGACTTCATAGATATTGAGCGGAGCGGAATAGAAATGCGTCACCTTCGGTTTGAATCCCCTCTGGCGGGGGCAGACGGTGGCGGATCGTTTCCCGAGCCACTTCGCGTCCTTCCACTGATGCCCGGAGATGTCCCGGACGATGGAGGCGGTCTTGTTCAGCGTTTCGGACTGGAACGCGAAGGGATCCGCCTTGAAGCGCGTCGCCCCGTCCCGTCCGGTCACGGCGAATTTATAGAAACTGCCGTCGAGAGGTTCCTTCGTCTCCACCGAGGTTTCCCACACGCCCGCTTCGGTGATGCGTTCGAGGGGTTTCCCCTGCTCCCAGTCCGTGAAATCGGACACGAGAGCGACGGCGGAGGCATTGGGGGCCCATGTGCGGAAGACGGTTTTGTACCCGTTCTCCGTCTTCTCCCGGTGACAGCCGAGATAGTCGTATACGGAATCGTTCGTCCCCTGATGGAAAAGATATGCGGGGAGACTGGTTTCCCGGGCGGTGCCGGGCGAGGTCGCGTCGGTCATATTGAGCACCATCCTTTCCCTGCATATCATTATACATTACCGGCCGCATTTTTTCAAGACCATTTTGCCGGATTTGTGAAAAATATTTTTTGAAAATAGCGGTCTTTTGGGAAAAACCACAAGAATTCCGGCGAAGGATGGAGATCCGCCCCTCCCTTTCCTACGGGTGAAAGCCAAAAAGGAAAGCCGCGCTCCTTTTCCCGGCGAAGGAAAGAGGGATACGCGGCTGTAAAACGCAGTCCGGGAAAAACTCAGAACGAAACGTCCGGACCGAATCCGTCTGCCGTGAATCTCCACGGGCGGTCCCGGTCCTCCCCGGCGTAGTCGATCCCGATGCGGGGGGACGCCGTCATGCAGGTCGGGCGGAATCCGTCGTCGCGGAAAAAGAGTTCTCCCTTCGCGGCAAGATCGAGACCGTTCTGCTCCCGGGAGATCCCCATCGCGGCGCATAGCCTTCCGGGGCCGTTGAGGCGCCTCCGCCATTCCTCCGCGCTCCATCCGTCCGGGGAATCGGGGAAGACGGTCTTTTTCGCCCTCGAGGCCCGTCGCAGATTCGCGAGCAGGATCCCCTTTCCGTCGAGCGGTTCGGCGGCGCGGAGCAGGACGGCTTCGGCGCATCCTTCCCTGCCCGCCGTGACGTTGGCGCAGGAATAAAGCCCGTAGATCAGATAGACGTAGGCGAACCCTCCCGGTAGATACATGGTCTCGGTCCGGGCTGTGCGGCGGCCTCCGTAGGCATGGGACGCACGGTCGGTGACGCCCATGTAGGCCTCCGTCTCGGAAATCAGCACTGCGCATTCCCCCTCCGCGGTCCGCCTCACGAGGGTCAGACCGAGCAGGGACCGCGCAAGGGTCAGCCCGTCTGCCTCCCAGAATCCGGGGTGGGACTCCCGGGTCAGGACGGGTCCTGCGATCCGATCAGTCAAAGCAGAGGGGTTCGGTGGGGGTGGATCTGCGCGGTGTCGCCATCATGGGAGCCACGGTCTCCTTCCACTTCTTGTAGTGTTCGGTTTCCTTGTGGGCGGCCGCGGCTTCGTCGTCCTTGTAGACTTCGTACAGGACGAACTGGGTGGGGTCGCGGCGGTCCCGGAGCACGTCGAAACGGACGTTGCCGGGCTCCTTGCGGGAATTCTCGTGATTGTACGCGGTGATCTCGGCGAAGGCATCGGCGCATTCGGGCTTCACGTCGACGAAAACAAGAGTCGCGAGCATGTCGGTCCCTCCTCTCTCATTCGGCGGAGACGACGCGGAAGAATTCCACTTCTTCCCCGCTCGGTCCGAACACGAATCCGCAGTTCAGGGTGAGCTTCACCGGCTTCGAATCCAGCGGAACGACCCGGGGTTCGCTCTTCGGCTTCGCGCCCGCTTTGAGAGCGATCCCGTAGGCTTCGTCCACATCGTCCACTCTGAGGGCGAGATGGATGTATTTCGCGTCGACGGTCTCGTTGTCGTTCCCGCCCGCGAAGAGTTCGAGGATGCCGCCGTCGCCGAAGTCCATCATGGCGATCCGGCCGTTCCCCTCGCCCCAGGAGGTGTAGAACTTCATGCCGAGCTTTTCGTAAAACGCGATGGCTTCGTCGAGGTCTCTGACTTTCAGAGCGGAGTGGTGGAATCCCATTCCTTTGATGATTTCGTTTGCCATATTCTTTCTCCTTGATCCGAAATATAAGACGGAAATACGGTTTTGCTTTTCGGAAGGCTTACGCGTTCTCGAACACGGTCCCCTTCTTCACGGCTTCGATGACGTCGATGACCTTCGCGGCCTGATCGAGCGTAACGGGGAAAGGTTTTCCGCAGCGGATGGTCTCGTACAGGGCGTCCCAGATCCGATCGGTGCCGCCGGGTCCCATGTCGACGTCCTCCTCCTTCCACACGAGGGGCTCGGGATTGCCGAAACCGCGGCCGGAACCGGGAGTCTCGGGATCCGCTTTGACCGGTGAGAGCTCGACTGCGGGATCGAGATAGCGCAGGTGGAACTTGCCGCCGACGGAGACGAGGGATCCGCGGGTGCCGTACATCATGTACTCGGGGGTGGGAAGCGCGACTCCGCCGGAGATCTCCATGTCGACGATGCGGCCGTTGACGCCGGTGAAGACGATCTTGATGTGGTCCTCGCAGTCGCCCGCCGCCGCCACCTTGCGGATCTCGGAATAGAGACGGGTGTAGTCGCCGCCGCAGAACCGGAGGGAGTGGTCGATGATGTGTGGACCCCAGTTGAGCAGCTGGCCTCCGCCGAATTCGGACAGAGTCTGCCAGTCGTTGCGCCGCTGATAGCCGTTGCGGGTCAGCCTGATCTCGTAGACCTCGCCGAGCTTGCCGGATTCGATGATCTCGTTCGCGCGCTCGAATCCGCCCTCGAACCGGCGGTTGTGGCGGACGAAGAGGCGGGGTCCTCCGGGCTGGGATCCGCGGCGGATGAGCTCCTTCACCTGCGAGGCGTGCATGGAGAAGGGCTTTTCGACGAATACGTCCTTCCCGGCTTCGAGGGCCATCAGGGCGTGTCTGTAATGATCGCAGGATCGGGTGGCGATCGTCACGAGCTCGACCTCGGGATCCGCCAGCAGATCTTCGATGCGGGTATAAGGCTTCGCGCCGAATTCCTCGACGAAGGGGGCTGTGCGCTCTTCGATGATATCGCACACGGCGGCGAAGCGGAATTTGTCCTGACGGCCGCGCAGTTCGGGGCGGTGCATCCCGTTTCCCGCTCTGCCGAGGCCGACAAGCCCGACTCGGATGGGTGTCATGATTTCCTCCTTAACTCTCGCCCGTTTTCAGGCGGGGCGTTTCCGTTCATGCTGAAACAGCGTTTTACCGTTCAGGAGTAATACCGCACGGAGGCCACCACGCGCCCGAGGATGGAGAGCTTCGAGACAATGATGGGCATCATGGTGCGGTTGCGGGGCTGAAGGCGGAAATGTCCGTTCTCCTTATAGAAGACCTTGACGGTCGCCTCCCGGTCGATCAGCGCGACGACGATATCGCCGTTGGACGCTTCGGGGGTCTGCTCCACGATCACGATGTCGCCGTCCAGGATCCCCGCCTCGATCATGCTCTCCCCGCGGACCCGGAGGGCGAAGAGCCTGCCGCCGGGAACGGGAAGGACGGATTTCGGATATTGAATGTATCCCTCGCAGTGCTCCAGCGCGAGGATGGGATCCCCCGCCGTGACGCGGCCGATCAGGGGGACGGAGAGGTGCTCCTCCTCCTTGCCGCCCAGTCCTTCGATCCGGATCGCGCGGCTTTTACCGTTTTCCTTGCGGATGAAGCCCTTCTTTTCGAGCCGGTCGAGGGTTGTGTGGACGGTGGAGGTGCTCTTGATATCCAGGGCGAGGCAGATGTCCCGGATGGAAGGAGCGTAGCCGTTTTTGCGGATGTTTTCCTTTATGTAATCGTAGACCTGTTTTTCCTTCGGTTCCAGTTCGCTTGTCATTTTTTCTTCCTCTTTATGTTTTATCGTCTTGATGAAAACAGCGTATCTCGTCGGACGGAGTTTCTTCCCGTTCAGTATACCATAAAAAACCGGGCTTGTAAACACCTGTTCCGGCTTTTCCTCGAAAAATCCTCCCTCTTGCATTCCGGCGCGGGATATGATATAATGGAAGAGGACGGGGAGGCTGAGCGGTTCCCGGGCTCTCCGACCTTCTCTGGGATGCCGGGCGAGTGGAGAAAAACAAACATTCCGTGAATTTTTTCATTTTTCTTTGTCCACCCTCTTGCAAAACGGAGGAAAATCTTTTATAATAAAGCGTATTGTATTTCATATCCGAAAATCGGAAAGGAGCGTATCCCGGCCCACCGGGAACAAAGAACATGGTAGTAGCAGGCGATTTCAAAAACGGCATTACGTTCGACATGGACGGTCAGGTCATGCAGGTCATCGAATTCCAGCACGTCAAGCCCGGCAAAGGCGCGGCTTTCGTCCGTACCAAGCTGAGAAACGTCATCACCGGGGCGGTCGTGGAAAAGACCTTCTCCCCTACCGATAAGTATAACGACGCGCGCATCGACCGCCGCGACATGCAGTATCTCTACAACGACGGGGATCTGTATTACTTCATGGATCAGGAGACCTACGAGCAGGAGCCCATCGGCAAGGATCTCATCGGCGACAACTTCAAGTTCGTCAAGGAAGAGATGATCTGCACGATCCGTTCCTATCAGGGCAAGCCCTTCGCCGTCGAGCCCCCGATGTTCGTCGAGCTCGAAGTGACCGACTGCGAGCCCGGCATCCGCGGCGACACAGCCACCGGCTCCAACAAGGGCGCCACCGTCGAAACCGGCGCGAACATCCGCGTGCCCTTCTTCATCAACACCGGCGACAAGATCCGCATCGACACGAGAACCGGCGAATACCTCGAAAGAGCGTAAGCCCGGATCCCGATCCGCACGTCAATCCACACGGTCCGGCCGGGGGCTTTTCCCTCCGGTCTCCGTGTCTTTGAAAGGAGAAACCTCATGACCACGAAGGAAACCAGCTCCTATATCAAGGGGCTCATCGACGGCTCGAACCTCGACACCACCACCCCCGAGGGAAAGATCATCGCCGCGCTTGCCGACCTCTGCGCCGCGCTCGCCGGAGAAGTCGAATCCCTCACCGAACAGCTCGACACCGTGAACGACTACCTCGACGAGATCGACCATGACCTCGGCGACGTGGAGGAATACGTTTACGAGGACGAGGACGACGAAGACGGAGAATGCTGCGGAAAATGCCGCCGTTCGCTCTTCGACGACGAAGACGAGGATGACGACGAGGACGACGATCTCGATCTGGACGACACCGATGAGGATGAGGAAGAGGAAGACGAGGAAGAGGAGGAGTTTTACTGCGCCGAATGCCCGAACTGCGGCGGCAAGGTTTACTTCGACGACACCGTCAACCCCGAAGACGTGATCTGCCCCGCCTGCCACAAGCCTCTCATCGACGACGAGGACGATCTGGACGACGAGGAAGACCTCTGATCTCCCTTCAAAGCAAGCATCCGTTTTCATGCGCCCGCTTCCCCCATTATCCGGGGAGGCGGGATTTTTGATTTTTCCGAAGTTTTTTTCGTTTTCCTCTTGACAAGGAAAGTCTACTGTGATAAACTATGATCAGGATGGATCCGCCCGTATGCTCATTTCCTCACCGGAGGGACAATATGGAACGAAGAAGACTTGCCGAGAGCGACTACCGCTTCATGTGCGTGGTATGGGATCACGAACCCATCTCCTCGACGCGGCTGGCGGACCGCTGTTTCGAAGAACTCGGCTGGAAAAAATCCACTTCCTTTACGATGCTGCGCAAGATGATCCAGAAGAATTACGTGAAAAAAGAGAATTCCGCCGTCACCTCCCTCGTCTCCCGGGAACAGGTGCGGGCGGAGGAAAGCGCGCTTTTCGTTCAACAGACCTTCGCGGGCTCCCTGCCGGATTTCCTCGTCTCCTTTCTCGGAGGCAAGACGATCTCCGGCGAAGAAGCGGACGCGCTCCGGCTGCTGATCGAGGAGCACCGGGAGGGGTGAACCATGACTTCCCTTTTTGAAACCGTATTCCGCATGTCCCTCACCGCCTCCGCCGTGATCGCCGCGGTCCTTCTCATCCGCCTCGCACTGAGGAAGGCTCCGAAGAAGATCTCCTACGCGCTGTGGTCGGTGGTGGGATTCCGCCTCCTCTGCCCCGTGTCGTTCCGCTCGGCGTTCAGCCTCTTCCGCTTCGTGCCGGAGAAGGTGACTCAGATCGCGCCGGCCGAACCTGCTTTTTCCGCGCCCGCTCTGCCTGCCGCCGAACCGGTCATGGCCGGGACGCCGATCCGGTATTCGGCTTCCGCGGACCTTGCGACCGTCACGCGACCCGCGGTCATTCCCGGGATCGGGCAGACGGCGGATCTTGCGGGAACCGCGGCGGAACAGGCAGTCGAAACCGCGGCCGGGACCGATCCCTTCGCGCTGTTCCTCACCATAGGTGCGGCGGTCTGGATCCTCGGAGCGGTCTTATTGACAATCTACGCCGTGTACTCCTGCGCTGCCATGAGCCGGAGACTGCGCACCGCTACCCGGCTCGAGGGGAACGTCTTCCAGTCCGACGCCATCCGCTCCCCCTTCCTCTTCGGGATCTTCGCGCCGCGGATCTACGTCCCCTACGGGCTGGAACCCGATACCCTGCAATTCGTCCTATGCCACGAAAGGGTCCACCTCCGCCGCCGGGACGATCTCTGGAAGACTCTCGGATTTGCCGCCCTTGCGCTCCACTGGTTCAATCCCCTCGTCTGGCTCTCCTTCCGGCTCATGACCCGGGACATGGAGATGAGCTGCGACGAACGGGTGCTGGCGGACGGCGGGGCGAGCGCGCGGTCCTATTCCCTCTCCCTGCTCTCCTTCGCCGAGAGACGCCGCTTCCCCTCCCCCGTGCCGCTGGCCTTCGGAGAGAGCGACGTGAAAGCCCGGATCCGCAATATCCTCGACTGGAAGCGTCCCCGCCTCTGGATCACTGTTGCCGCAGTCCTCCTCGCTCTTGTCACCGCTATCTCCTGCGCGTCGGATCCCGCGAAAACCGTCCCGGAGAGCGAAAAACCGGAGGAGGAAGCACAAATTGAAACCTATGAGGACAGTCCCGCCGTGACGGCAGAGGCTCCGGTCCCCGTCGTACACACCGCGCTGAAACTGCCGGAGACGGATCCCGACCTTGCCGCGCTGTGCGCAGACCCCTGCGGCGATCTCGAAGCGCTCCGGGTGACCTTAGAAAACAAGTTCAGGGAACACTTACCCGCCGAACAGGACACCGCGGGCAAGCTGCAGAAACGGGTCGCGGAGCTTTTGAAAGTCTACGAAACCGTCTCCGACACGAATTATTACGGTCACAACCATTCGGGCAGCTACAGTCAGAAAACGTACGCCGAGTACCGCACCGACACCGGGCTCGTCAACTGGAAGTTCGGGCGGAGCAATCTCGTCACGCTCTTCCTGCCCCCGCTGTGGAGTCTCTGCGCGAGACTGAGTCTTTCCATATCGGATCCCGATTCCGCCGCCCCCGTTTACACCCTGCACGTTTTCTCGGAAATTTACACAGTCTCGCCGTCTTCGGAGTATTTTTCCCTCGTTCTCTCCCCGTTGACGGACCCGGACGAAATTCCCGCGGATCTGCCGGAGGCCGCCCTGTGGATCTGCACGCTCTCGACCAAAAGGGACGGGCTTTTCCGCCTCTCCATGCTTCCCGGGAACGCCGAAGGAGAACAGGCCTACGGAATCGACGCCGACCGGCTCTCCGCGGATATCCCCGCGATCCTCTCGACCCTCGACTTCCCCTATTCCTCGACGGAAATCCTCGCGCAGAACGACGCGGTCTTCACCCGGAGCGAGGAAGAAATCCGGGCCTACGCCGCCCTCTGCCGGGAATCCGACGAAAAGCGGGTCAGGCTGTGGGACGAGAAGCGCGCAGAATTGGAAGCCGTCTGCCGCGCGTTCCTTGACACTCCCCGGGATGAGACGATCCCGGAAAGCGTGAAAGATCTTCTCGCCGATCCATGGTACGGAAGCTCCTTTTATTTTGATTCGACGTATGCCTCTATGCAAAACAGTTCCCAGGCGGAGAACAGGATCGCAGTGAACGAGATCCTGGACGGAGGCACGCGTCTCACCGGCTGGATCGAACCCGACGGCGGTACGGATTCGCTCATGGCACAGGAGGAGGCGATCCGGGCCGAGGAGGAAAAGATCCGCGCAATGCAGGCAGAGATTCGGTTGATCTCCGAAAGAAAGGCCGAGCTCGCAGACGAAGCCGCCGCCGTCCACGGAGCACTCGCCCGGATCGCCGAGACGCGGGACTGGATGAACGAAGAAAACGGGACTTCCGACGAATCCGCCGTATTGAATGAAGTTCTCAACCGGATCGAGAATGAGCGATCCGCACTGAATGCAGAAAGTCATGCCGTCAAGAAGGTGCTCGCCGCAAGTCAGCAGAAGCTGGAAGCAGAGAAAGTGAAGAACCGCGCGGAGGCCGAACGGAGAGCGCAGGAAGAAGAAAACCTTCGCCGGGAACAAGAGTTGATGGAAAGGCTGCTCGAACAGCAGAAGATCATAGATGAAGCCCGCCGCGCACAGGAAGAGGAACAAGCCACCGCGGACAATTGGTTCATTTCTGACTCAACCGACGAGGTATCGAAGCCATAAATTTCATTCCAATGAAACCATTTTCCTCCATAAATGGCTGACGGAAAACAGACGCGAAATCCCACGAAACGGGACCGCGCCTGTTTTTCCTTTATTCTTTTTCTGTTCCGTCACACGGCGTTGACGCAGGACGGACGGGGGATCGGGATCGAGGATACCGCTTCCAGCTCTCCGTCGGGGAGGACCCGGAAGACGGTGAGATTGTCCGCGAAGGTGTTGCAGACGGCGAGGAATTTCCCGTCCGCCACCAGTCCCATCGCCCGGGGATGGTTGCCGCAGGAGGGGGTCTGGGAGACGAGGCTCACGTGCCGTCCGTCTTCGGAGATCGTCAGGTGGGCTATCGTGTTGGCAGTCCCGCGGTTGGAGCACCAGAGGTGCCGCCCGTCCGGGGAGAGCACGATGGAGGCGGCGTCCGTCAGTCCGTCGAATCCCGGCGTTCCCTCGAGCTCGGGGCGGAAGCTGACCGTCTCGATGGGGGTGAGGATCCCCTTTTCGCCGTCCCAGTCGAAGACCGTCAGGGAACTCGCCATTTCCGCGAGGGAGTAGAGTTTCTTTCCGTCGTGGGAGAAGATGCCGTGGCGCGGTCCGTGGCCGTCCGGGACCTTCGCTTTCGATACCGGGCGGAGATCCCGGTCGTAGACGAAGATCGTGTCGAGGCCGAGATCGGACACCAGCACGAAACGGCGGTCGGGGGAGAGGAGGCACTGATGGCAGTGGGGTCTCTCCTGCCGTCCACGGTCGCATCCGAGCTCGCCGTCCCTCGGGACTTCGTGAACGCGCAGATCCGTCCTGTCCCCCTTGATATGAAGAATGCTCCCGGTGTGGTAGTTTGCGCCCCAGATCTCGTCCCCGTCCTTCGAGAAGTGGCAGAGGGACACCCCCTCGGCAGGGACCGGCCCGAAGAGCCGCTCTCCCGAGAGAATCGAATACTCCGCGTAAGCCTCGCCGACTTCGGGGTCCGTGACGGCGGCGCAGATCCTGCCGTCCGCGATCTCCGTCCAACCAGGGGATGGCATGGGGACCTTCCCGCGCACCGAGAGCTTCCCCTCCCCGTCGATCCCGAAAAGGACCGCTCCTCCGTCCTTCACCGTGGACGCGATATAGAATTCCGCGATCTTCGCGCTTGTCATATTTCCTCCTCCGGTTTCCCGTTCTCCTCCGCGAGGGATCTCATGAGAGCCAGCAGTCTCGCCCGGTCCGTCAGGACGTCGTAAGCCGAGTCCTCGGACAGCACGCCCCGGGGCAGTTCTTCAACCGGCGGCAGAATTCCGGCCTCGTCGTCTTCGAAGTCCTTCCGCCACAGAGGGCCTGCATAATAGGCGTCGAGGGCGTCCATCCGGTCCTTTGCCGCGGCATAGCGTTCGAGGGCTTCTTCCAAGAGATCGAGGGCGGCTCTCGCTTCGTTCAGGTTCTCTTCCATTTCGCGGATCCTCGCCGTCTGTTCCGTCTGTTCCATGTTTTCCCCTCACAGTTCCGCTCCGCAGAGCAGGATTTTCGTGATATAGAGGGCAGCTCCCTCGTTCTGAAGATTATAAGCGAGGGGAAGCGGCTCCCCGATCCCCGCGGCGATACAGCTGACGGAGCAGTTGACCGTCAGGGTCTTGCCCGTCCCGATCTCCCCCGAGGTCAGCCGGGAGAACGCGGCGTTGATGAGTCCTCCGTGGGTGACGCCGATCACGGTGCGCCGTCCCGAGACCTCGAGCATGTCGTCGATGGCCGAAAGCATCCTCGAAGCCGCCGCGGGGACGCTCTCCACATTGCCCGCCTGACGCTCCCCGCCCGGAAAGAGCTGTTTTCGCTCCGCCAGCGTGAGGCCGGAGAGGGAGCCGTAGTCTCGCTCGATCAGGCTGTCGAGAACGACGGGGGATCCGAGCCCGAGGCAGTCGGTGATATACCGGGCGGTGTCCACGGCCCTCGAAAGCGGAGAGGTGCAGACGGTCGGGAAGGAAACGCCGTTCTTCCGGGTCCCGGCAATGACGCGCGCGATCCCGGCGGCCTGAGCTCTTCCCGCCTCGTTGAGCGGCACGTTTTCCTGCCCCTGCAGGCGTTTGATGAGGTTCCAGTCCGTCTGACCGTGGCGGATCAGGCAGACGAGGATCCGCCCTTCCAACAGATCGTGGGCGGCGGTCTGGGGGCTGACGAGAATACAGGGGGAGGTCGGCAGGACTCTGCCTCGTTTGAACTGACTCACGGATACACCTCGAAAGAGTTACTTCTTTCCGAAGACCATTATACAGGATCGGCCCCCCGCTGTCAAGAGCCGATCGGCACGGATTACACCCGGTCGGGATAGCGTTCGGCGGTGATGATCCCGTCCTTCACGGAAAGGCGGCAGATCCGGGCAGTGCGGCGGTCGCCTTTCAGTCCGTCCTCCGTCAGGTCGCGCCCGTGATAGACGGCGTAGTACTGTCCGTCCAGCTTCAGAACGCTGTGGTGGCCGACGCCCTCCTCGAAGTCCCCGCGGATCATGACGGGAGCAAACGCGCCGTCCTTCGTGTGCTTGACGAAATCGACCTTTGTGAGATCCGCCTCCTCCGATTTCGCCGCCGCGTAGCCGATGTGGTAGGTGTCGTTCTGGTAGCAGGCGCCGGAATACATGACGTACTGCCATTCCCCCTCGCGGAACCAGAAGGGGCCTTCGATGGTGTGCCAGTCCCTGCCGTCGCCGAAGCGGTCGCGCATGAAGATCTCCTCGTCGAAGGTGGGGATCACGGCCTCGCGGGGCATCCTCTCCGGGGTGACGGGATCGAGGAGGCGGTCCACGTAGATCCGGGTCCCGATCCGTCCGTTTTCAGCTTCCCGGTTGTCCTCGGCGTACCAGAGGAAGAGACCGGCCTCCGTCTCCACCACGTGGGCGTCGATCGAAAACCGCTCGAACAGCCGCACGGGATCGCCGAAGGGCCCGAGGGGGGAGTCCGCGGACATGACGTGAAGGTATTCGAAGGTCCCGGGCTCGTCGCAGGAGAAATAGAGCCAGTATTTCCCGGCGGTCTTCACGATGCAGGGAGCCCAGTAGGCGTTGCCGTTTTCGATCTCTGCGACGGTGCCTTCAAAATGCCAGGTCCCGAACACGTCCTCCGCCGAATAGGCCTCGACGCCGGCCCCCGCCGTGACGTAGAGATAGAAGCGTCCGCCGTCCGCAAAAATAAAGGGATCGGGCTGGGAGCGGCCCTTCACGTCGAATTTCAGTTTCATCGAAAAAAACTCCTTCCACATGGTTTTTCCCCATTATACCACATAGAAGGAGCTTTTGCAACGGGAAACGCGGTTTTGCCTATTCCGCGTCTTCCCAGAAAAGTTCGTCGAGGGTCTTGTCGAGAACGCGGCAGATCGCGATGCAGAGGCGGATAGTGGGGTTGTAGTCCCCCTTCTCGATGGCGTTGATCGTCTGCCGGGACACCCCGACCAGCCGGGCCAAGGCCTCCTGAGAGAGATCCTTCGCCGCCCGGGCGGATTTCAGTTTCAGGTTTTTCATTCTCCGTCGTCCTCACCGCGGCTCGTACCCCGTCCCTCATTCCCTGCCCCGACAGAAAGCGCGAAATGCCGACTATGGTCCAGAGCAGTCCTGCCGCGCTCCAGACAATCGTAGATTTCTTCGATTCATTCACCTTGAAGTAGGCGTCCATCGCCACGGCGACCGCTCCGAATACCGCCAGCGCGGGAAAGATCCCGAGGACCGGCCCGACAATGTCGTCGGCAAACCGGATGTTCAAAGCGTTCAGGGCGGAGTAAACGGTCTCGTAGATCATCAGAGTGAAGAACCCGCACCGGTAGGCGATCCCCCGGGCTGCGATCTGCCTTTCGTCAAACCGGTCCTTCTGGGTACCGGCGAATCTCTGGATCAAGAGGATCACGACCGCTACGGTGATGCCCGCCGCGAGTCCGATCACCCATCCCGTCCGCATCGAATTCTCTCTCACTGCATCCATTGTCATGCGCAAAATCATCCTTTCCCCGGAGCGTTCCCTCCGACGGACACAGTATAGCACAGGCCGGACGTTTTGTCAAGTATTTTAGACTATTTATCCGAAATATTTTTCCGAACGTCGGCTCATATCTTCATTCCGCTCCGCCGGGATCCGGGATCAGGAGGAAAAAGCAGACCGTCCCGCTGTCCCGCCTCACCGTCATGCGGGCCGATTCCCCGGGACCTTCGGCGTCGATTTCCGTAAATCCTTCCGACGGGGAGATCCCGCTCACCCGCCAGTCTCCGCCCCTCCTGTCTTCGAGGATCGCGAGAGCCTTTTCCGCGCATTCCTCCGGGCTGAGACGGTCTTCCCCCGGGGGACAGCAGACCGCCCACTCCACAGCCTCCCCGGTCGAAAGATCCGCGCGGACATATCCGTTGGGGCAGGTATAGACGGCGTCCCGGTCCGACACCGAGACCTCAAGCCTCGCGTGCTCCCCAAGGATCTCCCTTGCCGCTGCCTCCGTCTTATCCGCCCCCTCCGACGCCGAGACGCCCGTGCCCATAATAAAGACGGACGCGCAGAGAAAGACGGCCGCGATTTTCAGAGAGATTCCGCTTTTTTTCGTTTCCGGCATATTTTTCGCCTCCCGCATGAAAAAAGTCACGCTTTAGGATTTGACAAACCGGCGTCCGGTATGTTATAATGAAGGATGAAATTTCAGGCATGGAACGGAGGTGCCCGGATGGCAGGGAGACAGATTTTTCCGACTCTGATCGGCAACGAACGCATCCGCGCGCTTTTCCGGAACGAACTGGACGGCGGCAGGATCGCCCATGCCTACGTGCTCGAAGGTCCCCGGGGATCCGGCAAGCACACCGCCGCCCGCCTGATTTGCGCCTCAATGCTCTGTGAAAAGCGGAAGTCGGCCGCGGATCCCCTTCCCTGCGGAACCTGCCCTTCCTGCCGCAAGATCCTCGGGGAACACTCGGTGGACGTGCTGACCGTATCCCGCGGGACCCGGGCCACCCTCGGAGTCGATCCGATCCGCCGGATGCGCGAAAGCCTCTGGGTCACGCCGAACGACGGGGACATGAAGTTCTATCTGATCGAGGACGCCCACCTCATGACGGCGCAGGCCCAGAACGCCCTTCTGCTCTCGCTGGAGGAACCGCCGCCATACGTGATGATCCTTCTGCTCTGCGAGGACGCCTCCCTGCTTCTCGAAACCGTGCGGAGCCGCGCTCCCGTCCTGCCGATGGAACGCTTTTCCCCGGCTTTCACGGAGGAATGGCTCGCCGCCGGGATCAAAAACCCCGACCGGGAGAAGATCGTCAAGGCGGCTCACCTGGCGGCGGGATCCCTCGGAGCGGCGAAATCCCTCTACGCGGGAGGCGGGGCGGATCTCGAACGGTACGAAGCCGCCGGGGAGCTCGCGCGGATCCTGCTGTCGGGACGGCGTTCGGAAGCCCTCGTGTTCGGAGCCTCCCTGCCGAAAGACCGGGCCGGACTGCGCCAGATCCTGTCCCTCGCGCGGGTCGCCCTGCGGGACGTGGTCGCGGGGAAGCGGAACGGGGAGCTTTTGTTCTACGGAGCAAAGGAGGGGATCCCCGCATACGCGAAGAAGATCTCCGTCCGGAGGGCGGTCGAACTGATCGCGCTGGTCGGAGCGGCGGAGGAAGATCTCGCGGCGAACCTGTCCCCCTCCACGGTCATGACCTCCCTGTTCGCGGGGAGTTTCGCGCAGTGACGCGCACATAGAAAAGGAGATTACAATATGACGGAAGATAAAGAAATCCTCGATCCGGCTTTTCCCCCGGACGGCGGGGCGGATCCATCGGTCCTCCCGGAAGAAGACAAGCCGGAGGAGACGGCCGAGATCGTGGGCGTGCGGTTCCGCGAGGGCGGCAAGATCTATTATTTCGCGCCGGGGACGAACCGGGTGAACACCGGGGATCCCGTGATCGTCGAGACCTCCCGCGGCGTGGAATTCGGCATCGCGGCCTCCGGGATCGAATCAGTGCCGGTTTCGAAGATCGTGCCTCCCCTCCGTCCCCTTATCCGGCCGGCGGCGAAAAAGGACGTCGAACGCTGGGAGGCCAACCGCTCGCTGGAGGACGAGGCCTTCGAGATCTGCCGGAAGAAGATCGAGGATCACCGGCTCGGCATGAAGCTCATCCGGGCGGAATACACCTTCGACAATTCGAAGCTCTTCTTCTACTTCTCCGCCGAGGCGCGGGTGGACTTCCGGGAACTGCTCAAGGATCTCGGCTCCGTGTTCCACACGCGGATCGAACTGAGGCAGATCGGCATCCGGGACGAGGCGAAAATGCTCGGAGGGCTCGGCGTCTGCGGCAGGCCCTTCTGCTGCGCAACCTTCCTCTCCGACTTCGCGCAGGTCTCGATCAAGATGGCGAAGGAGCAGAACCTCTCCCTCAACTCTCAGAAGATCTCCGGCGCGTGCGGGCGGCTGATGTGCTGTCTCCGATACGAGCACGAGACTTACGAATCGGAGATCGCGCGGACGCCCCCCGTGGACTCCACCGTCAAGACTGCGGACGGCGTCGGGACGGTCACCGAGATCAGCCCCCTCACCGGATTCATCAAAGTCCGCATCCGCGAGGACGTGAAGCCCTACCACCGGGACGACGTGACGCTCCTCAAGCTCAAATCCGACAAAAAACCCGCCCGGAACGACTGAATCTGCGCTGAGTTGTAAATATTTTCAGATTTTTTCGGAAACCACTTTACTTTTGGTTCCGGCGTGTGATACAATAAACTTAATCTCAGACACGGAGGTGTTTCAAATGGCATACAAAATTACGGACGACTGCATCGCCTGCGGTACCTGCGAGAGCGAATGCCCGGTCGAGGCGATTTCCGAGAAAGACGGAAAGTACGTCATCAACGCGGACGAGTGCATCGAGTGCGGCGCCTGCGCAAGCGTATGTCCCGTGGAAGCTCCGAAGCCGGAAGAATAATCCGATCGCGGGCTTCGGGAACCGATTCCCAACACGAAGGGGGAGAGCGGGGGGTATCCCTTCGCCCTCCTCTTTTCCATTCTCCGACTGACTAAACGATATGAACAACGGCGAAATCATCACCCCCATCAACGAAAGGATCACCCTGATCCAGCGGGCGGCGGGACTGACCTTCGGGACGGACGCGTATCTGCTCGGTGCGTTCGTGCGGGGGAAACCCGGCGGACGGGCGGTCGAACTCGGCGGGGGAACGGGCGTCGTCTCCCTGCTCTGCGCGGCGCGGGACCGGTTCGCGTCGATCCTCTGCGCGGAGATCCAGCCGGAATACGTCTCCCTCATCGCCCGCAACGCCGAAGGAAACGGGCTGTCCTCCCGGGTCCTCGCTCTCTGCAAGGACGTGCGGGATCTGACGGTGAAGGACACGGGCGGCGAGGTCCACGCGGTTTTCTCCAATCCCCCCTACCTCCGCGCGGACTGCGGTTTCACGAACGATTCTCCCGAGAAGAACGCGGCGAGGCGGGAGGAAAACGGCACCGTCCGGGATTTCTGCCAGGCGGCGGCCCGGATCCTGCGGTGGGGAGGATGCTTCACGTCGGTTTACCGGCCCGAGCGCATGACGGAACTCTTCTGCTCCCTCCGGGGAAGCGGGCTTGAACCGAAGCGGGTGGTATTCGTCCATCCGGCTCCCGACGCCCCGCCCTCCCTCCTCCTGACCGAAGCGAAAAAGGGAGCGGCGGAAGGACTCGTCTTCTCCCGTCCCCTGTTCGTCTACGCAGACCGGGCGAGATCCGTCTGTACGGACGACATGCAGGCGGTCTACGATACCTTCTCCCTCAGTCATCTGTTCTGATCCGGTTTCCGCCGGGTCAGCATTCACACGAAAGGCGGAGTCATGGCAGTCTCTTTCCCCGAAAAGAACGCCGTCGAGCGCGGCACCCTGTATCTGGTCGCAACCCCCATCGGCAACATGGCGGATCTCTCCTCCCGGGCGCTGAAGATCCTCTCCGAAGTCGATTTCATCGCGGCGGAGGACACCCGGAATTCCGGCCTGATGCTCTCGCGGCTCAATATTTCCAAGCCAATGGTGAGCTATCACGAGCACAACCGGCGATCCCGCGGACCCGTCATCGCGGACCGGCTCGAAGCGGGCGAATCCTGCGCGCTGGTGACGGACGCCGGGACCCCAGCCATCAGCGATCCGGGGGAAGATCTGGTGCGGCTCTGCGCGGAACGGGGCATCCCTGTCACGGCCGTCCCCGGATGCTGCGCCGCCGTCACCGCCCTTTCCCTCTCCGGGATCTCCACGGTGCGGTTCGCCTTTGAGGGCTTTCTTCCGGCGTCCGGCAGGGAGAGGGGGGACCGCCTGAACGAACTGAAATCCGAGCCCCGCACCCTGATCCTCTACGAAGCCCCCCACCGGCTGAGGCAGACCCTCTCCGACCTGTACGACGCCCTCGGGAACCGCTCCGCCGCCCTCTGCCGCGAACTGACCAAGCTGAACGAGGAGATCGAGCGTCTCCCCCTCGGGGATGCGGTGGAACGCTACCGGGATAAGGAGCCCCGGGGAGAATACGTCCTTGTGATCGAAGGTCTCCCCGTCAGCGAGGAACAGGCGGACTACCCGGAGAATATCGCGGCCCACGTCGCCCTGCTCGAAGACGGCGGGCTCTCCCGGATGGACGCGATCAAGGCGGTGGCAAAAGCCCGCGGCGTCAAGAAAAACGAGATTTACAACGCAATCAGCAGAAAGGAAGATACCCAATGAAAATCGGCCTCACCTCCTACAGCATGAACAACTATATCTGCGACGGGCTCATGTCCGTCTGCGAAGTCATGCGGTTCGCCAAGGAAAAAGGCGCGGAGCACATCGAGCTCGTCCCCTTCGGCTTCACCCTCCACGACGACCGGACCGGCGAATTCAACGAACCGCTGATCGCGGAGATCCTCCGGGTATCGAAGGAAATCGACCTTCCCCTCTCGAACTACGCGGTCCTCGGCGACCTTCTGAAGGCAGATCCCGACGCAAGGCGCGCGGAGGTCGAACGGCTCAAACGGCACATCGACGTGGCGGCCAAGCTCGGGCTCTCCCGGATGCGCCACGATGTCTCCTCCTTCCGCCGCCCGCTGGAATCCAACACCCCCATCGCCTTCGAGCGCGAATTCCCCATCGCCGTCGAGACCTGCCGGGAACTGGCGGACTACGCGGCCCAGTACGGGATCACCACTCTCGTCGAGAATCACGGCTTCTTCATCAACGGATCCGACCGGGTGATCCGCCTGATCGACGCGGTGGGACGGGACAATTTCGGCCTCCTGCTCGACACCGGCAACTTCACCTGCGTGGACGAGGATCCGACCGTTGCCGTGAAGAAATGCGCTCCCATCGCGAAGATGGTCCACCTCAAGGACTTCTATATCCGCAAGGCCGACCGTCTCACCGGGAACGGCGGGCTCTTCCGCTGCGATTCCGGCTGCTGGTTCTCCTCCAACTCCGGCGTGTCCATGCTCCGGGGCTCCATTCTGGCTCAGGGGGACCTCGATATCTGGACGATCCTGACCACCATCCGCGACACCGGGTACGAGGGATATGTCTCCGTGGAATTCGAGGGCATGGAAGACGGCAAGATCGGCAGCGAGACCGGCATGGACGCCGCCCGGTATATTCTGGCGAACGGCTGAGGGGAGAGGACATGAACGTACTCTTCATTGTGGCCGACCAGCTTCGCTACGACTGCGTGGGAGCCTCGGGGATCCGTCCCGTGAAGACGCCCAACATCGACGCGCTGGCGGCGGAAGGACTGTATTTCGAAAACGCCTACACGCCCCTGCCCGTCTGCGCCCCGTCAAGACAGGCCATGCTTACCGGAGTCCAGCCCGACAGCATCGGCGCGCTGTTTAACTACAACTTCGTGAACACCCGCGGTGCCGATCCCGCCGTTCCCACCTGGGTCTCGGAACTGAAAGACCGGGGATACCGCTGCGGATTCGCCGGGCACTGGGACGCCTCCCCGAACGGGAACGAGACGGCCTTCGGCTATGAACCGGTCTTCGACGGCGCGGCGTGGTCGAAGGAGATCGGGGAGAAGTACGGCCGGATCGACTACCCGAATTCCTGGTTCGGCTGCTCCAACCCCGTCGCCCTCGAGGACACGAAAACATGGCGGATCTGCGAAAGCTCCGCGCGCTTCATCCGGGAGTCCGCCGGGAAACCGTGGCATATCTGGGTGGACATCACCGATCCCCACCTGCCCTGCCGTCCTTCCGCGCCCTACGACACCATGTATAAACCCGAAGACATGGAGCCCTGGCCCGGATTCGGCGACTCCCTCGAGGACAAGCCCTACATCCAGAAAAAACAACTCGAAAACTGGCATCTCGAAGGCAGGACCTGGGAGGAATTCGCCCCCACCGTCGCGTATTATTTCGGTATGATCTCCCAGACGGACGCGGCCATCGGTCAGGTCCTCGACGCGGTACGGGAGAACGGCGAATGGGACGATACCCTCGTGATCCTGCTCTCCGACCACGGGGACACCTGCGGCGACCACGGGATGATGGACAAGCACTACATCCTCTACGATTCCGTAGTGCACGTCCCCTTCGTGGTGAAAGCCCCGGGAGTCGCCCCCGCCCGCGTGAAGAGCTTCGCTTCCTCCTCCCTCGACGTCGCGCCCACCGTGGAAAAGATCGTCGGGATGGCGGCGGAAAGCGAGCGGCACGGACGGCCCGCCACGGACTATATAGACGGCTCGGCCTCCCCGGATTTCGCGGTCTTCTCCTCCAACGGCCAGCAGTTCGGCCTGTTCACCCAGCGCGGCATCCGCACCGAACGGTACAAATACATCTGGAACGCCACGGACCGGGACGAATTCTACGACCTCGCTCTGGATCCCGGAGAAAAGGTCAACCGGGCCTCCGATCCCGCTTATAAGGAGATCATGAAGGACCTCGGCACGAAACTGCTCGCGGAACTGAAACGGCGGAGGGACCCCTTTGCCAACGGCTGGATCGAATGGCAGTTCGGCCTCGGGATCTGACCTGACCGTACAGCCTTACATCGCCGCGCCGAACATCTATTTTTGATTTTTTTTGAACAGGACCCGCGGAATTCGTACAGTTTGATCCTGTATGCGCGCCTGTTTATGCAGATTCCTGTCGAAAGTGCACAGCAAAAACGTCTTGTCAAAAAGGCGTTTTTCTGTTATAATTACGGTAATGGAAAAAAACGCCGCGCTATCATCGTTTTTCATAAGAAAGGGAACAGGATGTTTACTCTCTTTAAGAACGGCTCCGTCTACAACACAGCCGAAAAACGCTTTGTCCGTTCCGATCTTCTCGTCCGGGACGGCGTCATCGTCGATCCCGCTTATTCGGGAGAACTCCCCGCCGACTGCGATACCGTGGACTGCACGGGGCGGTATCTGCTCCCCGGCCTCGTGGACGTGCACACCCACGGCCGCTCGGGATTTGATTTCAACAGCGTGGACAACGACGCCGTCGTCGCGCTCCGCAAGTCCTACGCGAAGGCCGGGACCACGACCCTCATGGCGACCCTTGCCTCCGCGCCCATCGACGATCTTTACAACTCGATCAGACACATCGGCGCGAACCGCACGCCCGCATGCGGCATGGCGACCCTCGCCGGGATCCACCTCGAAGGCCGGTATCTCAATCCGAAACGCCGGGGGGCCCACGCGACGGAACTGCTCTATCCCCTCAACGCGGCGGAGCTCGAAACCATGATGACCGTGATGCTTCCCCTCCCCGTCCACGTCTCCTGCGCGGCGGAAATGGAGGGCGGTGAAACCTTCGTCAAAACCGCGATCCGTCTCGGCGCGACCGTCGGGATGGCCCACAGCGACGCGACCTGGGACGAGGCGAAGAAGGCGGTCGAATGGGGCGTCACCTCCTTCACCCACACCTTCAACGCGATGAAGCCCGTCCACCACCGGGAACCCGGGAACGCCGCCGCCTCCCTTCTGACCGATACCGCCTGGTCCGAATTCATCTGCGACGGCGAGCACATCCATCCCGCCATGATCGCCCTCGCCGCCCGCTGCAAACCCGCCGACAAGCTGGTGCTCATCACCGACTCGATGGAAGCGGCCGCCATGCCCGACGGGGAATACGGGATCGCCGGTCTTCCGGTCTTTGTGAAGAACGGACGGGCGGTCAACTCCGACGGCGCCCTCGCGGGAAGCACCCTCGATCTCTTCCGTGGACTGACGAACTTCATGAAGTTCACCGGATGGACCCTCGAAGAAGCTCTTCCCTGCGCGACCTCCAATCCCGCCGCGATGGTGGGGATCGACGCGGACTGCGGTTCCCTTTCCGCCGGACGCCGCGCCGACATCGTCATGATCACCGACAAGGAACGCCCGGAGATCGAATCCGTCCGGGTGCTGGGAGAACGGATATGAAAAAATTCTATATCACCACCGCCATCGCCTACGCCTCGTACAAGCCCCACATCGGCAACACCTACGACGTGATCTGCGCCGACACCCTCGCCCGGTACAAGCGGCTCCGCGGGTACGACGTGCATTTCGTGACGGGCTCCGACGAGCACGGGCAGAAGATCGAAAATAAGGCGAAGGAAGCGGGCATCACCCCGAAGGAATACGTGGACCGCTACGCTGCCTCCATCAAGGGCGTGTGGGATGCGATGAACGTCTCCTACGACCGGTTCATCCGCACGACGGACGCGGACCACGAGAGAAACGTCGCCCACATCTTCGAGAAAATGCTCGCGAATGGCGATATCTACAAAGGGTATTACGAGGACTGGTACTGCACGCCCTGCGAATCCTTCTTCACGGAGACCCAGCTCGTGGACGGCAAATGCCCGGACTGCGGACGCGAAGTCCAGCGGATGAAGGAAGAGACGTATTTCTTCCGCATGAGCAAATATGTCGACCGGCTGGTGCAGTATTACGAGGAGAACCCCGAGTTCATCACGCCGGACAGCCTCCGGAAGGAAATGATCAACAATTTCATCAAGCCGGGGCTTCAGGATCTCTGCGTCTCCCGGACCTCCTTCCGCTGGGGCATCCCGGTGGAGTCCGATCCGAAGCACGTGGTCTATGTCTGGCTCGACGCGCTGACCAACTATATCTCCGCCCTCGGCTACGACGCCGGGAACGCGGAACAGCCTGAGCTCTTCAATAAGTACTGGCCCGCGGACGTCCATGTGATCGGGAAGGATATCATGCGCTTCCATTCGATCTACTGGCCGATCTTCCTCATGTCCCTCGATCTGCCCCTGCCGAAGAAGGTGTTCGGGCATCCGTGGTTCAATTTCGGGACGGACAAGATGTCGAAATCCCGGGGCAACGTGATCTACGCGGACGACCTCGCCTCCCGGTTCACGACGGACGGCGTGCGGTACTACTGCCTCGCCGAAATGCCCTACAATACCGACGGATCCATCACCTACGAGAGCGTCGTCGGCCGGTACAACACGGACCTCGCCAACAACCTCGGCAATCTGGTCTCCCGCACCGTCGCCATGACGAAGAAATACTTCGACGGCGTGATCCCTTCTCCCGCCGGTGAAGAGGTAACGGACGCCGAACTGAAGGAGACCGCCCTCGCCGCCGCCCGCTCCTTCACGGAGAACATGGATTCCTACCACATCGCCGACGCCTGTGCGGCAGTGTTCTCGATGCTGCGCCGGGCCAACAAGTATATCGACGAGACGGCTCCGTGGGTGCTCGCGAAGTCCGGGGAATCCCGCGCGCGGCTCGGAACGGTCCTCTACAATCTGCTCGAAGTCATCCGGATCGGCGGCGTGATGCTCTCCCCGCTGATGCCCGCCACCGCGGATTCCATCTTTGCCCAGATCGGCTCCGACCGGAGAGATTACGACAGCATTTTCGCCTTCGGCGGACTGGAAGCCGGTTCCGCGACGGGCGAGTCTTCCCCACTCTTCGCCCGGATCGACGAAGCGAAACTCCTTGCCGAGCTCGAAGCCGAGAGAGAAGCCGCCGCGAAGGAAGCTGAAAAAGCCGCGAAAGCCGCCGAGAAGCCGGAAAAGCCCGAGGGAGTCGCAGAAATCGGGATCGACACCTTCATGTCGGTGGAACTGCGCACCGCTCAGGTAACAGCCTGCGAGAAGGTACCAAAGGCGAAGAAGCTCCTCAAGCTGACGCTGGATCTCGGGTACGAACAGCGGACCGTGGTCTCCGGGATCGCCAAATTCTATGAGCCGGAAGATCTTGTCGGCAAGAAGATCATCGTCGTCGCGAACCTCAAGCCCGCGGTGCTCTGCGGCATCGAGTCAAACGGCATGATCCTCGCGTCCGGAGAAGAAAAGGTCCGGGTGGTCTTCCTCGATCCCGAAACTCCCCTCGGAGAAAGGGTCCGGTGATGGAAACACCCGGGATCCGGTATTTCGACGCGCATGCCCATTACAACGACCGCCGGTTCGAGGAGGAATTCGAGGGAGGAGGCCGGGGCGCGCTCCTGAAAGCTCACGCGGAAGGGGTGGAGCGGATCTGCAACGTGGGTTCCTCCGTCTCCTCCTCCGAAGAATCGATCCGGCTGGCGGAGGAATTCCCCTTCGTCATCGCCGCCGTGGGGATCCACCCGAGCGACGCCCAGGAGATTCCCGCCTCGGAATGCGACCGCGCGCTCTCCCGGATCGAAGCTCTCTGCTCCCATGAAAAAGTCCGCGCCGTCGGGGAAATCGGATTCGACTACCACTGGGACGGGACGGACAAAGAGCGGCAGACCTATTTCTTCGAGGCCCAGATGGATATCGCGCTCCGGGCTTCTCTCCCGGTGGTGATCCACTCCCGGGACGCGGCGGGGGACACCTTCGATCTGATCGCGCGGCATCCGGAAAACACGGGCGTGCTTCACAGCTATTCCGGTCACGCGGAAGGGGCGCGGCAGTACAACCGGATGGGGTGGTATCTCTCCTTCTCGGGTCCCGTCACCTACAAGAACGCGAACAAGGTGAAGGAATCCGCGGCGGCCGCAGAGTCACGGATGCTCATGATCGAGACGGACTGCCCCTATCTGCCTCCGGTCCCGCACCGGGGAGAGATCAACTATTCGGGGTATCTCCGCCATACCTGCGAAGCCGTCGCGGCTGTGAGAGGGATCTCCCCCGCCGAAGCCGCCGAGCTGACTTTCCAAAACGCGGAGCGATTTTTCGGGCTCTGAATTCAGTCCTTTCAGACAGGCAATGATGGAGGAACGTATGGTCATCACCTATACGATCAGGAACAGTCTCTATGTGAATCTCACGAATCACTGCACCAACCGGTGTACGTTCTGCGTCCGCGAAACGGCTCCGGGGGAGTATCCCGATCTCTGGCTTGAGCGGGAGCCGACCCTCGCCGAGATCCTCGAGGACCTTTCCTCCTACAAGACCCTGAACAAATTCTCCGAGATCGTCTTCTGCGGCTACGGAGAACCGACATGCAGGCTCTACGACATGCTCGAGACCTGCCGCCGCCTCCGCGAAATGACGTCCACCCCGATCCGCGTCAACACAAACGGCCACGCCTCCCTGATCCTCGAGGAGGACACCGCTCCGCTCTTCAAGGGACTGGTGGACTGCGTGTCGATCAGCCTGAACGCCCCGGATTCCGAGACCTACGCCCGCCTCTGCCGTCCCCGCTTCGGAGAAGACACCTTCTCCGGCGTGATCAAATTCGCCCGCGAAGTCGTGAAATACGTCCCCTCGGTGGTCCTCACAGCCGTCCGCGGCACGATCACCGACGAGGAACTCGAACGCTGCGCCGCCATCGCTCAGGAAATCGGCGCAAAATTCCGGGCGAGGGATTATATCGGGTAAGATGCCCGCATCCGGTCAAGAGTAGAATTTCCCCCCGACGGTCTTCGGATCATCGGGGGGTGTTTTCATATAAGGAAGGATCAAAACGGACTGAAACGGGATCTATTCACAGCATCACTGCGCTCTTCCGCATCCACTCTCCCGCGGGTTTTCCGGTGAGGTAGGCGTAGAGATCGTCGGCGGAGCGGTTCAGGGCGATCTGACTCTTGCCCTCTTCGTCGAGGGAGGAGGTGTCTGCTGGGCGGACGATCACGGGAATGCCGTTTTCCTTTCTGCGGGCGGCGAGGACGGCTCTTCCCCTCCCGTTTGCGGCGAGAAGGAGGGTAAAGCGCGGATCCCGCTCCGGCTGACCGCGTCCGAGGATCGAGTAGAGGAGTTCCCGTCTCATGCGGGCGGCGGTGTACTTCTTCGTCGGAAGATCAGCAGTGAAGGCTCCGGGATCGGCGGAAGCGCGGGCGGTCTTCGCGGCGTACCGGAGCAGGTCGTTTTCCGTTTCCCCGCCGAGATAAAGCCGGGCGTGGGCGAAGAGGAGTGCGTCGAATCCCGCTTCCGGGCAGAGGACGGCGTTTTTCAGGGCGGGCAGGGCTTCCTCTGCCACGAGCTCTTCCGCGGCTTCCCATCCCCCGGAGGCGAAGGCATCACGGATCTCCGAGGCGGACGGGACTCCGGTCAGACGCTTCACCGGCCGGAAGTCTCCGATCCCCCGCTCCCTGCCGAACCGGATGTATTCCACCCCGAGACGGTCGTTTCCGCCGGTGAGGATGATCCCGCGCTCCGCGAGCACTTCCTCGAACAGGACGCCGGATCCCGCGCCTCTTTTCTCCGCCTCCGCCCGGACCATCCGGCCGCGGAATTCTTCGGATCCCCTGTAGTCCGCCGCCGCCCTGAGAAGAGAAAGGTCCCCGGACTCCGATCCGAACATCAGGCTTCCGGCTCCGATCCCGGCGGCGACGGCGCCCCCTCCCCGGGCGAAATCCTCGGCTCCCGACGCAGACCAGGGATAGGGCAGTTCCAGCACGAGATCCGCTCCGCACCGGACGGCCGCCTCGGCTCTCGCGTATTTGTCGAACAGCGCGGGGGTCCCCCGTTCCGTGAAATGGCCGCTCATCACGCAGATCACGGGGCCTCCTCCGGTCCGCGCGAGGGACAAAAGGTGCCGGTGCCCCGGGTGGATTGGGTTGAATTCACAAATAACGGCTGTCGAATCGCTCATCTTTTATTTCATCCTACAAAGTGCCGCAAAGTTCTTGTTTTTTGGGCGGTTTTCCTGTATAATTATATTACGTCTTTCATTTCATGTCAATTATTTTTCTGTTTTCGGAGGAAATTCCCCTATGAAAGTTCTGGTTGTCAACGCCGGATCGTCTTCCCTCAAGTATCAGCTCTTCGACACCGCGACCGAATCCGTCCTCGCAAAAGGCATCTGCGAGCGCATCGGCATCGACGGCCGCATCGAACACCGCAAGGGCGAGAACGGCGAAAAGCACAAGGCCGATATCCCGATGGCGGACCATGCCGTCGCCACCGAAGTCGTCATCAAATACCTCACCGATCCTGAGCTCGGCGTCATTTCCAGCATGAGCGAGATCGAGGGCGTCGGGCACCGTATCGTCCACGGCGGTCCCTACTTCTTCGAATCCGTGCTCCTCGACGACGAAGTGCTGGCCAAGCTCGAACTCTGCCGCGACTTCGCTCCGCTCCACACCGGTCCGCACATCATGGGCATCAAGGGCTGTCTCGCCGTCATGCCCGACAAGCCGCAGGTGCTGGTATTCGACACCGCGTTCCACCAGACCATGCCTCCGCAGGCCTATATGTACGGCATTTCCTGGGATATGTACGAGAAGTACCACATCCGCCGCTACGGCGCCCACGGGACCTCTCACCGCTTTGTCGCCCGCGAAATGGCGAAGCTGCTGGACAAGCCCCTCGAAGAGACCAAGATCGTGACCTGCCACATCGGCAACGGCGCGTCGATCTCCGCGGTCAAGGGCGGCAAGTGCATCGACACCTCGATGGGCTTCACTCCCCTCGACGGCGTCATCATGGGCACCCGCTGCGGCTCCATCGACCCGGCCATCGTTCCCTATATCATGGAGAAGGAAGGCTTCACGCCCGCCGAAATGAGCGAGTATATGAACAAGAAGTGCGGCTTCCTCGGCATTTCCGGGATTTCCTCCGACAGCCGCGACATCGAAGCCGCCATCCTCGAGGGCAATGAGAGAGCCTATATTGCCGCCTCCACCCTCGCCTACCAGTGCAAGAAGTTCATCGGTTCCTACGCCGCTGCGATGAACGGTCTCGACGCCGTCGTCTGGACTGCCGGCATGGGCGAGAACAACCCCGAGCTCCGGGACCGCGCCTGCGCGAACATGGAATACTACGGCATCAAGATCGACCGCGAACTCAACGCGAAGACCCACCACCAGCCCAACACGGTGGAGCTCTCCACGCCCGATTCCAAGGTCAAGGTCTACGTCCTGCCCACGAACGAAGAGCTGATGATCGCCTCCGATACCGAAGAGATCGTCAACCGGATGAAGAAATAATCCCCGACCAAAACGCTCTGCGGCCCTCCTTTCGTCCCTGAGAGGAGAGCCGTTTTTTTCATTTCCGGCGGGGGAGCCGAGATGGTGAAGAAGGCGTAAACTTTTTGCGCGGCCCGTCTTTTTTCTTGACAAAACGTCCCTGTCCGGCTATAATGAAAGGTGACAGTTTTCCGCATTTTCCGACGGGCATGCGCGTCCTCCGATCCTGTTTCGGCTTTGACAGACCGGACGCCTGCCCGCGACTGACATACAAGAAAGGACTTCCCCTTGAACGCCTCGAAACGATTCCTTCCCGCGCTGCTCGCCCTTCTTCTGGCCGCGCTTCCCGCCTGCTCCCTCCGCTCTTCGGAAGAGACGGACCGGCCTGCTGATAAACCCGAAACCTCCGTTCTGACGCCCGACGATCCCTCGGGCGGCGTGGGCGAAACGAACGCTCCTTCCGCTCCCGTGTCCGATCCGGGACCTGCCCCGGTGGATCCCGGCGCGAACGATCCCGCTCCCGAAGACGTCGTGCCGATCTCTCCCGTCGCCCAGCGCGAAGAACCCGACGCGGATGCGGATTTCTACCCCGACGGGCTCTTTATCTACGGAAACGCGGTCTATACCCAGGCCTACTATGCCGAGCAGAACGCCGACTGGTTCGCGAAAACAGCCCTCTACTACAAGCAGCTCTTCGGATGCCGGGTCTCCGTGATCATAGCGCCCCTCTCCTCCATGACGATCCAGAACCCGAAGATCACCTCCGTCATCCCGGATCAGAAGGAGATCCTCGACAAGATGAAGGCTCTGACGGATCCCTCGGTGAATTTCGTGGACACCTATGACGCGCTGATCGGACACCGGGACGAATATCTCTTCTTCCACACCGATCACCACTGGACACAGCGCGGGGCGTATTATGCCTATGCCGCCTTCGCCGAGTCCGTCGGATTCACGCCCGTTCCGCTTTCCTCCATGACCTACGCCATCCGCAACGACAACTATTCGGGCAGTATGTACGAATGGACGAAGAACGAAAAGGTGAAGACCTTCGAGGACAAGATCGAGGCCTGGTATCCGACGAAGGCCCATACCATGACGGTCGTGACGCCGGAGGGGGAGACGCTGAACTTCAACTCCTCCATCATCGACATGAACGACACCTACGTGACCTTCATCGCCGGGGACAACACCTATACCCTCATCACGGTGCCGGACAACCCGCAGGATCTCTGCTGCCTCGTGCTGAAGGACTCCTTCGGGAACGCTTTCATCCCCTTCCTCACGGAGCACTACGGGCAGATCCTGGTCGTCGACCCCCGCAAAGAGGAGGGGAACATCTTCGACAAGTACGCGTGGATGAACTTCACGGACATCATCTTCATCAACAACATCGAAGCCGCCAACTCCTACGCATGGCCGAAGCTCTACATGGGAGCCGTCGGCGTCGCCCTGCCGTAAAGCCCTCACATAAATAATACCGCCGCCCCTTCAGACTCTTTTCGAGACCGAGGGGGCGGTTTTCGTATTCGGAGATATCGGATCAATCTTATTCCAATGGGAGGAAGGCCAGCCGGTGGGAATGGTCCTACCAAGTGTTCCCAATTTTGGGGGAATCCCTCCGTTTCGGCGTGTATCAGCCTTACCTCCCCGGCCTGACGCACATGCCCTCTTCCAACTCCGCCTCCCATTCGACCGCCACGGCGTCGGAAGAAGACGGACCGCCGAAGCCGAACAGGATCGTTCCGTTTTTTTCCTGCTCGATCTGAATCGGACAGGCGTTGACGACGAAGGCGGGCTCAGGGAACTCGTCCGATCGGCTGACCTTCCAGACGTAGGTCCCGCCGTCCTCCCCGGTCCAGACGGCCGAGGCAGGGATCGCGTTCAGCATCCGCCCGCCCGCGTCCTGATAGGTGGGATAGGCGTACCGGATCTGAGGGGACAGCGCGGCGCGGATCTGCGGTCCGAAGAGCATGAACACCGCGACGGAGCACAGGAAGAGGACAAATATTGTGACGGTGACGATTCGTTTCATACTTCCCTCCTTGTCTTGTGGATCGGGACTAAATCTCGTCGTTGTTATACCGGCGGATCAATTCAGAAATGCTCGACGCGGCAAAACTCGTCCTGTTGGTTTCATGCTCCCAGATCCATATTTTGCCGTTCTCGGCGCTTCCGTCGCTCATGATATTGTAGCAGTAATAGTCTCCGCACCCGTTTCCGCCGAAAAAGATATGCCTGTCGATATCCTCATAGCTTTCCGACAGATATTCCCGGGTCGACAGGGCGACGTCCTTGATCTCCTCGGTTGAGAACAGCAGCCACCGGTCGCCGTTCATCTCTGTCAGAAGCTCTCTCAATTCGGCGGGAAAGCGGCATCCGACGATTTCTTCCGCTTCCTGTATTTCCGAAAGTGTTGCGGGTTTCCCGGGAACAGCGTGTATGACATTCTTCGCCAGTTCTTTGATAAGCTCTCTATACATTTTTCAACTTCTCTTTCATTTCCGTAATCTCCGAGCCGTTCCCTAAATCTTCAACGGGAGCGGCGGTGCGGGAATCCATGGAAGACCGCGGTCACTCCATGACGGCCATGCGGATCTTCGAGGCGAGCTCCTTTGCGTCCCCGTCCGTCATATCGCCGGGTTTCAGCGCGTCGAAGCCGTCGCGGATCATATTGAACACGTTCATGTCCGTGAACTTCCATCTCACGGACACGTCGTTGAAATCGGCATCTTCCGGGTACTTCGTGACAAGCTGCATGAGGGGATAGGACGCGGCTTCCCCGTCATAGTCCCCGAGCTGGAGGGACAGAAGATCGTTCAGAAAGAGCGCGGCCTCTTCCTTGTGACGGGAGGCGGGGTTCATGATCATAAATTCGCACCACACCATCCGGAAATCTCCCCACGGCGGCTCCGGCCCGTTGTCGTCCGGGTATGTCCGATAGTGCTCGTACAGGGTTTTGAGCGATTCCCCGTTCTCGTCCCGGAATTCCTTTTTCGTCAAGTCGATCTCCCGGGCCATGTACTGATAAAAGCTGTTGTTGTACGGGTTGTTTTCGTCGGCGGAATCAACCAGGCCGAATTCCGTCGGCACGCCGAAAATCTCCCCGTTGTACGAGGCGGCGGTTTCCAGGAGCGGCGCGCACCGGGAGAGATTGTCCTTCAAGACGTCGAACTGCCCGAGATCGCAATACGCGTTCCGTAAGATGTAATACGCCGGAGTCAGCCCCACGGTATAGTAGAGATCGAAATCGTCGTCCTGCGCCAGCAGCTTGGTGTTCAGCTTTTCCACCTCGCCGTAATTGAACTGTATGACGTTTACGTCGATATCGTGCCGATCCTTGAACAAACTCATCATAACCTGCAGCGTTCCCTGCGGAAAACCGTACACCGCCACCGTGACGGATTTGTGTTCCTCGTCCAGATTGAAAAACCGGAGCGTTTTGCTGTTGTCCGTGCCGCAGCAAACGATATTCGTCTCCGTCGCGATAAGACCTTTGACGTTCGGGCCCGAGGCGGCGTCAAATGCCGTCAGCGTGCGGGTGACACGATCCTCAAGAGAAAGCTGTTTCAGTGTCATCCTCTGCGTGATGGAGTCCCGTACGACCATCAGGAGCGAATCGTTGTAGGGACAGTATTCCGCGTCGCTCACTCCCGTCTGGGAGATCGGGATCCGATCGTCTTCCAACTCCGTCTCCGCGTTGTACAGCGCGAAATAATAGTTGTCGCTCTGCCATCCGTCGTTGTAGAGGAAAAGGCGGTTCCCCTCGTAGCTGAAAACTTTGCTGATCGAGGAGGCCACGGGGACGGCGGTCGTTTCTCCGGTCTTCCGGTCGATTTTGTAGAGGGCGAGGGGCTGAGCGGCGTTTTCCGGATCCCTGCCGAGGAACACGAACCAAGTATCACAGATGGCAAACCCGAAGGCATTTTCCGGAGTGATCCTTTCGTCAAGGCCGGTCACGACTGCTTCCGCCGCGCCGTTTTCGATCCTGTAAAGGGTCCTTTCCTCCAGCGAGACCGCGTAGATCGCGCCGTGGTATTTCTCGACGAAATCGACGGGCTTTTCAAGAACCGGCACTCCTGTATTCGTTTCTTCATCGAAGCGGAACAGGCCGGTGTCCGACGCGTAATACAGCGTGTTCCCGTCAAGGATGATTCCGTTGTTTTTCCCGTCGAAACCGTCGATGACCGGGTCCGGCGGGGTGGCGTAGGTTTCGGTGGGGTAGACATATTCCTCCGCCTTCTCGGTCCTGCCGCAGGAAAAGAGACAGATACCGGCGAAAAGGCAGAGAACCAGGACGATGATCTTTCGTTTCATTTCTTCCCTCCCTCTCATTTGAGCAGAATATCATAGATCCGGCTGACCACCCCCATCGGCGCCTCCTTCGTGATCCCGCCGCCGCGCGCGCAGACGGTCAGCATATCGGTCCCCGTCCACCGTTCCAGACGAAGGGAGAGATAATCGTTATAGACCTTCGACTGATTCTCCGCGATCTCCGTTTTCCGGGAGGCGGGGACAAACGGACGCTTCACGAAACGGCTGTCCATCCGAAGATCCTCGTACAGCACCCCATCCACGGTGACGGAACCTGTGAAATCCGGCTCCCGGAAGAGCTTCGGCCACATCCGGACGTCGATCTCAAGCTCCGCCGCCGCGTCGACGCCGTTCACGTGGGATCCGGCCGTCCCCGACCACCGGAACGTCCGCGGGAGGTGATACAGGATCAACAGCAGTGCCGCAAGAATCACGCAGAGGATCAGAAGGATTTTTCTTATTTTCGCCTTTTGCACAGAATTCCATCTCCTTTCGGCTTACAGCTCCGGTGTCCGTCTCACAACCCCCCGCCTTATTTACTGTCATCAACCGAAAACACATACGTCGCGATTTTTTCAGCCGGGAAGTTGGAATAATGAAGGGTCGCCTGCCTGCCATCGAGGACAAGATCGACGTAATTCTGCATCCAGTCCAGCACTTCCTGCGAGGTCACAATGTGCGCCTTTCCGTCCGTCGCGGGATGGGGAGTGTGGAACTGATTCGGCAGCCGCCACCCTTGCGCTTTGGAGTATTCGATGCCGTCCACCGAAACGCTTCCCGCAAGCCGATCCGCCGAAAACAGCATCTTCCACCGCTTCACCCGGAGCGTGATTTCCATCTCCCGATCCGCAAGCTCCGCCACACCGAATTCCGGCGTCACGCGGACGGTCGCCTCGATTTTCTCCGGCAGGTGGTAGGCGAACAGGAACGCGAGGACGGCAAAGATCAGAATGACCACAGAGACGATGATGATTCTCTTTTTTGCGTTTTCCATGGAAGCCTCCTTTACAGATTCCAGATTATTCATTTCAGCTCGCAATCCGTAATCCGAGAACCTTTCCATAACTTTATCGAAACAGGCTCCCCGAATGTGTACGGTTTATGAATCATATTCCCACAACAGCACAGCCTTTTCACGTGCGGAGGCAGCATAAATCTGTCGGTTCGTTTTTCCAGCACCGCTGTCCTCGGATACGACAATCCAAGACACACTGTCACCGCACACCGGTTTCTGAAATTCGCCCGGCCTCTGGCCGAATGTCTCGATCCGTTCCCCCTCGGCGGGAGAGAAAACAATGCTCGGGGTACCGAGAGAACTCCCGGCTTTCCACTCAGTGCGCCGCAGTTTTCCGGTTTCTGCATCAACGATCCACAGATACCGCCCTGATACGCTGAAATCTGACACGCCCGAGAGAACCTTCTCGCTTTTCGCGCGCTGATCCGTTCTGATCCGCCACAAATCTCCGTTTTCAATATACCAGTAATAGCCGCCTGCTAGAGCTCCGTACAGCTGCCTGTCAAGAATCGTTCTCACGGGATTCAGCAGTTCGTCCAGAACTGTTACGCCCATTGCTCCGATTGACACGATTCCGTCTTCACCAAATAGCAGGACATCCTGCGTTGAACTTTCAGAACAAATCTCCCGATCCATGCGGACCGCGTACCACAGCCAGGGCGCGTCCGGGAGATTGCTGACCGTCCCGATATAGAGAACGCCGTTTACAACGTGCAGAGAGGTGATCATGCAGTTTGTTTCAAAGAGCTTGTCAAAATCATTCGCGCCGATTTTCCATTCCAGAACGGCGAACGTCTGCACGCCGCCCTCCACCCCGGCGAAAGAGGCGGGAAAATAGACGGCGTCCTCAAACCGAACGGGAATAGTGGCCCCCGTAATCACATGAACGCACGGCAAATTTATGTCTTCCCTGCAATCGTCACGGGTACAAACCTTCCCCCAGTTCCCGTCATCTTTCGGATAATATAAATTGGTGCCATTACTCCAAAAATCTCCATCCTGTATTTCCATATCCCGGTACAGGCAATCCAGCGAAAAGCCGCGTACCGCGACCGGACCGTAATCCTCATAAAAACTCTCGGAACTCACTGGATCCGGGACCCGCGGAATCACAAATTCCAGCGCATTCGGCTTCCCCCAACGGTACACCGAATTGTCTTCATAGAATACGGAATCGTCCGGCTCCGGTTTCTTTGTTTCTCTATTGTCCGCGGCTTCTCCCGCCCTGTCTGCGCAGCCGGTCATGAGGAATAGTAAGGTCAGAACGAGCACTGGAACAACCGCAGTATTGCGCTTTTTCACTGGCACTCCTCTCATTTCAGCCCGTAATCCCCCAATCCTTCCATAACTTCGTCTTCGAAGAACGAGAACAGCAGGAGCGGTGCTAAGAAGAACATGAGCGTCGCCGCGAATCCAAGGACATCCCCCGGCTGAATCTCGTTCAAGAGGATCGCCAGCGGGTACTTTTCTCTGGTCTCCATCAGGATGATCGGCTCGGCGACGGCGTTCCACTGTTCCGTGAAGCTCAGCACCCACGCGCAGATGATTCCCGGACGGATCGTCGGGACGATGATGTGCCAGATGATTTTCAACGTCGAGCCCGTGTCCAGCCGTGCCGCCTCGATCAGCTCGTCCGGGACGGACTTCATCACCTGCGTCAGGAGAAACGCGGCGAATGGAGCGAAGATCCCCGGCAGGATCATGGCCCACGGCGTATCGTAGAGCGCAAACCGTCTTGACACAATGTACTGCGGCAGAAGCGTCACCTGAAACGGCATCATCATGACGATGATGTAGAGGTAGAAAATCACGCTCCGCCCCTTGAATTTCACCTTTGCGAACACATACGCCGCGAGGACGGAGACGCACACCGTCCCGAGGCTCGCCGACAGACTGATAATGAGAGAGTTTGCCAGCCCGCGCAGATACGTCGGCTTCCAGACGTAGAAGTCCACGAAGGGCTGCACTCCTTCCGAGAAGGCCCGGACTGCTACAATGATAACCGGCGACACAATAAACAACGCAAAAGCGATAAGCATGACCGAAGCGCAAAGGTCAAGCCATTTCTTTTTCCCTTTATAAAGTTTCTTGCCAGGCTTCTTTTCAAAGAAGCCGCGTCTCCCCTCGTCTCTCACCATATCGACTCGCTCCATTTCTTTTCAGCTACAAAGACGACAGCCACTATTGTATATACGATCACCGCGAAGAAGATCGCCGCCGTGGAGATGTACTGATAGTTCAGCTTGGCGAAATGGTTGTTCAGGAAGTTCTGGAGCATGTAGACCGTCTCGTCGGGGTAGTTTCCGTAAAGCAGATAGCTTTCACGGAAGACCTTGAGGGAATTCACCACAGACAGGATGAACGTGAAGAACAGCGTCGGCGCGATGTTCGGGAGCGTCACCCGGACGGTCTGCTGGAACACGTTTGCCCCGTCGATCCTCGCGGCCTCGATCATGCTCTTGTCCATCCCGGACAGGGCCGTGAGCATCAACATCACGTTCAGACCGCCGTACTTCCAGAGGAAGATCAAGAGAAGAGAATGGAACGGCGTGAAGGCAGAGATGTAGGCGTTCCACAGCATCACGATGGTCGCGGACGGCAGGATCACCGGCAGAAACAGCGCGGACTTGACAAACGGCAGCCGCGTCGCAAACCGTACCAGGAGGAGGGCGAGGATCAGGGAAATCGCCATCGTCAGCGGCACGGCGAGGACGGTGAACTTTCCCGTGTTCTTCATCGCCAGCTTGAAGTATTCGTTCTCAAACAGCCGCTTGAAGTTGTCGAACCAGACGAACTTCTTCGTGAAGGCGTTCTCGGTGAAGGCGTAGTAGAACGAATAGACGAAGGGGACGATGAAGAAGGTCAAAAAGCCCGCGAGGGAGGGGAGCAATAAGAGAATGTCGGTTTTCTTTTTCATGGCTTACCCCTTTAGTTTGTAAATCAGTTCTTCATACAGGACTTTCGCGCAGTCGTCCCCGTTTACCTTTCCGTCGCAGAAATCCTTTACCGCCTGTTCCGCGCGATCCGAGACGGTGACAAGATTCAGTTCCGAGCCTGCGTACCAGTCCGGCAGGAATTCGTCGAGTTTCATGTAATACCCCCATTTCTCCGGCTGTACGACCGGCTCCCGGTGGGGATCGTAATACGGCTCGTTCGTCTCCGGGTCGTAGGACAAATCGACGTCCCGGTAATATTGCATGAGATCGGGCCAGAGCGGGCTGTCGTAAATCAAAGCGTTGTATCGGTTTTCTTCGTTCGTCATGTCGGCGAGGAAATTCAGTGCCTGTCCGAGCCGGTCCGTATTGGGATTGACGAACAGGAAACCGGTGATCATGAGCGGCTGTCTGCCTTCCGTCAGGGCAGAACCCTCCCCGATGTCGGGCTTTGCGGAAGCACTTTTCACAGCCCGCGGCGGCAGGGAAAAACGGGCGGTGTGGGCGGTACTCAGCACGCCATACGGGATGAAAACGCCGTTCCCGATCGGGGTGAACGCGGGTTTCGGGCCGAAGAGGACGCCGTCGTCCCTGTACTTCTCCAAGGTCACGAAAAGATCGTTCAGCGCGGACTGCGCCTTTACGCCGATATCGTTTGACAGCATATTGACGGATGCCTGAACGGAACTGACCGCCATGGAAAGAAGGATCTGGGTGCTCGTGTTCTCGTTCGTCGAAAACAGGCTGAATCCGTTCCCATCCCGTTTCCGTTCATCTGCGAATTGTCCCGCCTCCGTGATCGTCCAGTTCTGCGCAGGCAGCGAAAAACCCGCGTTCTGAGCGCTTTCGTTAAAGCCGTAAAACCTTTCCTCAAATCCGAGGGGCAGGACCGTAAACGCTCCGTTCGCCTCCATCATCGAACCGATCCCCGGAAACATTTCTCCGATGTGACGACGAAGTTCCTCATCCCCGTAAAGATCCGCATACTGCCTGTTTTTCAGAAGGGATAAGAGCAGCGAAGTCAACTCATCCGAATCCCCCGTGACCAGCGCGACGTCAAAGTCGGCGTCCTTCGCGAGCAGCGACGCGCTCAGTTTATCGTAAAAAACGGAGTCGTCGTAGATTTGATACCGTACCCCTACGGAAGATACGGAATCCACCATCCTGTTGACGCGGTCCGTTTCGGAGACGGGCACGATCAGACGGACCGTATTGTATTCATCCGCCATGGGGAATGTGCTTATATAAGTTTCTACAACCCATAAAACACAGACAGATCCGCCGGACACGATCACACGCCGCGCCGTTCCAAAGGCCGCGTCTTCACTCGGTCTCAGGGTCTGGATGAAGATCTTGCCCTTCTCCGTCAGCTCGTAGAGACGGCATCCGTCGCGGGATACGCCGTAGACCCGGTTCTGATTGCAGAAAAAGGTCTGATAGTTCAGATCGGACGAGAGCGACACGGGTTTCTTCCCGTTCAGGTCGCATTCGATGACCTGTGTGGTCGGATAATGAACTCTGTCATCGAAGAAAATGCCAACAACAATACGTTTATTGGACCGAAGAGAAGCGTCGCTGATGACTTCCCCTCCCATCAGGGTGACGTCAACTTTTTTCCACGTCGATTTTCCGTCGGCCAGCGTCCATACGCCGTCCCGCGCCGCAAGCATCAAAACTCCGTCATAATGCTCGAAGGACGCGATATATGCCCAATCTGCATACCTGTTAAAATCTCTGATTCTCACAGGCAATTCAACGGAATCCCGGCGCACCCCGTCGAAGTCGAAACGGACAATTTCATCCATCCGCTTGTCGCACACATAAACCCCGTTTGCGTCCGTACAGATCTGTACCGGATATCCGATGTCCTCCGTAAACGTGACAGTCTCCCCGGTCGAGATATTGGCCCGGTATACCGCGGATTTTTCGGCCACGATGTAATAGTAATAGTCGCCGTACCCCACTCCGTCAATCACGCTCTTGGGTATATCAAAGCGCGCCGACCCGTCCGGGACCGTCAGCCGATACCGGTCCATGTCGTCGGAATACTCCGCGGCTTTTGACGGATTTATGGAACCGGACACTTTCACGCTTGTGTAATCCGTATTGTCCGGTGAAATATCCCCTACGTCTATTGCTTTTTCCCCGCACGAAACAAGCAGAAAAAGGGTCACGGCGCAGAGAGCCACAAGAACGGCCTTTTTCATAACAAACCTCCGGGAGACCTGACTCTTTTGGAACATTATACCACAAAAGGGGAACGGTGTCAATCTCCCGACGTTTGATAAGTTCAGTATGACGAAATCGACATGGTATTCACCCGCCTCATTCCCCCGTCAGCGATCTCGCGGTCCGCATGGCTTCGTCAGCGGTAAACGGTCCCGTGAGCAGATAGGAGCAGACGCCGTCCTGCCAGAGGATCGCCGCGGATCGGTCGTCGAAGGCCAGCACCGCCGACAGCCCGCCGATCACGATGTTCTTCACCGTCCGGCCCTTCGACGGGATCACCGTGACGCCGCTCTCCGAAAGCAGACACTGTTCGTACCGGATTCCGCCCTCGTATTCCTCCAGGTACGCCGCGTCCGTCCGGTAGGAGGCCGTGCGTTCCGGGACCGGTTCGGCGAGGGCGGAGGCCAGAGAGCGGGGTTCGATCTTTCCGGGATCCGGCGGGAGCTCCGCTTTTGTCACAAAGGAGACAAGCAGCGTCTGCCCGTATGCGTCCGTCTCCGAGGTCATTGTCCACATCGGCGCGTCGGCGGAGGCCCGCATCGAGACGGCGAGGACGATTCCCAGCGCGAGGACACACACGAACGCGGCGGCGATCCCCCGGGCATGGCTTTTCACAAGGTCCTGCGCGGCGTGAAGACGGATCTTTCTCCGGATCCTTCTGTCCAGCGCGGGCGGCACGACGGTCTTTATCTCCTCTTCCGTCGGGACCTCGGCAGCTTCTTCTTCAAAGGCAAGCTCGAAAACCCGGTCGAGCAGCCTTTCTTCCCTGTTTTTATCGTTCATGGCAGTCACAACAGTCCTTCCTCCTTCATCAGTTCGACCAGCGCGGCCCGGGCCCGGTGCAGTCGGATGCGGGCGTTTCCCTCGGAGATCCCAAGCGCGGACGCCGTCTCCTTCGCCGTCAGCCTGCACTCCATTTTCAGCCGCAGGATATCCGCATAGGACTCCGGCAGACGCGAAACGCACCGCTTCACGCCCTCCACCGTTTGGGCGGAAAACCAGACGGATTCCGCGGAGGGCGCGCCTGCTCCGGGCCTTTCATCCGGGTATTCCTCCGTCTCGGGAAGTCGCTTTTTCCGGCGCATGATGTCCCGGCAGACGTTTTTCGTGATGACGGCGCACAGTGTCCGGGACGGTGGGGACGGAACTTCGCCGAACTGATCGAGGCAGACGAGGATCCGTTCCACCGCCTCCGACACCGCGTCCTCCGCGTCCGGGGTATCGCCGAAAAAGCCGCGCGCGATATACAGCATCAGGCGGCTGTATTCATTCCAGATCTTTTCCGCTTTGTTCATGGAGCGGCCTTTCTTTTCCTTTGTCGTTCATGCTCTTATTGTAGCACACTCATGAGGTTTCTGTCAAGACGGATCCGGGTGTTTTATCCCTCGAGCACCATCTTTGCCCGCTCGACGATCTGCCCCACCGTGTAGTCGAGGTCCTGCTCGTCGTCGAGGTATTTCCAGGCCTCCGCTCCGGCGAAATGGATCCATTCGCCGACCATCCCGGGGAGCGTGACGAAATACGGCTCCGCGCTCCGATACAGATCGAAATCGAAGTCCCGCCCCAGTGCGGCAAGTCTTTCCTCCGCGTCCCGGTACGGAAGGAAGCCGGATATGTCGAGGGGATACAGCCCGTTGTCCGGGTTCGCCGCCATCGCAAGGATCTCGGCTGCCGCGTCCTTGTTCTCCGACGCCGCGTTCATCATCATATAATGGAGGGATATGGGGTATCTCCGTTCTCCGTCGAAAGTGGGGATCTGCACGAGGATCTCCTCCGGGGTCCCTCTCGTTTTGAGAAGCGCGTCTTCCTCCGGGGCGAAATCGTCCGTCATTCCGCCGTCCTTCAGCTTCTTTGCCAGCGAGAGCATGGAGCGGAGAGCCTTTCCGTTTTCGTCCGTGAGGGTCCCCGTTCCGTCTCCGTTCCCGACAAAGTACCGGGCGGCGTAGTCGTCCATTCCGAGCAGGAAAAACTGGGACACAAGGATCCCCTTCTCCTTTGCGCGGAGGGCGAGATCCCCGAAGGTTTCGAGGGTCCATGTGCCGTCCGTCATGCCGAGGGCATCCATCTCCTGCTTATCGAGACCGAGGACTGCCGCTTTGTCCTCATTGACATAGCGGTTGACATATCCCAGCAAGCCGTGCATTGGGATCCCGAAAAGATGCCCGTTCCAGGACGAAAAACGGATCGCCGTGTCGGTCAATTTCTCCGCCTGTTCCGCGATAGCAGAGTACCCTTCGAGGGGTGCCCAGAAGGGTTTTTCGGGAAAGAGTCTGTCTCCGTCCATCCAGAAGAGGTCGATGTCGGGATCCCCGGCAAGGAGCTTGATTGAAATCTGATCCTCGGTCAGCCGGAGAATGTTCACGGATATGCCCTCTTCTCCGCCGAGCAGGGCCAGCCTCTCCGCGCACCTTTCGGAGAGGGTAAAGTTGTTTTTCCACTCGGACGGAATGACGGCGATGGTCACGACCCGTCCGCCGTCCTCCGGCTTCCAGTCCGACAGCAGCGTCACCGTTCCGCCTTTGTCCAGCGCGAACAGACGGCCGGCGTGAAGCGCGATTTTCACAGCCTCCCCGTAAGAGGGTTTCGGAGCGCCGATCCTGACGGGTCTTTCGTCGCCGGAGATCAGCCTTTCGAGGGCGAGAATTTCGGTTTCCCCGTTTTTCATCCGCTGTGTCAGAAAGAGCGCACCCTCCCCGCTGTCAAAGGCGGCCGAAGCGATATCCCAGCCCGTGCTGAGGACGGCGGGGGCATCCGGCTGCATGGTGCGGAGGTTGAACCGGTAAGCGGACCAGGCGACGTCGGCGAATCCGAAATTCAGGATCCAGACGCTTTCCGCGTTCCCCGGAATCACCTGGCAGAACCCCTCGCGAAGGGGATTCATCGTGATGCAGTCGTGCGTACTGCGGTTGAAGAAGACGAGGCGGTTCCCCTCTCCCCATCCCTCCGAAGTATGCAGGTAGGCCGCAACGGCAGTATCCCCCGCGACGGCGAAGGAGGTGATTTCGGGCTTCTCCTCCGGGATGGACAGAACCGCAGTCTCCCCGTCCCAAAAGATCTCGCCCTCCGACGTGCACAGGACGGGTCCGGTCTCCCCGGCGGAGAGGAAAGCGGGCGCAAATCCGTCTGGCAGGTCGAGGGTCTCCGGTTCTTCTCCGACCGAACGTACCTCCCCCTCCGCGAGGATCCACAGCTTCCCTCCGGCGACGGCGAAATCGGCAGCCTTCTCCGCCGCGATCCCGTCCGGCAGATCCACGGGCGCCTCTTCCGGCTTTTCCGCCTTCTTCCCGCATCCCGGGAGAAACATCGCGAATGTCAGAAGTATGGCAATCAGTCTTTTCATCTTCCTCATCCCTCCAATACCATCTTTGCCCTCTCGAGGATCCTTTTCACCGTGTAGTCGAGGTCCTGCTCGTTGTTCAGGTATCTCTCCTCCTCCGCGTTTGCGTAAACCATCCATTCGTCGTAGAAGGCCGGCTGGATCTTATAATACCGCATGGCGTCGAGGATGATCTCCCAGTTCCGCCTGGCCGCCTCCGTTTCCATCCGTTCCTCGTCCTGCCGGTAGAAGTAGAAATCCACCGTCGAGTAGGACAGAAATTCATTTTCGGGATCGAGGATGCAGGCGAGAACTCTCGCGGCGTTTTCCTTGTGCCGGGACTTCGGGTTCATCAGGAAATACGACATCCCGACGGAATAACTGCGCTCCCCGTCGAAGGTCGGCGAAAACACGAGTGTCTTCCCCGCGATCACGGCGGAGCCTTCTTCGTCCGACGGCGGAGGGAAATAGGCGTTCAGAAGAAGATCGTCGAGTTCTTCGCCGCTTATCATTTTCTCAAAGCCGTCCGCGCCGCCCTCCCAGAAGAGCCCTCCGTCCTGCATCTTCTTTAAGATCTCGAGATAATGTTTCAGGACTGCGCCGTCCGGGTCCGTGACCTTGCCGGAGACGGGATCCATGTATCGTGAGCCCCAGTCCGAAAGGGAGGGCACCATTCCCCGGCTGACGGAGCATCCGTTTTTCTTTGCCCGGAGCGCGAGGGCGTAATAGTCGTCCACCGTCCAGGTCCCGTCCGTCAGGCCGATTTCGCTAAGTTCCTCCGCGGTCAGCCCCATTCTCTCCGCGGCTTTTTCCGACAGGACCCGCAGGGAGAATCCGGGGTTGAATTGACACGGCACGCCGAACAGGTGCCCGTCATACGAACAGAGGCGGAGGGCGTCGGGGAGCATCTTGTCCGCCTGCTCCGCGATCGCGCCGTACTGTTCGAGGGGTTCCCAATAGCCCTTTCCGCCGAAGAACCTGCTCCCCTCCATCACGAACAGATCGAAATCGTCGTCCCCGGCCAGCAGCTTGACGTTGATCTTCTCGGCGGAGAGCCGCTTCAGCCGGATCGTCAGACCCTTTTCTGCCATTCTTGTTATGAGGGCCTCTCCGATCCCTTCGGAAAAGGACTGGGCGCGCGGATCGGCGGCGGGGACCACGGCCAGCGTCACCGTCTTTCCGTCGTCCGCGGCGGGAGTCATCGGCGGTGCATCCCTGACGGAGAGGGTACCGTCCTCGTATTTGAGGATGATCTTTCCCTCCGACACGCTCATGTCCGCGGGCTGTTTCCCGTCTTCCGGCTCGAAGGGCAGGAGCACGCCCTCTCCCTCGCCGAAATCCCACACGTGGAGGACGAATTTCTCGTCGATCAGCGTCTTCCCGTCTTCGCTGATCTTTCCTCCCCGGCTGGCGACGGCGTACAGCGTTTCGGAGGCCGCATCCCACCCGGCGCAGACGACGTAATCCTCCCACCGGATCGGCAGATCGCTCTGCATGGAACGGACGTCCGTGCGGTAGAAATAACAGGTGAAATCCATCGGCTGATTCATGATCCAAACGTGTTCCCCGTCGCAGGGAAGGACCTTCGCCCGGCCAGGCACAAGGGGATCCCCGGCGATGGAATCTCCGCTTGTCCTGTTGTAAAAGATAAGGCGGTTTCCCGGCTTCCCGTCCTCTTCCGTGACGGCATAAGCGGCGACTGCGGTATCCCCCGCGGCGGCGAAGGACGTGATTTCCACTACTGCCTCCGGGATGTTCAGGCGGACGGTCTCGCCGTCCCAGAAGATCACGCCGTCCCGGGAGCACAGGATCGGCGTCTTTCCGTCGGCTCCTCCGTCCGAGGCGATGAACGCGGCGTCAAATCCCGGTTCCGTGTCGGCTGGGGGTTCCGGTGACGGGTCGGGGGAAGGATCCGAAGGCGAAGGTTCTCTGTCGGGGTCCGTCTCCTTCTCCTCTGTCTCCCCCGCCCTGTGCGCCTCACCGTCCTCGATCACCCAGAGTTCCCCGCCGATCACGGCAAAATCCGCCGCGTTTTCCGACGCGATCCCGGTTTCAATAGGAGGCGGGGATTCTTCCGTCTTTTTTCCGGCGCATCCCGGAAGGAAGAGCGCGAACGTCAAAAACACTGTCAGGAATCTTTTCATCTTTTTCATCCCTCAAACACCATCTTTGCCCTTTCCATGATCCGCTTCACCGTGTAGTCGAGGTCCTGCTCGTTGTCGAGGTATTTGTCCTCCTCTTCGGCGGCGAAACGGAGCCATTCGTCGTTGTACGACCGTCCGAGGCGGTAGTGGGCCATGATGTGCAGATAGAATTCATACCGCTCCTTCGTCTCCTCGTCCATGTTCCAGATATCGGTATACCGCCCGGAAAGGATCTCCTCCTCGCGGCTTTCTTCTATGTCTTCTCTGAGCTTCGCTTCCCGTTCGGCCCGTTCCTCCGGGGTCTTCGCCCAGTCCAGGGATTCCTGCCAGTTCAGCACGTAATTGAAGGTATAGAGGCTGAAATCCTTATAATAATACACGCTCTGGTTCGGGGTCGAATACTCGATGTTGTCCGGGCTGATCATCTCCGCCAGCACCGCGGACGCCGCCTCCTTGTGCTTCGAATGGGGATTCATGAGGAGAAAGACCGACTCGTCGCTGTACCGTTCCACGCCGTCGAAGGTGGGGAGAGTGACGAAGATCTCCCGGTTGCCGTACAGAATGGAGGAGGGGTTGGAGCCGACGAAGAGCACCTTGCCCGATTCCTTCGCCTCCTGATAGTTTCCGTCAAAGAGGAGGCCGCTGTCGCAGAGTTCCTTTTCCCAGAGGAGGTATTTTTTGAGGATCGTCCCGTCGTCGTTGACCGTCCCAGTCCCGAAGGGGTCGAAGAAGTTCCACATATAGTCCTGCAGGTGGACCGAAGGACGCGCCCAGTCTATATAGCAGCCCTTTTCCCTCACTTTTTTCGCAAGGGCGGTGTAATCGTCGAGCGTCCAGCCCGGCTTCGGCTTCTCCACCCCACAGGCCTCGGCGACGCTCTCGTTCCACGGGATAAAGCAGTTCCAGAGCTGCATACGGTACGGCAGGCCGAAGATGTGACCGTTCACCGAGCAGATCCGCACGATATCGTCGAAAAGCAGCGAGGTCTACTCTTGGATGAGCGGGAAGTCCTCCAACGGCTCCCACACGGGATAGTTCAGATTGAGCATGCGTCCGTTAGCGAAATACAGATCGAAATCGTCGTCCTGCGCGAGGAGCTTGGTGTTGATGACCTCCTCCTTCATTCTCTTCACGGTGAGCCTGACGCCGTGGTCGCGCCTGACGACATAGGCGATGGAGTCGAGATAGTACTCTCTTTCCCCCATCGGCACGAGCACCGTCACATTCCCCTCTTCGGCCAGATAATCCCGGCAGACTGTTATCTTCCCATCCGCTCCGTGGAGCACCACCGCGGAGCCCCCGAGGAACAGGAGTTTGGTGGGACCCTGACGGATCGCGTCATGGGGTTCGATCTTCTCCACGTCCTTCGGATCCTCCGGGTTCCAGACATACAGGAAGGATCCCGATGCGCCGCCGGACTGATCGAGGGCATAAAACCGGTCAAGGGCAGGATCGTATCCTATGGCATTGAAGGCTTTCACCTTCGCACTGACGGTAAAATCCCGTTCCCGCTTCATGGAATGGACGTTGAACGAGTAGAGCAGATTGGTCCCGCCGCTTCTGTCCTGCCAGTAGACGAAGATCCGCTCTCCTCCGCCCGCCGCGAGAATGCAGGATCCGTTTTCCATCGGGGTGTCTTCTATGAAGTCCCCGCTTGCGAGATTGTAAAAGCCCAGCCGGTCCGGTCCGTTTTCCGCGGGCCGCCACAGGAACACTGCCGTATCTCCGGCGAGGACCAGCCCGCTCAGCATACATCCCTCGGGGACCGGGAGGCGCAGATCGGCGGGGTCTTTGAATCCTTCCTCCCCGGGTACGCCGACGATCCCCTCCCCGTCCGCGGAGCACACCGCCATACGTTCGCCGTCGGATGCGAGTTTCGTGATATACGTCCCCTCATAGAAGAGCGTCCCTTCCCCGTCCTTCCGGGGATCGAGGCGGAAGACGCGCCCGTCCCCGCACCAGAAGATCTCCTCCTCCGTGACCGCCAGATCCGGCCAGAGTCCCCCCGCGGAGACGGTCATGTCGGGAATGGGGGCGGATTTTTCATGCTCGTCCCCGCTCCCGTTTTTCTTCCCGCAGGCTCCCGCCATGAGCAGTACAGCCGTCAGGATCAGCGCAAGCATCCGTTTCATCTTATCCCTCCAAAACCATCTTCGCCCGGTCGAGGATCCGCTTCACCGTGTAGTCGAGATCCTGTTCGTCGTTCAGGTATTTCCAGAGTTCCACATAGGCATAGTCAGCCCACTCGTTCGTAAAAGGGATCTGCGTCCGGAAGTACGGCATGAGCGAGAGGTAGGTCTCCCAGTTCTTCTTCGCGGCGTCGGTCTTCATCCGCTTTTCCGCGTTTTTATACAGCCAGATATCCCATTTCCCCGCGCCGAGCAGCGTGTATCCGCCGTCCGGATCGACCATCCGCGCCAAAAGCTCCGCCGCCGCTTCCTTATGCCGGGAGACCGGATTCATGACCGCGTACTGGAGCGAAACCATGAACCGCTGCTCCTGCTGCGCGTCTATCCGCGGCGGCCACGCGATCGGAATACCGGCGGTCACTGCCGTGCTGTCGGGTCTGGAATAATCATAAAACAGAATGTCCGGGTTGTCGCTCCAATGCGGCGTTTTGGATTTGTCCACAATCAATCCTTCGTCATTCATCCGCTTCGAGTGGAGGAGCAGCTTTTTAAGCAGTGCGCCGTCGGGATCGTTCAGCGTTCCATGTTCCGTGTCGAAAGTCAGGAGCGCGTACTCGTCCAAGTTCCGCCCGAAGCCGGCGGAAATCGTATAGCCGTGCTCCTTCACGCGGACGGCGAGATCGTAGTAGTCGTCGAGGGTCCATGTTCCGTCCGTGATCCCGATGCGGTCCGCCTCCTCCCGGGTGAGCCCGATCTCTTCCATGATCTTCTCCCGCATCCCATCGAGGAGCCAGCTGTTGTTGCCGCTGATCGGGACGCCGAAGACATGGCCGTCATACGAGCACAGGCGCACGGCGTCGGGGAGCATCTTCCCGAGCTGCTCCGCCACGGCCGGGTACTGCTCGAGCGGTTCCCAGACGGGCTTGGAAGGCTCGAAATAGACAGAACCGAGCTCGTACAGATCGAAATCGTCATCCCCGGCCAAGAGCTTGACGTTCAGTTGGTCCCGGGTCACCTCCTTCACGGTCAGGCGGATCCCAGCCTTCTGCGCAATGGGTTCGAGCCTCCTTGCCACGTCCTCGGAAACCGGCGAAGAATAGGGATCGGAACTGCTGATGACAAGCAAGGTGACGGCCCGCTCGTCCTTTTCGGGATCGGGCAGCGCGTCCGCCATGACCGTCACGGTCCCGTCCGGGCTCATGGAAACGAGGATCCCGTCGGAGAAAATGAATTTGACCGGCGGCTCGTCGAAAAGGCCGGACACGGGGATCTGACCGGTTTTGCCCGTCCCCCCTTCGATCGTTTTGAAGCTGTTCACCTTGTTCCCGGTCGAATCCTTTCCCGAATACAGAAGATACAGGGTACCGGTCATCCGGTCAAAGCCGAGGCTCGACCCCCAGCCGATCATGGAGACCGGCGTGTCCGTCTGCATAGAGGCAACGTCGTACCGATAGAACGCGCTCCCGGCGTAGGGATCGATGTTCGAGACCCATACATGCCCGCTGTCGCACTCCGAGACCCGCGCGATCCCCGGCCAGATGGGATCCGCCGAAATGAAATCCCCCGACGAACGGTTGTAAAAGCCGAGCCGCTGTCCGTCCGTCCAGGGTGTCCCGTCCGCGTTCGTCCACACATGGGCATAAGCGGCGACGGCGGTATTCCCGGCCACGGCGAAGGAAGTGACCTTCGGCTCGTCCTCGGGGATGGGCAGGCGGATCAATTCCCCGTTCCAGTACAGGACGCCGTCCTCCGAGCAGAATACGGGTTCTTTCCCGTCGTAGGAGATGAACTTCGCCAGGTATCCCTCCGGGAACGGCAGATTTCTCTCAAGTCCCCCGACAGTGCGGGCTTCCCCATCCGCGAGGATCCAGAGCGTACGGCCGATGAGGGTGAAGTCGGCAGCGTTTTCCGCCGCGATCCCTTCCGGCAGATCGGGAGATACGGGCGTTTCATCCCGTCCGGTCTCTTTTTTCCGGCATCCCCCGAAGGCCAGCGCGAACAGCAGCACGAGAGCGAGTATCCGTTTCATTTTCCAATACCCCTTCCAGATTTTGTGCCTCAGCCATATAACGAAAAAAATCGCGAAATGTTACGCGGTTTGGGAAGATTTTTTTGATTTTTTCGCGCAAAAATGCCCGTACCGAACTCGGCCGATACGGGCAGTCTGATTTTCTGTTTTTCGTTTAAGCGACGCGGCTATGCGGACGGTGCAGGGGCAGGGTTTACGGTATTTCGGGCAGGGTGATCACGCCGTCGAAGGGAACAAAGGGGAGTTCGTTGGTGCCGCCGCTTTCTCCGCCGCTTTCGCCGGGTCCGTCAGGCGTGTCGTCTGTCGAGCTTCCCGGCCCGGGCTGCGTCCCGGGTTCTTCGGGCGGCTGTTCATTCGGCACGTCAGGGCTCACAGTGCTGTCTCCTTCGGAGGGAGGGGTAAACCATTCGCCCGGATTGAAGTCGATCCGGGGATTCCCGGTTGAGGAAGAACCGGACGTGCCGCCGCTTTCTCCGGAAGAGGTCGAAGAGCCGGACGAGCTGCCGCTTTCTCCGGAGGAGGTCGTAGAACCGCTCTCCCCGGATATGCCGGAAGGCGCGGTTGTTTTGATCGCATTCCACGCCATCAGTGCGGCTTGCTGACGCTGAAGAGCCTTGTCCGAGGACATGGAGAGATCGCCCTCGAAGAGGCCCGCTTTCATACCGTCCCCGACTACATTCTCCATCCAGCCATCCCCCACATATCTCGAGGGATCGCCCACCTTATAGGCGCACAACAGCATTTTTGCGAACTGGGGACCCGTGAGAAGGGATGTAGGCTTGTAAGTCCCGTCGCCCATGCCGTGGAGGATGTTCTGCTCCGTGCAGTACCGGATCGCCGGAGCGGACCAGCGGGATGTTTCCACATCGGTGTACGGGGAATCCGCACAGACCAGGGCGGCCGCGTCAGTTTCGCCGAGGAGCATGAAGGTCACGATCTTCGCCGCCTGCTCACGGGACAGAGGGCTTTCCGGCAGGAAGCTCCCGTCCGGGAATCCGTTGATCACACCTGCCTCCGAGACAGCGGAAACTGCGGCACGGTAGGGGTCGCCGATCTGGGGGGAGTCGGTGAAGGCTGTAGCCGAAACGCTCATCATGGAAGCGACGAGCATTGCCGAAAGCAGGAACGCTATGATTCTTTTCATCGTAGTTTGATCTCCTTTATAGGGGAATGCCCCCTTATCCGAGGGTGGATGAAGGGGGCTGAGTGGTTTAGGATAAGGGAAAAGCGAACTTATTCCTCTTCCTCTTTTTCTTCGTAGTCGTCGGGAAATTTCTCAGTATTTGTAAGCAAACTTGTTATAATAATATCATCCTCAAATTCAAGGATCTCAATTTCCAACTCTTCATATCTTTCCATTGTCGTTAATCCTTTCTCATTTAGTTGTTTATTATTCTTGGTATTCAAAGTATTTGTTTGCAGCATCAAAATATCTATATAGAGCAACTGCGAAATTAATTTTTACATCATCAGGATTACTCATTACATTAAGGATGGAATTGGAACAGGATAAACCATATACATCTACAGAAGCAGATCCATACCCAAGATTTACTTTGAACTTTGTACCAAGTGTATAGGCAGGGATGTTTTTGATCGTGTACTTAATCGTTTTAGTCGTTTCTGAAATATCTACTTCAAAATCAACGTACCTTTCTCCATTCCCATAAGCAACATAAGGATCATTAGGAATCAGACTGCCAGAATAATCATCACGGAATTCTACAAATACTGTTATAGAAGTAACTGTATCAAGGGTCAGCATATAGGAAATGTCAGCATTCAATTCACTAGCCGCAGATTTATCAAAAGGAAAGTCCTTGGCACACTTAGTTACATAATCAATATCCTTTTCCGTATACGATTTTGTATATGCCTCTATTTCTTGACAATCCACTCCAAGCTGCCATGAATCATGAACATCATCTAAATAAAGCTGAGCATAATGCCCAAAATCGGCGAGAGCGTGAACTAGATCAGTAACTTCCTGTGCGTACCCAGCACTCACCTTTTCATAGTCCTTAATATATTGGGCTACAGAATATGTAGTTGTCTTTGTTGAACTGCCATAATGATAGACCGCTGTTATCGTATCGCCCATCTGGATCGAATTCAGGTGACACGTGAAGCCGTAATATAAGCCGGTAGAATTCTTGTTTTCAGCGTTGAAATCAACTCTGACTGCCTCTGTACTGGTTCCAATCGTAAATTCCATATAGCTGTTATTCCTGACGGATAGATCCGTTAGTGCCGACAGATCCATGAAGAAGTTCACAGCTATATCACCGGATAAGGTTAACGATTTCCTGACAAACATGGGTTCTGTAGGAGCAGTGTAATTATAATCTATCGTTGAAAGAATGAGAGCAGTTGTACCATAGAACTGCAGCGTATCATTATCATATGTATATGTAACTGTTTCTTCTTCTCCGTATATATCAAGCTTTCTTGTATAAGGATTAACAAGACCTGTTTCTTCAGATCCACTTCCTTTGAGGAATAGCTGATCAGGCGCACCAATTGAATTGCCATCACAGTTCGTGACATCGACCATATAATTTTTCCCATCGTCCATTGTCACGATATTCCACATGTGAGGTTCCCCTTCTCCCTCATACTCCATCGTGCCTGTCGGTGAAATACAGCTGATCTGTGAACTGTTAAAGGAGGTCAAATCACAGAGATACTGGAAAGCCTTTGAATAGCCTTCGCAGACTACAGTCGTTGAGTCATCTCCGTCAAACACCCAAATAAGCTGCCATGGGTTGGTATCGGAAATGGTGCCTCCAGTGGAAGACTGTTCGCGCGCTGCATCATTATATGAAGTCAGTTGGCAAATCCGGTCTTTGTAATAGACAAGCTTGTCGTAATCTGTTTTATCTTCTGCTTCAACGACAATCTGTTTTGCAGTGTTAACAGCGGCTGAGACAGATGAAATATTATCTATATCAATTGCGTATGGATCCGTTGAAGAAGACTGATATCTTGGGTTAACATCAAAAGAATATTGATATATATCAATCTTGTCAATATCATACGTTGCATAGTCTTCTCCCGTTTCTGTCGAATTCATGAAATAGAAAACTGCTTTGGGAGTGCCATTATCAATTAAATATGTCTGTCTTACCTCGATATCATGCGTGCCATAGCCAAACCCATTTGCCATCCAATATAATTCATAGGGGCAATCCGCTCTAAGGGTATAACCTATTTTCTCCGGATTTGGAAATTCAATCATTTTATATAGTTTTTCAGCCGCTAAATCCGCTACCTTTTTCTTCGGGGTCCAATTATTGTCTACCAACTCGTACACACTCTCTCCAAGATTTAACTCATCTTCAACAAAGTAGATCTTGTCAACAAAGAGCTTAAGCGGAATGTTGATCTGTGCGCTTGCCCGATTTCCTGCCGCGATCTTCTTGATCTCCTCAAAAGTATAATCGTAGACCTTCTTCATAATTCCCGTCAAACCGCTTGCAGTCGGGGGATTCGACCTCAGAGATGCTCCCTTCACCTGGGACTTTCCCTCTTCCATGAGGTAGTCCATCAGCAACTCATCGGGATTTCCGATTTCATCGACAGCCACAAACTGCTCTGATCCCTTTACACGCTTGATAGACTCAACTTCGGGAATCTCTTCGATGATCGATACGGCCCCAGCCATTGTGGTTAAAGCCATTGCGGAGATAAGAAGAGCAAGGATCCTGCTTTTCCAATGGCGATTACTCATAATAACCTCTCTTTTCTTGTTCCGTTTGAAGGTTTCTCCCATGAAACGATACTTAAAGATATCTAATTATACCACACCCCCAGCCGAAACGCAATACCTGGGAGAAATATTTTCACCTCTTCGCGAGAATCGGACCCAATCGAAGCGGCTTTCAAATGCCTTGTGTTTCTGACACAGGTGAATGGAAAACACGCCGCGGGAAAGTTCTCTCTCCAACGGCGTGGTTTATTGTCGTATCATATTTCCGGCTTCCTGTTCCGCTTCTTCGGTGGTCCGCTTTCTTTCGGCGGCATAACGAAAGCGGTTATGAACACACAGGGAAACAAGCCTTTTGCGTTTGCGCTTTCCCTGCCGCGGGATTGCGGGAAGACGGCGATGTGAAGTCAAGCCCGATAATACTCCTTATACCACTCCGCGAACCGTCTCAGTCCTTCCCGGATCCCGATCTGCGGGCGGAAACCGTAGTCCCGCTCGAGAGCTTCGCTGTCCGCGTAGGTCACGGGCACATCCCCGGGCTGCATACCGACAAGCTCGCGGTGGGCTTCGAAATCGTAGTCGGACGGAAGGACGCCGGCTCTCACCAGTTCTTCCTGCAAAGTGCTGACATAATCGAGCAGATTTTCCGGCGTACCTCCTCCGATGTTGTAGACGGCGTAGGGAGGCAGCGGGAGGCCGTCCTCGCCGGTCGCTTTCTCCGGGGCTCCCTGCATCACACGCAGAACGCCCTCCACGATATCGTCCACGTATGTGAAGTCCCGCTTGCAGTTGCCGTAGTTGAAGATCTGGATCGTCTTCCCTGCCGTGAGCTTCTGGGTCGCGGAAAAGTAGAACATGTCGGGGCGTCCCGCCGGTCCGTAAACCGTGAAGAAGCGGAGGCCGGTGGAGGGGATGGAGTAGAGCTTGGAATAGGAATGCGCGAGGAGCTCGTTGCTCTTCTTCGTCGCGGCATAGAGGCTGACCGGGGTGTCCACCTTATCGTCGGTGCTGAACGGGATCTTCTTGTTGCCGCCGTAGACGGAAGAACTGGACGCATACACGAGGTGCTCGACTCCCTTCCCGCCGCCGTCGTAAGAATGCCTGCACGCTTCGAGGATGTTGTAGAAACCGATGATGTTCGATTCGATATACACATCGGGGTGGTCGATGCTGTATCGGACGCCCGCCTGCGCCGCGAGGTTCACGACAACGGACGGTTTGTACTCTGTGAAAACCTGATCGACAAGGGACCGGTCCGCAATGGATCCGCGGACGAAGATGTGTTTTACAGGGGAAGTCTTCGCCGCCTCTTCGATGAGTCCCAACCGGTATTCTTTCAGCTTCGGATCGTAGTAGTCGTTCATGTTGTCGAAGGAGATCACACCCCCGCCGGAAAGTTCCTTCAAAAGGCGGAGTACAAGATTCGCTCCGATGAATCCGGGAGATCCCGTCACAAGGATTGTCTTGTTGTTCAAATCAATGTGTGTCTTGGCCATGCTCTTGTGCTCCTTCTTATTTCTCGATTCCCTTGTAGTTCTGCTTCACGGCTTCATAGCTTTCCAGATTGCCGATGTCATACCGTTTCCCGGGCATCTCCATGCTGTGTATAACCGAGTGCCTGCACATCCAGGCGACAAGGCTTCCCGGAGCATCCGTCCCGCATCCGTCCGCGATGGCGTCCCCGATCTTTGCAGCGTCCGCCCGTGTGTAGAAATAGAACGGCGGGGTCGCCCAGTGTGACTTCGGATTCTCCGGCTTCTCTTCGAGGCTCTCGAGCAGATCATCCGGACCGATCTCCGAGATACCGCACTTTTTCAGTTTTTTGGGATCGCTTTCCTCATACCGCATCGTGCAGGAGGTCCCCTTCTCTGCCGCGTACCTGATGAAGCGGGTCAGGCTGAAATCCAGAACGTTGTCGCCCGCTATGACGAGGAGATCGTCGTCAAGGCCGAGGCTTTCGATCGCAAACTGCATGTCGCATACCGCGCCGAGCCGGGTTTCGTTTGTGCTTGTTCCGTCGTCGACCACGGTGATCGGAAGGGTGTGAGCGGCCGCCCACTTGTTAAAGTGCTCTGCAAACTTGTGATTGGAGATCACGATGTATTCGTCAACAAGGCGCGCGGTATCTATGTCCTCGATCAGCCAGTCGAGGATCGTTTTATCCCCGACCTTCAGCAGCGGCTTCGGGAAATTCTCCGTGAGGGGATATAAGCGGGTCGCGTATCCCGCAGCGAGAATCAGGCATTTCATGGTTTTATCTTCCTTTGTTGCATCTTTTGGGGAGTTTTCCGCTTCTCCGCCAGGCGTTCTTTCATGCCGCCGCACAGCGGACGTCCGAAAAGGATGAAAGAGTTCAATCCCTTCTGAACAGGTCCCGCGTATAGACCTTCTCCTTCACGTCGTCGAGGGTGGTATCATACCGGTTCGCGATGATGCATCCGCACATCGACTTGAACCGTTTCAGATTGTTGACGACCTTGCTTCCGAAGAAGGTCGAGCCGTTTTCAAGCGTCGGCTCGTAGATGACCACGGCCGCGCCTTTGGCTTTGATCCGCTTCATGACGCCCTGGATGCTGCTCTGGCGGAAGTTGTCGGAATTGCTCTTCATCGTGAGGCGGTAGACGCCGACGACGACCTCCTTCTGCTTTTTCTCCCGGGCGGAGTCGTAGGAGGCCGAGGCGGTATAGGTGCCCGCGATCTCCATGACCCGGTCCGCGATGAAGTCCTTCCGGGTGCGGTTGCTTTCCACGATCGCCTGGATCAGATTCTCCGGCACGTCCTGATAATTCGCGAGGAGCTGTTTCGTGTCTTTGGGCAGGCAGTACCCGCCGTAGCCGAAGGAGGGGTTGTTGTAATAGTCCCCTACGCGCGGATCGAGGCAGACTCCCTTGATGATGGGAGCGGTGTCAAGACCTTTCACCTCGGCGTAGGTGTCGAGCTCATTGAAATAACTGACGCGCAGGGCGAGGTATGTGTTCACGAAAAGCTTGGTCGCCTCGGCCTCGGTCGTGGGCATGAAGAGGACCGGGACGTCGGGCTTGAGAGCGCCGGCCTGAAGCAGGGACGCGAAGAGCTCGGCGGCGGGACGGTTCGCCTCGTCGGACCCTACGATGATCCGGCTCGGATAGAGATTGTCATACAGCGCCTTGCTCTCGCGCAGAAACTCCGGGCTGAACAGGATGTTGTTCATGCCGAGCTTCTTGCGGATATGGGCGGTATAGCCGACCGGGACCGTGGATTTGATCACGACCGCGGGCTTCTCTTCCCTCTCCACCGTCGCCACGGAGATCAGATTGAGCACGCTCTCCACGGCCGAGCAGTCGAAATAGTTTGTGTTCGGGTCGTAGTTCGTGGGAGCGGCGATCACCACAATGTCAGCCGTCGAATAGGCTTCCATCGCGTCGGTCGTAGCCCTGAGGCGCAGTCCGCGCTCCTCATGCTCCGCGAGGTATTTTTCGATGTACTCGTCCTGAATCGGGGAGATCCAGTTGTTGAGTTTTTCGACCTTCCCGGGGAGGATGTCCACGGCTGTGACGGTGTTGTGCTGGGAGAGGAGAACGGCGAGGGAGAGCCCCACATACCCCGTTCCGGCGACGGCGATGCGGAATCCGCCTTCCGAACCGGGCGCGGCTGACGGAGCGTCGGTCGGCGTATCGACAAAGAGATCCGTCACTTCAAAGCCGAGAGTGTCCGCGAGACTCTGGATCTGATCGACGGAGGGGGTGAAGCTGCCGTTTTCAAGGCGGGACAGCAATCCCCGATGGATCCCCGTGGCCTCGGACAGATCGGCCTGTTTCATTCCCAGCTTCTTCCGTTTTTCAATAACGGTGGATCGGAGCAATTCTGATGAGAAGCGTTTCGGCATTCCTTGCTTTTCCTTCGTGTTGTTTTCAGTGACATGAAACACCATACAGATGGTGCGCTGTTTCACTTATGATATCAGAAAATGCGGGATGTGTCAAGACGTTTCAGAGGAATATTTATGTCTTTTTGAGTGACATTCCTTCGTTCTTGACACTCCGCCCCTTTCGGGGTATAATAGGAGCAGACTCCCCGTTCGGATCGGAGCTTTGTCCGTGCCCGCCGGCAGATCGAACACCCGGCCGGAAACAATACAACGGGGCAGACACAACCAACACGGGTACTTCCTGACGGAGCGCTTTCCTTTCGGACGTCCCTTTTCGCGTATGGGATCGGAGGATCGGCCCGTTCAGGAGGAGGTATGAGAAAAAAGAATGAAAATGGATCAGCCGAACAAAATCAAAGTGAGGGGAGCGCGCGTTCACAACCTGAAAAACATTGATGTGGACATTCCGCTCCATGGGATCGTTGGGATCGCAGGCGTATCCGGATCGGGAAAATCCTCGCTCGCTCTGGGCGTTCTTTATGCCGAAGGATCGAGGAGATATCTGGAATCCCTCTCGACCTATACCAGACGGCGGATGACGCAGGCTTCCAGAGCGGACGTGGACGAGGTGCTGTATGTCCCGGCGGCTCTCGCGCTGCACCAGAGACCGGGCGTCCCGGGAATCCGCTCGACCTTCGGAACAGGAACGGAACTGCTCAACAGCCTGCGCCTGATGTTTTCCAGGCTTTCCTCCCATCGCTGCCCGAACGGTCATTATGCGAAACCGGGATTCGAAGTCGCCCTGATGCAAGAGATCGTATGCCCGGAGTGCGGCGAACGCTTCTACGGACCCGGGGCGGAGGATCTGGCGTTCAACTCGGCCGGGGCCTGCAAACGCTGCGGCGGGACCGGAACCATCAGGACCGTTGACAGAAGCACACTGGTCCCCGACGAGAGCCTCACGATCGACGACGGCGCCGTCGCTCCGTGGAATTCCCTGATGTGGTCACTTATGACCGACGTCTGCCGGGCCATGGGAGTTCGGACCGACGTCCCGTTCAAGGACCTGACCGACCGTGAAAAAGAGATCGTCTACGACGGTCCCATGGAGAAAAAACATATCTTCTACCGCCCGAAGAAAGCGGACACGGCGACCGCCGGCGAAATGGACTTCACCTATTACAGCGCCACGGCCACCGTCCTGAACGCCCTGAACAAAGTGAAAGACGAAAAGGGCATGAAGCGGGTCGAAAAGTTCCTCAAAGAGGACGTCTGCCCGGACTGTCACGGCACGAGGCTGTCGGAGGAAGCAAGGGCTCCGAAGCTGATGGGGATCTCCCTCGATCAGGCCTGCGAAATGACGCTGAAGGATTCCGTCGAATGGGTGAAGAGGGTCCCCGCCTCCCTGCCGGAAGAGATGCGCCGGATGGCACAGAATATATGCGAATCCTATCTGGAGGCCGCGGCGAGACTGATGGATCTGGGGCTCGGATATCTCGCGCTTGAGAGGGCTTCCTCGACCTTATCCACCGGCGAGCGGCAGAGGATGCAGCTGGCCCGCGCCGTGCGCAACCGGACGACCGGAGTCCTTTATGTGCTGGACGAACCCTCCATCGGTCTGCATCCCGCCAATATCGTCGGCCTGAACGGCGTCATGCGGGATCTGGTCCGGGACGGGAATTCCGTCCTTCTGGTCGACCACGACACGCAGATTTTGAAGGAGTCCGACTGGCTCATCGAGATGGGACCGGAGGCCGGAGCAAACGGCGGCACCGTGATCGCCGAAGGGACCGTCGAAGAGATCGAGAAAAAAGACGTCTCCGTCATCGGCAGATATCTTTCCGGCGAGCGGAAGCCCGTCAGACAGGGGACGGGGAAAAGATTCGAGAACGGCGCGATCCGCATGGAGACCGACCGGATCCACACGGTCAGGCCGCTCACGGTCGACATTCCCAAGTCGGGGCTGACCGTCATAACCGGCGTTTCCGGATCTGGGAAAACGACCTTGATCCTGGAAAGCCTCGTCCCGGCGCTGGACGCTCTCTGCGGCGGCGGGAAGATGCCCGATCATGTCCGGAAGATCGAGGCCGAGGGGATCCGGCACGTCAAGCTGATCGACGCGACGCCCATCGGCATCAACGTGCGTTCCACCGTCGCCACTTATGCGAACATCCACGACGAACTGCGGAAGATCTACGCGAGGACAAAATCCGCGAAGCAGTACGGATACAACGCCGGGGACTTTTCCTACAACACGGGGTCTCTGCGCTGTCCGGTCTGCGACGGGACGGGACAGATCTCGCTTGACGTTCAGTTTCTGCCCGACGTGGACATTCCCTGTCCGGACTGCCGCGGCTCGCGGTACGGGAAGGACGCCAAAAAGGTGCGGTACAGGAACAAATCCGGCGAAGAGCGTTCTCTTCCGGAGCTGATGGACATGGACGTCGATTCCGCGCTCGGTTTCTGCGGCGAAATGCCCGCCGTAAAACCGCGGCTGGAGATTTTGCGCGATCTCGGGCTCGGATACCTGACCCTGGGGGAGGAAACACCGGGGCTCTCCGGCGGTGAAGCGCAGAGACTGAAACTTGCGTCCGAAATGGGCAGACAGCAGGACGATTCCGTTTTTGTCTTCGACGAGCCGACGATCGGACTGCATCCGAAGGACGTGGAAACGCTTCTGAGCGTATTTCAGACGCTGATCGACCACGGAGCGACGGTCATTGTGATCGAACATGATCTGGATGTGATCCGCGCGGCAGATTATATCGTCGACATGGGACCCGGAGGCGGAGAGGACGGCGGCAGGATCGTTGCAAGCGGTACACCCGACGAAATCAGGAACTGTCCCGAGAGCGTCACCGGGAGGTTTATCTGAGAAACGGAGATTTTCCGCTTGCGTTGTCCGGACCTGACCGGGACAAAGGCTCCGAGGCCATGGATTCCCCTTGTGAAACCCCTTGAAAAAGCGGCCTCTCTGTGACGCAGGGAAGCCGCTCATTCTTATAATACTAAATCCTTCTAAGGGGTTACGCGGCTTCTTGAAAGAAGCCTGGCAAGAACTTCTGAAATGGATAGGGACAGGCTACATCAATAATGTGAAGTTGATGCCTTGA